>NZ_JBFRGF010000013.1:0-128059 GCF_052115205.1 Arthrobacter sp. 2RAF6 | reverse complement strand
GCCATCATCGCCCGCGACCAAGGCTGCGCCTTCCCCGACTGCACCATCCCCGCACCCTGGTGCGAAGCCCACCACATCACCTACTGGTCCAACGGCGGCACCACCGGAACCGAGCAAGGCACCTTGCTGTGCAGCCACCACCACCACGTCATCCACAAAGAACAATGGACCATCACCACGGACAACGGCACCGCATGGTTCAAACCCCCGCCCCACGTCGATCCCCGCCAAACACCCCGACGCAACCACCACTTCAGACCCACCAGGACATAAACCCGCCGGGACATAAACCCGCCGGGACATGGAACGCGCCTGGAAGCGAGAGGATGATCCCAACGCTTAGGCGGGCGTCCCGCCGTCGACGTCTGCCATCGCCTGTTCGCGGACGGCCGCCATCCTTTGGACGACGGTGACGCCCGTAGCCGCGGCGAGCATGACAAGGGTCACCAGCAAGACGACGGGAGGCAAGCCGAGTCCGGTCAGGCCGGTGACGAGGAGCACGGAAATGAGTCGCTCCGCGCGCTCGGCGATGCCCACATTGGCGTAGAAGCCTAGTGATTCAGCCTTGGCGCGGGCGTACGAAACCACCATCCCGAGCACCAGGCAGGCCAAGGACGCTATGGCAATCGTGCTGTTCCCGCCGCCCGTGAAGAACCAGATTGCGACGCCGGCGAATATGGCGCCGTCTGCCAACCGGTCCAGCGTGGAGTCGAGGAAGTTTCCCCACGGGCCGCTGCGTCCCTGTTCCCTCGCCATGATGCCGTCCACGACGTCGGACAGCGCGAAAACGGCGATCAGCAGAGAACCCCACCAGAGCTGGCCCAGGGGGTAGAGAATCAGGGCACCGAGAACTACGCCGGCGGTCCCGACGACGGTAACCGCGTCCGGCGAGACGCCCACCTTGAGCAGGAACCGGGCAAGGGGCGAGAACAGCCCGGTGAAAAACCCGCGGGCGTGCCGACTAAGCATCCGTCTCCCCGGACAGGTCCGACTCTTCCGGCCACGCGTCGGCCACCTGCTGGCGGACCTCGTCGAGCGTCTGCGTGATGGCCTTCGTCTGGGCGATGATGGGGAAGAAGTTCCCGTCCCCACCCCAGCGCGGAACCACGTGCTGATGCAGGTGGGCGGCGATTCCCGCCCCGCCCGCCACGCCTTGGTTCATGCCCAGGTTGAAGCCGCTCGGGTTTGCCACCTTTCGCAGCACCCGCATTGCGGTCTGCGTGAGTTCCGCCATTTCCGCTGTTTCCTGCACCGTGATGTCCGTGTAGTCCGGAACATGACGGTACGGGCACACCAGTAAATGACCGGGGTTGTAAGGAAACAAATTGAGCACCACGTAGCACGTCTTGCCGCGGCGCACGATGAGGGATTCCTCGTCCGTGCGGCTAGGAGCCACGCAGAAAGGGCAGTCGTCCTGGTTTTTGAACTGGCCCTGCCCGCCCTTGATGTAGGCCAGGCGGTGCGGAGTCCACAGGCGTTGGAAGGCATCGGGAACACCTGCCAGGCCGAAGTCGTCAGTCACTTCGGCATCGCCCGGATAATCAGCTGTCACGCCCGTGTTCTCCTGCACTGTTTCTGCCCCCCGCGGTGTCCGACTCGTCAGCTCTCGCGGTTCTTGACGGCGTCCACGATCCTTCGGACGGCCTCGGCAACGGGCACACCGTTGTCTTGGCTGCCGTCACGGAAGCGGAACGACACTGCACCGGCCTCTGCGTCCTCCCCGCCAGCAATCAGGACGAAAGGAATTTTGTCCTTGCTCGCGGTGCGGATCTTCTTGGGGAAACGGTCCGAGGAAATGTCTACCTCGGCACGGATGCCCGCGGCCTTGAGCTGGCCGACGACGTCGAACATGTAGTCGTTGAACGCTTCCGCCACCGGAATGCCAACCACCTGCACGGGCGAAAGCCATGCGGGGAATGCACCCGCGTAGTGTTCGGTGAGTACGCCCATGAAACGCTCAACCGAGCCGAACAGAGCACGGTGGATCATGACCGGACGCTGGCGGGTGCCGTCCGCGGCTTGGAACTCCAGCTCGAACCGCTCAGGCAGGTTGAAGTCCAGCTGGATGGTGGACATCTGCCAAGTGCGGCCCAACGCGTCCTTGGCCTGCACGGAGATCTTGGGACCGTAGAACGCGGCTCCACCCGGATCCGGGACCAGTTCCAGCCCCGAGGCCTCGGCTACTTCGGCCAGGGTACGGGTGGCTTCCTCCCAGGCGGCGTCTTCCCCGACGAACTTGTCTTCGTTCTTGGTGGACAGCTCAAGGTAGAAGTCGTCCAGTCCGTAGTCCTTGAGCAGGCCGAGGACAAAGTTCAGGGTTGTGGTGAGTTCGTCCTTCATCTGCTCGCGGGTGCAGTAGATGTGGGCGTCGTCCTGTGTCATGCCGCGCACGCGGGTCAGCCCATGAACAACGCCGGACTTCTCGTAGCGGTATACAGAGCCGAACTCGAAGAGCCGAAGGGGCAGTTCCCGGTAGGAGCGGCCGCGTGAACGGAAGATCAGGTTGTGCATGGGGCAGTTCATCGGCTTCAGGTAATAGTCCTGGCCGGGCTTGCGCACGGTGCCGTCGTCGTTCAATTCCGCGTCGATGTGCATCGCCGGGAACATGCCTTCCTTGTACCAGTCAAGGTGGCCTGAGACTTCGTAGAGGTGTCCCTTGGTGATGTGCGGGGTGTAGACGAACTCGTATCCGGCGTCGACGTGACGCTGGCGCGAATAGTCCTCCATCGCCTTGCGGATGATCCCGCCCTTGGGGTGGAACACCGGCAGGCCGGAGCCCAGCTCATCCGGGAAGGAAAACAGGTCCAGCTCCGCGCCGAGCTTGCGGTGATCGCGTCGCTCGGCCTCGGCGATGCGCTCCTGGTAAGCCTTCAGCGCGTCCTTGGTGGGCCAGGCGGTGCCGTAGATGCGCTGCAGCTGCTGGTTGTTCTGGTTGCCCAGCCAGTATGCCGCCGAGGAGCGGGTCAGGGCGAAGGCGTTGGAGATCAGTTTGGTGTTGGGCAGGTGCGGCCCGCGGCAAAGATCGCACCATACGCTGTCACCGCTCTTGCGGTCCACGTTGTCGTAAATGGTGATGTCCCCGGCGCCCACCTCGACGTTGACGCCCTCGCCGGCGTCGGCGGCGTCGTTCTTCCTGCCCAGCAGCTCAAGCTTGTAAGGCTCGCCCTTCATGGCTTCGCGGGCTTCGTCTTCGGTGACGACGCGGCGCACGAACTTCTGGTTCTGGTTGATGATCTTCTGCATCATCTTCTCGAGCTGGCGCAGGTCTTCAGGGGTGAAGGGCTCGGCAACATCGAAGTCGAAGTAGAAGCCGTCTGTGATGTACGGTCCGATTCCGAGTTTGGCGTCCGGACGAAGCTGCTGCACAGCCTGGGCCATGACGTGTGCGGTGGAGTGGCGCAGGACGTTCAGGCCGTCCGGCGAGTCGATGGTGATGCCATCAACCTGGGCACCCTCGGGCAGCACCTGGTCAAGGTCCTTGAGTTCGCCGTCGACTCGGGCCACTACGACGTCGCGGCGCTCAAAGAAGAGTTCCGCGCCGGTGGTCCCTTCCGTCACCTTGGTCTCTTCGCCATCGACGATGAGGGTGATCTGCTGGGCATCTGACACGGGTGTCTCCTATTCATTGATAAGGCTTCATAGCTTGTGGCGTACGGGGACCACAGCCAGCCATCGTCCATCGTATCCGCTCCGGCTGGGGCAGCCAAAGCAAGCGCGGGCGCGCCGTTTTCCGCCGAGGAGACGCGGCGGCGGACGGATTTTTGGCATGCACATTTGCGGCCCGTGCAACCCCTCGGGGAGGGCCTTGGGGCCTGGAGCGCGGGGCGGTTCGCGAAACCGCTCTATCGCAGGGCTACATACGGCCTGCGGCGCTTCTCACTTCGTGCTTCCGCCATGCGGGTTGGTGGAACAGATGCAAGTGGTGCGCCTGCCGCTCAAGGGACGGCGTCCACCGGCCATGGCTCCGGTCCTTGATGAGGGCAGTTCCGGCGATCTCCCTGAGTGTGGATATCCCGCGGACAGCCGATTGCTTGGTGGCAAAAGTCGTAGACATCGCCAGAATGTCGCCTTCGCCGTCGCGTAGTGCAATCCTGTACCCATCGTTGGGTCCGTCGATCAGCTCAAAGTATCCAGCCATTGTGTAGCCTCCTTTGAAACCTGCGGTTGTAAAGGACACCAACCAGTCTACCGAGCAAAAGCTGTTTAGGCGGTGGGTTTTTGGGACCACCGCGACGGTTCCGCAGGTCGCTAGGGCTTGGCTTGCAGCAATGCAAGGAGGGCACTGCCGTCCGGGCTGCCCAGGCCCGTGCAGGGATCCCAGCCGGTCGCGGCATGGTAGCTTCCGTTGGAGCCCGTAGTGATGTCATGGAAGCCCGACGCCGGTTGGGTGCCGTTTTGGTAGAGCAGCGGCTGGATCAGCCCGAAGCGCCTCTTAGTGGCCTGGGCGAGGCGGGCTACCAGGGCCGCCCAGAGCGGTGCGACGGCACTGGTTCCGCCGATCACCATGTCCTTCCCATCGACGCGGACCTGGTAACCGGTCTGCGGGTCGGCAACGCCGCTGACATCGGGGACACCCCTGCCCGCCTTCCTGGGCGCAGGTTTGCGCTTGGCGTGTCCCGAGATACCGGACTGCCAGGAGGGAGCCGGAAAGAAGTCGCTGTATCCTCCACCGGTGGCCGAGTTGGGGCCGTCGTTCCAGACAGTTTCCGCGTTGATGACTCCTGTCGCGGTGTCTGCTTGAAGGCGGGTTCCGCCGCAGGCCAGCACATGAGGGCTCGACGCCGGGAAATCGGCGTGATCCTTGTTGTCCGTTGCGCCGTCCGCACTGCCGTTGTCGCCGGCTGCGGCTGTCACCGTCACCCCGAGGGCCGCAGCATCGGCCATGGCCTGGTCGAAAGCCATCCGGGCTTGGGCGGTCCAGGCGTCTTCGCTCTGGCCCCAACTGATGCTGATCGCGGTCGGCGCCGGATTTGCATGGGAGGCTGCGACAATCGCATCCAGGAACCCTGCGTCGGTGTTGGGAGCGAAATAGACCACGATGTTGGCCTTCGGCGCCAAGGCACCGACTACTTCGATGTCGAGCAGGACTTCCCCGTCGGCGCCTGTCGGATCCTGCCCCGGCTGGTTCGCCCCGCCGTCGACTCCCACCGCGGTGATGCTCGGCGTGGCGAGACCCAGGCCCCGGAAGTAGGCGTCAAGGTCTTGCTGTCCGAAGCCGCCGCCCAGCTCGAGGATGGCAACGGTTTGGCCCGTTCCGTCCGTTCCCTCAGGGAAGTTGTAGATCTGTCCCAGCTGGGGCGGGCTGTAGCTGGTACTGGCCGCGGCCAAGGGAATGGCGCGGAATTGGGCCCGGGCCTGCGGCCGGTCGTCGAGGCCGAGGACGGCGACAACGACGCCATCGAGGGCTGCAGGTACTTGGAGGCCTCCGGTGCGATGCCTGTGGGTGACAGCAGTGCCGTCCGGGCTGCGGCTCGTCAGCTCGTCAAGGGAGGTCCCGAAGATGCTGCCCATCCGCTCCACGGTTCCTGCCAGCCGAATCCTGCGGCTGGCAGCGTCCGACTCCACAACGTCGAGACCGAGGTTGGCGAAAGTGCGTACAGCCAATTCCAGGTCTGCGGCCGATGCGCCGTATCGGGAGGCCAGTTCGTCCACCGAAAGCGCTCCGGACGGAACTTCGGGCATTTCTTCCTGGCGCCTAAGGATGACCGTCGCCTCGATCCAACGGTAAGGATCGACGGGACCGAGCACGTCCAGGACGCCCGGAGCGGGAGCCCTGTCTGATCCTGGCAGCGGGACGCTTTGCCTTTCCTCAGGCTGCCGGTCTTCTGGAGTGTCCTGCATCGACATTGGTGCCTCCTAGGCTCGCCGTGAGAGAGCTTCGTCCCTGCGATTATGCACCAGGAGCCACTTTGGCACCATGGCGCGGAACAGGACTGGTCGCTGGCGGACTCGAGCGATGACGGCTTGAAGGGCTTGGGCACGGCGGCCGCCCACGGTAGCGTGGGGCCCTGGCGGGCCATGCCAGAGCAGCGGCCGGCGCAGCGGCGAGTCAAAGGAGCGAACCATCAATAGGTCACACCGAACATCAGCCCATGAACCCGACACTGCAGTTGAGTTGAACCCGGTGTTCAGCCGGCCGGGGGAATCCAGTATTTTTCCACGGTTCACCATTCCGGACGGTGAGTCCCTTCCTTCGACTGCCTATCAGGTTGTCCACGACGAAGCCATGTTGGACGGCAACTCCCGCCTGAACCTGGCCACGTTCGTTGGGACGTGGATGGAACCGGAAGCGTCGAAACTGTACGCCGAAACGTTCGACAAGAACATGATCGACAAGGACGAATACCCCCAGACAGCCTTGATCGAGACCCGCTGCTGGCGGATGCTCGCCGACTTGTGGAACGCGCCCGATCCCACCAAGTCCATTGGGACCTCCACGATCGGATCCTCCGAGGCATGCATGCTGGGCGGCCTGGCCCTGAAACGTCGCTGGCAGCACGCGCGGCGGGCGGCCGGCCTTTCCACGGACAAACCCAACCTGGTCCTCAGCTCGGCAGTGCAGGTGTGCTGGGAGAAGTTCTGCAACTACTGGGACGTGGAGGCCCGCTACGTTCCGGTGTCTAAGGAACACCAAATGCTGGACGGCTACGAACTGGACAAGTATGTGGACGAGAACACCATTGGCGTTGTAGCCATCATGGGCGTGACCTACACGGGGATCTATGAACCCGTCGAAAAAATCTCGGCGGCGCTGGACGAGATCCAGGAAAAGCACGGCTTTGATGTTCCGATCCACGTCGACGGTGCCTCCGGAGCCATGGTTGCGCCCTTCCTGCAACGGGAGACAGTCTGGGACTTCCGACTGCCGAGGGTTGCCTCGATCAACACATCCGGCCACAAGTACGGCCTGGTCTATCCCGGCCTGGGCTGGATCATCTGGCGTGACGAGCAAGCGCTCCCCGAGGACCTGATCTTCCATGTCAGCTACCTGGGTGGGAACATGCCGAGCTTCGCCCTGAACTTCTCACGCCCTGGCGCCCAGGTGCTCCTTCAGTACTATCTGTTCCTCAGGCTCGGATACGAGGGATACAAATCCGTCCAGGCAACCTCCCGGGACGTGGCACTCTATCTATCGAGGGAAATAAGGGCGATGGAGCCGTTTACTTTGTGGAGCGACGGATCGGACATCCCGGTCTTTGCTTGGCAACTCACCGACGGCTACACGGAGAACTGGAACCTTCATCACCTGTCCGAACGGCTGCGAATGAATGGATGGCTTGTCCCCGCCTACCCGATGCCGGAGGGATTGAGCGAGATCACCGTCCAACGGATCGTTGTCCGCAACGGCTTCACACGAGATCTTGCATCCAGTTTCCTGGCCGATCTCAAGAAGGAAGTCGCCTACCTGGACGGCCTCACCGCACCCATGCCCGCCGGCGGGCAAACCCAGGCGTTCCACCACTAGCCGGCAGCTTCAGCCCCAGCCGCTTCAAGGAAGGATGTGTGCCATGTGCCGGTTATTCGGCTTGCATGCCGGTTCGCAAGCAGTCCGGGCCACTTTCTGGCTTTTGGATGCCCCGGACAGCCTTGCTGACCAGAGCCGGCGCGAGCCCGACGGCGCCGGGATAGGCACCTTTGACGGTGACGGTAAGCCGCATGTCGCCAAACAGCCGCTCGCAGCATGGGAGGACCACGCCTTTGCGCGTGAGGCACGGGTCCTGAAGAGCACGACGTTCCTGGCCCATGTGCGGTATGCCAGCACCGGCGCGCACACCATGGTCAACACCCACCCGTTCGAACAGGACGGGAAGTTGTTCGCCCACAACGGCGCCTTCGGCGATCTTGAACGGCTCGATCAGCGGCTGGCTGAGTTCGGAGTTTCGGATCTGGTGAAGGGCCAGACCGACAGCGAGCGCCTCTTCGCATTGATCACCGCGGAGAGCAGGCGCGTAGATGGCGACGTCGGCGAAGGTATCACCCGAGCGATCAGTTGGATCGCCAAGGAGCTGCCAGTATTCAGCTTGAACCTCATCCTGACAACGGCGAGCGACGTTTGGGCGGTCAGGTACCCGGACACGCATGAGCTGCACATTCTGGAACGGTTGCCTGCCCGCTCCGACGAGGGAGCTCCCCTCGACGCACGGAGCTCCCGAATCCGCGCCCACAGCAAGGATTTGGCCCGTTCCAGACACGTCCTCATCGCTACCGAACCGATGGATGACAACCCGGAGTGGAGAGCGCTGCCCGGCGGTGCGTTGGTCCACATCAATCAGGATCTGGCTGTGACTATCAGCCACCCCTTTCCGGAGGCTCCGACACATCCGCTCACGCTATCCGACCTCTCCCCCTCCGCGGCGGCATCCCAGAAGCCGTGATCCTCGAACACAAAACAGCGCGCGGCGTCTTGCCCTGAAGACCGCGTGTTCATCGCGTCCGTCGGCCCCGCCGCGCATAAGATCGATCCATGACCGCTGAAGTCGAATCCGAAACAGCCTTCGTCCCGGCCGTCCAACTCGACGGGCAAATGAGCATCAACGACGTCCTGCTTGAGTTGGGGCGGGAGCCCTTGGTGTACCCGTCCGCGAACGCCGACGCCGGCGATTTCCACATTTTCTAGCACGACGTCGGGACCATCACCGCCGCTGGGAAGTTTCCGTTGATGGAGGTACTGGCAGGGACTCCCTCAGGGCGCTGAAAGGTCACTATCGTTGATCGCATGGACAACCGGAACGACGCCCGCGATTTCCTTGCTTCCCGGCGTGCGAAGATCACCCCCGAACAGGCGGGGCTGCCGACGTCGGGCGGCAACCGGCGAGTACCCGGGCTCCGTCGCGGAGAGGTCGCAACCCTGGCCGGGGTAAGCGTTGAGTATTACACCCGGCTAGAACGGGGAAACCTTGCGGGAGTGTCTGAAAGCGTGCTGGAAGCATTGGCTAGGGCGTTGCACCTTGACGAAGCTGAGCGTGCACATCTGTTCGATCTGGCCCGCGCCGCCGGAACAAGCAAGCGGCAGCGTCGATCTGCTCCCCAACATCTTCGACCGAGCGTCCTGTTTGCCCTTGACGCCATCACCGACGCGCCTGCATTTGTCCGCAATGCACGCATGGACATCCTCGCCGCCAACAGGCTCGGCCACGCATTGCACTCCGAGATGTACGTTAACCCCGTCCGGCCGGCCAATTACGCGCGTTTCATTTTCCTGGATGAGGAGCGGGCCCGGCGGTTCTTCCCGGATTGGGAACTCGCTGCCAACAACATGGTGGCCATCCTGCGCACCGAGGCCGGACGCGACCCCTTCGACCGCGGACTGAGCGACCTCGTAGGAGAGCTGTCGACCCGCAGCGATGAATTCCGCACCCGCTGGGCGGCACACAACGTGCGCCGCCACTACAGCGGCTTCAAGCATTTCCATCACCCCGTGGTGGGCGAACTCCGACTGCTGTTCGAGGCGATGGAATTGTCGGCGGACACGGGCCTCTCCCTGTTCATCTACCCTGCAGAACCTGGTTCTCCCTCGGCAGACGCCCTGCGCCTGCTCGCGAGCTGGGCCGCCACGCAGGAACTGGCAGTGCAACCTCAACCCGCACCTACTGCAGGTGGAGTGTGACGGGTCCCTAGGGCGTTGATCGGGCTGCGATCAGGCTGGCCTTCAGCCACGAAATGGCGTGTCTTCTCTGAACGGCGGGAAAAGCATGCCCGCCGTCGAAAGGAACGAAATCGGCGACGCCTTCCCTGAAGGAATTGACGAGGCCCTGGACGTCCCGAAACGGAAACAGCGGATCGTCCCGTCCAGCGACGATCAGGACACGTTGGTTTTCGATGGCTTGGGCCACCAGGTGCACGTCGCCGGCTTTGCGAAGATTGGGCACAAACCAGGCCGGGTTATGGGAAATGCCCTCACGTTCGAACGACTCAAGTGTCCCGATCCCGCAACTAAGAACACCGGCACGCAGCCGCGGATCACAGGCGAGATTGAAAAGCCCCACCTGGCCGCCCAAGGAATGACCGATAATCCCGAGCGGTCCGCGCACGTCATCGCAAGCTTCGAGCCACGAAGTAGCCATGGCAATATCCCTCGTGTGGACGCCCTGCAGCGTTGAACCAGCGTTGAGGAGATCTTGCGCATCGCCGTTTTCGGCCAGCTGAGGGTCAATGGCGTCACGCTGCCGCTCTTCGAATCCGAGGAGGTCCGGGACGAGTGTCGGAACGCCGGACTCGGCCAATTCGACGGCGAAAGCTAACTGCGGGTCACCTTCGAGCCCGGCAAGCTCGCTCTTCCCCAGCGCATAGCTCCCGGCGTGTTGGTGGACCGCCACCACGGCACCCACCTGATGAACGCTATCGATTGGTTTAAGGAACAGGCAAGGGACGACATTCCCTCCATCCGTCCAAAGCTCGATCCGCTCCGGAAAGACATTCCCCTGGCGCACGCGCGGGCCGCGAACAACCTTGGCTGCGACATAGGACCGAATAGCGTCCAAGCCAATAAGTGAGAGGACCTCAGACCGTGCTGGATCCACCACGCGGGTCCACCTCCATGATCGGTCGGTGCTGTCGATTCGCCAGCTGAACCGCCCTTGGCTATGCGATTCCGAGGAAGACCAACAGCGCCCGTTCCACTTCCACAAGCTGGCCAGCGGTAAGGCGCCCCACGCGGGACTGGACGTTGGACCGGCGCACCGTAGTTATCTTGTCGATCATAATGTGACTTTCGCGGACCAGCCCTGACAGTTCAGAGGGTGTCAGCGGGATCCGCAACAAAGGGGCGTCCCGAAGGGTTGATGTCATTGGCAGCACGGTCAGGGACTGCGAATCGCTGAAGCGATCGTCCTGAATGACCAGCGCCGGACGTGGCTTCGAGGCGAAGACGCCGCCAGCGACCGTCCAGATCTCGCCTCGGATCACTCCTCGTCGTCCCAGAATACGGACACGGCGTCGACAAAGTCCTGATCGTCCGAATGCCGGTCCGCTTCGGCCACGATGGCACTCTGCCGCCTCGCTTCCTCGGCGAACGTCTTGGCGCGGGTGTCCGGCACCCACACCTGAATCGGCCGGAAGCCCTGCTCCCGCATCCGGCGCCGATACTCACTGACTCGATCCTTCACAGTTCCCATACCTCATTGTTACATGTAACAGATTCGGATGGTAGAGAGCGAGCACTCAGCGCCCCAGCGCCCGGACCAGGCACTGCCCCGAGCCTACGATCTGGAACCTCGGCGCCCCTCCTCGTCGCCTTGGTCATCACCGCGCTCCCGTCGGCCGCCGTCCTCGTCCCGGTCGCGACGGCTTCCCTCGCCTTCCGTGTCCGAGCGGTTGGCCGCATCGGGGTCAAGCTCTTCTGCCCGACGCAGCCTGTCCTGCGAGACTTCGTTGGCCCGCTCCGCCGCCTTCTGCTTGTCCGTGGCCTCCCTGTGCAACCGTTCCGCTTCGTTCTCGGCACGGGCGGCGTCGGCCGCCGCTCGAGCGGCCTCAGCGCTGCGCTCATGGGCTCCGAGGGCGTCGGAACGGGCTTTCTCGCGGAGGTCCGCAGCGCGCTTGCGGTTAGCGGCGTCCTTCGCACGGCGCCCATAAACGACGACGGCGACGATCACCGCGATGATCACAATCGCCACCACGATCCAAATCCATAGTTGCCCGTCCATTGCAGCTCCCCTCGAAATTTGGCTGTGCTTCCACGCGCCGGTTCTATCGTTCGGCCGACCCTGCCGTTGGCCAGCTGGGATCGGCGTCCCCTGTCAGTGCGCGGATGCTGGTCCCTTGAGTCAACAACTTTGCGTGAAGCATGGCACGAGTAGCCTGTACTTGTTTTCCCCAGAGGTTCAAACGGACTGCCGCTCCTGGTTTACTCAACGGCTGGCGACTGTCGCCGAACACCAAAGGACAGCGAGGGCTCGTCGGGGGTAGCGAGGGTCAGCACCGCCTCCTCGACGGTCTCCTCCTCCTCCAGCTTCCTTTCCACACGGCGCAGTGCGATGGCCACTTCATGTTCCCGAAGGTCGCCCGTGATATCCACAGCCGCCACGAGGTACAGCTTGCGCGGACCGACAAACTCCAGGTGCAGATACGTCAGTCGCTCGATTTCCCGGTGTTCCATGACCCTGATCGCCATCGACTTCTCGAGTTCCGGAGTAACGCCCTGACCGACGAGGAAGCGACGATTGCGATCTATCAGCACCACCGCGACGACACCTAGAAGGATGCCGACAAATATGGATCCGAGCGCATCTGGAAGCGGCGATCCAGTGAGCTGGTGCAGGAAGATCCCCAGGAAGGCAATGAGCAGGCCTATCAACGCCGCGCTGTCCTCCGCGAAGACTGCACGCATGGTGGGATCTGAACTCTTGAGCACTTGTTCCAGAGTGCGGCGTTCAAGCTGCCTTGCCGACTTGCGAGCCTGCCGGAACGCTTGGATGAACGAGGCCCCTTCGAGCACGAACGATACCGCTAAGACGACATAGGCGACGGCGAAATCACCGGCGGGCTCCGGTGCGAAAAGCTGTTGGACGCCGTGCATCACGGATACAACAGCACCCGCAGTGAACAAGCCAAAGGCGGCGAACATCGACCAAACGGTACGCTTCCCTGCCGTAGCCCATCGGATGGGCCACGTCACGCTTCTTCGAGGATCTCCTCTCAGCCACCAGCAGGAAGACCTGGTTTCCTGTATCGGCCCAGGAATGGGCGGACTCGGCGATCATCGAAGCGGAACCGGTAAGTATGGCGGCGACGGTTTTTGCGGCGGCAACAAGAATATTTGCCGCAAAAGCCAAGATCACGGTCATAAGGGATGAGGATGGCATCCTGACCCTCTTGGTTTCAACCATGGAAGCTACGGTACCCAACAACCGTCGAGGCCACGCCTACTGCTTGCCGAGGAAGGAACGGAGGGTGTGGGCGTTACGGACCGCGTTGCCGCCGCCGTCGTTATTGAAATAGACGAAGACCTCCTTGCCCGCCGTCTCCCATTCCGCAATTCGGTCCGCCCACCAGTGCAGGTCCTGATCGGAGTATGAACCTCCGTAAAGGTGGTGGTGATCCGGACCGTGCATCCTGATATGGACAAACGGCGCCGTGGCTCGGAGGACGCAAGGGAGATCCGCCCCGCTCATGATGCAGTAAGCCGTTTGGTGCCTTTCAAGCAGCTCGTAGACAGCCTCGTCATGCCAGCTGTGATGGCGGAATTCGACGGCGACATTCACCCACTCGGGCAGGAGGCCAAGGAAATAGGCCAGCCGGTCGTCGTCGCGCTCCATTCCCGGCGGCAGCTGGACCAACAGGACTCCACGCCTGTCCCCGAGTTCATGCCACGCCGAAATGAGCCTGCCGATCCAGGCTTCAGGGGCGTAAAGGCGCTTGCCGTAGGTGAGCCCACGGGGCGCTTTGACCGAGAAGACAAATCCTTCAGGTAACCGGCGTCGCCAGCTGGCGAACGATGCGTCGCGCGGCCAACGATAAAAACTCGCGTTGAGTTCGACGGTGTCGAACTGCTGCACGTAGTGTCCGAGCCTGTTGCGGGAGGGGGTACCGGCGGGATAGAGCACCTGGTCCCAGTGGTCGTAACTCCACCCCGACGTTCCTACTTGGGTTTCCATTCGGCCGGCCTATGGTCGACGTCACTGAATAAGTAAGCTGATGATATTCGGAATCGATGAGAGGTTGGTCGATGGCCATGCGATTTGGGTCGATCTTCGGGCTGATCGTGGTGATCTGGCTCATCATTGGAGCGGTAGCCGCCGGACAACGCGGCTACTTCAGCGCAGTGCCCGCGCAGTGTTCCCAGTTGGCAACGATTAGCCTGAATATTGTTGCCGGTCCCCTGAACTACATGGGGCTGAACCCTGTGGCAGGCTGCGAACTGCCGCGGCCGTCGTGAGCGGACCGGAAGATCCCCTGCTCCCCGAGCCGGATGCCGATACCAGGCACGAGTCCGAGGACCAGCGAATGGACCGGAATTGGAATGAGCTGCTCCAGGAAATGCGCGTCCTCCAGACGGGCGTCCAAATTATCGGTGGCTTCCTGCTGACCCTTCCCTTCCAGCAACGATTCGGCACGCTCACAGAGATGCAGAAGTGGTGGTTTCTCCTGCTGGTCGTCCTGGCGACCATGACCACCGGCCTCATGCTGGTTCCTGTCAGCCTCCACCGTCGGCTCTTCCAGCATCACGTCAAGTACCGGCTGGTAGCTGCAGGGGACGTGATCGTCAAGGCCGTATTGGCGTGTGTATCCTTGCTGATCGCAGGATGCGCCGGACTGATCTTCAGCGTTGCTGTGGGCCCCGAGGCCGGCCTCGCCGCCGGCGGAAGCATTCTCGTCGCACTCGCGGCGCTCGTGCTGCTGTACCCGCTGCTTTCCTGGTCTCCCCGGCGCAGTAAAGCAGAGCCGGAAGCCTAATTCGCGGCCCAAAAACCGCACTAGTCTAGGTCCTCTGAAGCAATATAGTAAGTTTACTGATCAATTTCCCGGAATCCATGGACAAGAGTCCGCCCGGCCTACTAGTTTCGATGAGGAAGCAAGCTCACTCAGACGTCGAAAGGCCGACGAAGAAGGTGATCATGAACCAGTCAGAACCGCAGCAAAGCGAAGCGGAACAACCAGCTAGTGCACAGCCTTTTCCACCGCGGGATCCGCGTTCCGGTTATCACACAGGGTCCTTTCCCCAACAGGAACAGAAGCAGCCCGGCCTGACCGGGTCCATGGATCCCGTGCCGGACCACGGCGAACTCTCTTACGTGGGCCACGGCCGCTTAACGGGCAGGTCGGCCCTTATCACGGGAGGGGACTCCGGGATCGGGGCCGCTGTTGGCATCGCCTTCGCCCGCGAAGGTGCCGACGTCGCGTTCACGCACCTACCTGAAGAGTCCGCGGACGCCCGGAGCACTGCTGGCTGGATCCAAGAGGCCGGGACTCGGGCTTTGGCCCTGCCGGGTGACGGCCGTTCGGAAGAGTTCTGCCAGTCCGCGGTGGAACGAACCGTAGGCGAATTCGGCCGGCTGGACGCCCTGGTCCTGAATGCCGGGTACCAGAAAAACCGGGAAGGGCTCGAGACCCTGCCGACCGAAGAAATGGACAGGGTTTTCAAGACCAACTTGTACTCCTTGATGTGGACTGCCCGCGCGGCAATCCCCCACCTCAAACCCGGCGCATCGGTCATCGTCACTGCATCCATCCAGGCATTCAACCCTTCGCCCCAACTCATCGACTATGCCATGACCAAGGCAGCGCAAGTGGCTTTCACCAAGGCGCTGGCCCAAGAGCTGGGACCCAAGGGCATCAGGGTCAATGCCGTGGCCCCCGGACCCATTTGGACACCGTTGATTCCCGCGACGGAGTGGCCGGACAAGCTCCCTGACTTCGGACAGGACACACCGCTCGGCAGAGCTGGACAGCCAGCGGAATTGGCTCCGGCCTATGTGCTTCTCGCATCGGACGAGGGCTCGTACATCTCCGGAGCTGTTCTCCCGGTCACCGGCGGAAAAGGCCTTTAGCAGCCGGTCTTTGATTTTCCACCAACAAGTCAACCAGCACGGAAAGGACGGTATGGACATGGACAAGCAGCACGCAGCCCAGGAAGAGGAAGCCGGAGGCTACGGAACTCCGACGCCCGAACAAGAAATGCCAGGACCCGGGGGCCAGCAAGCGGATCAGCCGAAGGAAGAAGCCCTTTCGACGTCGGAGGACGGGCGCAACGGATCAACCGCGGTGCCATCGGCCGATGCCGAGCTGGATGACTCGAACTCTGAGGGAAGCAAGCCAGGGAGTTCTTTCTCGTCCGAACCGAAGGGCGATGCGACAGGACTGTCCGAGGATAAGTCCCCGAAAGACGACGACGGCGAAACATTCGACGCCGGCTAGATCGCCCAGAAGTTCACCAACCTCCGCAGGCACAAGCGCAAGCAAGGAGCACCAACATGGCTACCGTCAACCGAACAATCGACGTGGAAGTTCCCGTTTCAGTGGCTTACAACCAATGGACCCAGTTCGAGTCTTTCCCGGAATTCATGAAGGGCGTCGAAGCGGTGGAACAAATCGACGAGACCGCCCTGCATTTTTCCACCAACGTCGGCGGCGTCAAGCGCGACTTCAACGCCCAAATCCTTGAGCAGGTCCCGGATTCACTGGTCAGCTGGGCCAGCATCGACGGACCAAGGAACGCGGGCACCGTAAGCTTCGAGCCACTTGGCGCGGACCGTACCCGCGTGAGTGTGGAGATCGAATGGGAGCCGGAGAGCTTTGCCGAAAAGGCGGGCTCGCTGGTGGGCATCGACGATATGCGGGTTTCGGCCGACCTCGACAAGTTCAAGAAATTCATCGAAGAGCGCGGCCACGAGACTGGTGGCTGGCGAGGCTCCGTGGCCGCCGGCGATGTCGACGACTCCGGGGCGGCAGTATCCCCCGCCCCTATCACTTCGGAGCTGCCCGCCGTCGATCCTGACTTGACTGCCCCTACGACTTCGGAAGCGGCCGACGGCGACGCGACTCGCATCGGCCAGTACACCGAGGGCGACTACGGCACGGAGCGCGTCACCGATCTGCCCGCCGAGCGGATCGAAGGCGACTACACCACGGAAGAAACGCCTCGTGATCCTTCTGAGGAACACGGTGCCGAACCTTGGCCCGCTACGGAAGCTGGCCGAGGCACAGAAACCCCTCCGCGTTCGTCGGACCGCTGAGCCCCGTGGGGTCGGCCACGAACAGGCCGGCCCCACGGAAGTCCGCCCAAACTTCATTCACGATTCGAGGAGCAAACAATGAGCGAGTTCCCTCCGGACCCGACGCGCGACCCAAACGCTGACCCCACCCGAGAGCCTGGCCCAAGCCCGACGCCGGAGCCGGTGCCGGAGCCAGGGCCGACACCTGTGCCGACCCCTGGCCCGGAGCCCGAACCCGGGCCGCGCCCGGGGACCCCCGAACCGGTCCCGCTGCCTGAACCGGGACCTTCCCCGGTCCCCGAGCCAGGCCCGGACTTTCCCTCCCCGACTTCGCGGCCCTTGGGAGAACCGCCCCTCACGATCTTGTGAGCCGGCTGCTCGCAGAGCTTGACGGAAGAGATGGAGGTCCCAACATGGCCATGAAACTCAACAAGAAGGCCTTCGATCATGCGAAAGCCTTATCCGGGACAACAAGGTAGTCATCGATACCCGGGACGACTGGAGCGAACACGCGCCGTCGACGCAGGATGAGAACACCTTCCTGGGTAAGAACGGGAGCGCCGAATATTCGAAATGGTTTCTCGGTGTGGACGATGGGCACCCCGAAGGACAGAAGGGCCGCTACAAGTTTCCCTATGGAGACTTCAAGAAAATTCATAGATGCGCCGTAATTTCAGGCGAAAGCAGGGCTAGCCAATACGACTATGACGATATTCGCCAAGCTCTGGGGAACGTGCTCGAGCAGTTGAACGAGCACTAAGCAGAGAGGGACCCGGCATGTCAGAGGATAGGACAACAGCCCCCGCCGGATTGAGAACCGAAGAAGCGGATTCCATCCGGGCCCTGGCGACGCAATTGCGTGTGGACTCCATCAGGTGCAGCACCAACGCAGGCTCGGGGCATCCCACGTCGTCGTTGTCGGCCGCGGATCTCATGGCGGTCCTCCTCAAACGGCACCTTCACTACGACTGGGAACATCCGGCGTTGCCGAACAACGACCACCTTATTTTCTCAAAGGGACATGCTTCGCCTCTTCTGTACTCCATGTATCGGGCCGTGGGCGTCGTCGAGGAAGATGAGCTGCTAAACACCTACCGTCAGTTCGGTGCCCGGCTTCAGGGCCACCCGACCCCGGTTCTGCCTTGGGTCGATGTGGCTACCGGCTCGCTGGGACAAGGGCTGCCGGTCGCCGTCGGGGTAAGCCTCGCAGGGCGTTACCTGGACAAGCTGCCTTTCCATACCTGGGTGTTGTGCGGAGACAGCGAGCTAGCTGAAGGGTCCATCTGGGAGGCCCTCGACAAGGCGGCCTACTACAAGCTCGGCAACCTCACCGCCGTCGTAGACGTCAACCGGCTTGGCCAGGACGGCCCTACCGAACTTCAGTGGGATATGGACGCCTACGCCAGGCGGGTTGAGGCTTTCGGGGCACGGGCCATCATCATCGACGGTCATGACCTTGGTCAGATCGACGACGCCCTGGGCCGGGCCCGGAGCGAACCTGACAAGCCGACGGTCATTCTGGCCAAGACGATCAAGGGCAAGGGGGTACCTGAGATCGAAGACCAGAATGGCTGGCACGGCAAAGCGCTCCCGGCGGACATGGCCGAGAAAGCCATCGCAGCCCTTGGAGGGCCAAGCACCGTCCACGTGACCACCCGTCTTCCGGAGTCCGGCACACCAGCAATCACGCCGAGCGCCCAAGCCGCGGTGACGCTGCCACAGTGGAAAGTTGGCGACAAAGTGGCGACCAGGGCCGCCTTCGGTGCCGCTGTCTCCGCGCTTGCGGTCCGCCCCGAAGTGGTGGTCCTGGATGGCGAGGTGGGGAATTCGACCCACGCCGGGGACTTCAAGGAGGTGGCCACTGAGCGGTATTTCGAAATTTTCATTGCCGAGCAGCAACTCGTCGCCGCGACCATCGGCCTCTCGGTCCGCGGCTACGTGGCCTTCGCCTCAAGTTTCGCGGCCTTCCTGGTTTCGCGGCCATTCGACTTTATCCGCATGGCGGGAGTCTCAGAAGTGAATATCCGGCTCGTCGGCACGCATGCCGGTGTTGAAATCGGGCAGGATGGTCCATCACAAATGGCGTTGGAAGACATTGCCGCCATGCGGGCCGTGCACAGTTCCACCGTGCTCTATCCGGCCGACGCCCCGTCCGCGGCGCAGCTCGTGAGCGCCATGGCAGACACGCCCGGAATCTCGTACCTGCGCGCCACCCGTGGAGCCTATCCCGTGATTTACGGGCCGGACGAACAGTTCCCCCTTGGCGGAAGCAAGGTCCACGGAGCCAGCGCCGATGACCAAGTGGCGCTTATCGGCGCGGGCGTCACACTCCACGAATGCCTCGCGGCCGCCGAGCAACTCGCCCACTCGGGAATCAAAGCCCGCGTCATCGACCTCTACTCCATCAAGCCGATCGACGTCGACACCCTGCGCCGGACGTGCCTCGAAACCGATGGCCGGATTGTTGTAGCGGAAGACCACTACGCCCAAGGCGGCATCGGCTCGGCCGTCCTCGAAGCCCTCGCGAGTGCCAACACCCCCAAACTCCATATCGCGCTGCTCGCCGTGAGGGAACTTCCTGGTTCCGGCGAACCGAAGGACTTGCTTAATGCCGCGGGTATTTCCGCACGCCACATTGCCGCCGCCGCTCGCGACCTCGTCATCGACTGAGGCCGCAACACCGCGACCGCCAGCACCGCGCAGCCGAACGCTCGCCGTCGTCGGTTGCTGAACGAATCTAGACCCTCGCGGTGCGCGGCATTGCGACCGATCCCCGCCGGATGAGCCGCGCGGAAAATTCAGGTCCGTTGGCCGCAGGCTTTCGGCCTTCGATTTGCCGGATCAGCGCACTCGCAGCGGCCACACCCATTTCATACACGGGTTGGGCAATGACGGTCAGCGGGGGGCTTGTCAGGCGTGTCCAGGAAAAGTCGTCATACATCAGGAACGAAACGTCGTCTGGGATTGAGAGGCCCAGCTCCTGGATGGCTTCGACGACGCTGAGTGCTATGAGGCCGTCGGACGCCACAATGGCAGTGGCCGGCTCCGGCATGAGCAAAAGCTCGCGAGTAATGTTCCGGATGGAATCCGCGTCGCCGGCGTTGAGCCTCACCTGGTCTTCGGAAAAGATCAGTCCGCTTTCCGCGAAGGCCCGCTGCATGCCTTCCAGGCGCTCGGTGATCTGCGATGAATCCAGGACGATTCCGGTCCGGTACGGGGAATCGGATTTGAGGGTGGAGACAAACGCGATCCGGCGGTGGCCGGCCTCGAGGAGATACCGGGTGGACTCGTAGGAAATCCCGGCCATGCTCACTGCGACGGTCTCCACGCCCAGCCCCTCGGCCTTCCGGTCCAGCAGTACCAGGGGCCTTCCGGTTTCGTGAACGTGTTGTAAATGTTCTGTTTCAACGGACGACGCCGGGGCGACGATCAGGCCGTCCACCCGCTTGTCGAGCAAGACGTGGACCGCCTCGATTTCTGCACTGACTTCCTCGTCCGTGTTGATCAAGATGACGTTGTAGCCGCTCTTTTTGGCAGTGTCCGTGATGCCCCTCGTCGCCAGTCCGAAGTGCGGGTTTTCGATGTCGCCTACGACTACCCCGATCGTGTTGGATTTCCCCGTGTTCATGCTGCGGGCCAGCTCGTTGGGCCGGTAGGAAAGCTCCTCGGCCGCCGCAAGGACCCGGCTCCGCACTTCTTCACTGACGGCCCCGTAATTTCCCAGGGCCCGCGCGGCCTGGGCCTTTGACACTTGTGCCGCTTTCGCGACGTCGGCGACGGTAATCTCGCGCCGCCTCGAACTGTTGCTGCTCATGCATGCCTTCCGACTGGGCCTTGACGGCCTGTGTGGTTTGGGTTACATTTTTTGCAACCCCCTGTGAGTCCGGTCTCAATCCTAGCCACTGAGACCGGACTCAACAAGAGGAATCCCGAATGGCTTCAAGGCCGATTACCGCTTCTCATGATTGGAAAATTTGCTGTGACTAAACGACTGAACTTCCGCCCCGGGATGATCGTCGCGGCTGCTGTCGCAGCCCTCCTGGCACTGAGCGGGTGTGGCGGATCGACCCCTGCCTCGTCGTCGACTGCTGGAAACCCTTATGGCCTCATAGAACCCGGCACCATCCGCGTGGCCAGCCTGGGAGATGCCAAGCCCTACACGTTCACGGACGCCACCGGAAACTTCACCGGTTTCGACGTCGAACTGTTCAAGGATGTCGCTCACCGCGCAGGAGTGGACAAGGTCGTCTTCACCGGACAAGACTTCTCGGCGATCCTGCCCGCGGTCGCCAACGGCCAGTTCGACGTCGGGGTCGCGGCCATCGGCATCACGGACAAGCGCAAGCAGACCGTGGACTTCTCCAACGGCTACCTCGCCGGATACCTGACCGTCCTGACGACCAAGTCCTCGGGGATCAAGGATGTCGGCGGCCTCGCGGGAAAGCGGCTCGGCGTGGTCCAGGGCACCCTGCAGGAGGCATACGCGGTGAAGAATTTCCCCACCGCAAACCTTGTGCGCTTCCCGGACAACAACTCCGCGATCTCGGCAGTGAACAGCGGTTCGGCTGACGCCCACTTCCTTGACTATGAGGCCGCCAAGTCCTACGAACAGCAGTTCGGCCTGGTTAGCGCCGCCGATATTCCCTCCTTTGACGCACCCGCCGGCTTCGCGCTGGCCAAGGACAAGACCGCCCTCAAGGATGCCCTGAACAAGGGACTGGCCGCGGCGATGGAAGACGGCACCTGGAAGAAGCTCTACCAGAAGTGGTTCCCGGGCTCACCGATGCCTACGCAATACCTGCCCAAGGCTGAGCAGACCGCCAGCCCGGCGCCCAGCAAGTAGCCCAACCGTCTGGCGGGCGGGCGGACAATTCGTGGTCCGCCCGCCCCAACAGCCACCTAAGTCTGAGAGCAAACCATGGACTGGTTAAGCACCATCACACGTACATTCTTCGATTTCGGCGCGATGGCCGAGGTCTTGCCGCAACTGATCGGCGTTGGCCTGCTGAACACGCTGATCATTTCGATCTCCGCCACTATCATCGGTGTCGCACTGGGCATGGTAGTCGCCGTCATGGGGATCTCATCCTCTGCCTGGCTGCGCGTCCCTGCCCGCATCTACACCGATCTGTTCAGGGGACTCCCGGCCATCCTCACCATCCTGCTGATCGGCCAAGGCTTCGCCCGGCTGAGCCAGTCGATCTTCGGACCCTCCCCCTACCCGCTCGGCATTATCGCGCTGAGCCTTATCGCCAGCGCCTACATCGGTGAGATCTTCCGCGCCGGCATCCAAAGCGTCGACAAAGGCCAAGGCGAGGCATGCCGGGCCCTGGGCATGAGCTACGCCAAATCGATGCGGCTCGTGGTAGTGCCGCAAGGCATCCGCCGGGTCCTGCCGGCCCTGGTGAACCAGTTCATCGCGATCGTCAAGGACTCTTCGCTGGTGTACTTCCTCGGACTACTGGTCAGCGAACGCGAGCTATTCCGGGTGGGCCAGGACGCCGCCGTACTCTCCGGAAACCTGTCGCCCTTGGTCATGGCCGGTGTCTTCTACCTCGTCATCACCGTGCCGCTGACGCACCTCGTGAACTACTTCGACAGCCGCTTCCGCACGGGCCGCCGACGTCCGAGCGCGCCCAGCAGCGGCCTGAAGGAAGTCACAGAACTCGACGCGGCATCGCCGCTGATCACCGGGAGCAACACATGAGCGCCAGCACCAGCACAAATAACACCACCGCCGGTGTCCAGACATTCCACGGTTCCAGCCTGGAGCTAAGAAACCTGACCATGGCGTACGGCGACATCGAGGTGCTGCGCAACGTCAGCCTGAACGTTGCGCCCGGCACCACCACGTGCATCATCGGCCCCTCCGGATCCGGAAAGTCGACCCTGCTCCGTGGCGTCAACAGGCTTCACGAACCCGAAAGTGGCGACGTCCTGCTGGCCGGTGAAAGCGCACTCACAGTCAAACCGGACATCCTGCGCAGCCGCATCGGCATGGTGTTCCAGCACTTCAACCTCTTCCCTGACCACACAGCCCTCGAGAACGTGGCCCTGGCGCTCTGGAGCGTGAAGGGAATGTCCAAGGCCGCAGCCAGGGAACGGGCCCAGCGCAGCCTCGCCGAAGTGGGACTCGCCGAACGCGCGGACCACCGCCCCCGCGATCTCTCCGGTGGCCAGCAACAGCGCGTCGCCATCGCCCGGGCGCTGGCCATGGAACCCGAGGTCATGCTCTTCGATGAAGCCACGAGCGCACTGGACCCGGAGCTCGTCAAAGGCGTATTGAACCTCATGGCTGGCCTGGGACGGCGCGGCATGACCATGCTGGTTGTCACCCACGAAATGGGCTTCGCCCGGAAAGTCGCCGACCAGGTGGTCTTCATGGATGAAGGAGAAGTCGTGGAGTCAGGCACCCCTGCCGAGCTCTTCGACAACCCCCGCAGCGAACGGCTCCAACGGTTCCTCTCGGAAGTGTTGTAATGCCGAACCCTGCCCCCGCACCCATCCGCACGGCCGTCGTCGGATTCGGCGTTTCCGGAAAGGTCTTCCATGCCCCCCTGATCGCCGCGGACCCCGGCTACTCCCTCGACGTCATCGTCACGGCAGATCCGCAGCGTGCCGCGGAAGCGGCAAGGCTCTACCCCGTCGCCCGGATTGTCCCCACCCCGGAAGCGTTTTTCGCACTGGCCGCGGACCTGGACCTCGTGGTCCTCGGCACTCCCCCGCGCACCCACTTCGATCTCGCCGCGACTGCGATCGCCCACGGTCTCGACGTGGTAGTGGACAAGCCCTTCGTCGCAACGTCGGCTCAGGGCGAAGAGCTCATCGCCAGGGCGTCCGACGCCGGTGTGCGGCTGACGGTATTCCAGAACCGCCGGTGGGACGCCGATTTCCTGACACTGCGGAAGGTCTTGCGGGAAGGTGGCCTGGGTGAGGTCCGAAGCTTCGAATCGCGATTCGAGTGGTGGCGCCCCGAAGGCTTCGGCAATTGGCGGGACAGCGCGTCCCTGGCCGAAGGCGGCGGCATCCTCCATGATCTTGGTGCCCATTTGATCGACCAGGCCGTGCAGCTTTTCGGTCCGGTTGAAGATTGCTACGGCGAGACCGCAAACCACGGACAACACCCGGCGGGCGCCGATACAGAGGCCTTTGTGTCCCTGCTCCACACCTCGGGAGTGCGGACCAGGCTGTGGATGAACGGCATGGCTGCCCAGGTAGGACCGCGGTTCCACGTCCTGGGTTCGAAGGCCGGCTACACCAAGTGGGGACTGGACAGCCAGGAGGCGGCCCTCGCAGGCGGGCTGTCGCCGTCGGATCCTGGCTATGGCGTTGACCCCGTAGCTTCATGGGGCGTCCTGGGGACCGATGGAGGCCATGCGCCCGTGCCTGCCAAAACCGGTGCCTACCCCCGGTTCTATGCCGAACTCGCGGCTGCCATTCGGGGGGATGGGCCGTTGCCCGTGGACCCCGCGGAAGCACTTGAAACCCTCAAAGTCATCGAAAGAATCCACGCCTTCGCATAGGCAGATCCTTCCAGCTATGCCATCGTCCGCCCCGCGCGGCCAACAACCAAACCCAAAGAAAGGGAGAGCCATGTCCTCCACGCCCCCTACCAAACATGTCGTCGTCATCGGCGGCGGCATCCTCGGAGTCTCCACTGCGGTCCACCTGCTCCGCGAAGGCGCGTCCGTTGTCCTGCTGACCGAAAAGGGCCTCGCGAGCGAGGCCAGCGGCCGCTCGCTGTCCTGGCTCAACTCCGCGGGAGAACGCTCCACCCCTTACCACCAGCTGCGCCTCGCCGGAGTCGATCGTTACCGCACATTATTCGCCGCGGATCCCGATCGTGAATGGCTGCAATTCGGCGGCGGCCTCATGTGGAACGCCGCCGGACAGCAAGCCCTCACGGAAGCACGCCACGCTTACGAGAAGTCGGTGGGGTACGACTCCAGGCTACTGACACCTGAAGAGGTTGAATTCGCCATCCCCGGCATCAATGCAAGCGCGGTGCCGGATTGCGCCATCTTCAACGCCGGCGAAGGCTGGGTCAGCCTGCCGGACCTGATCGAATTCCTCATGGAAGAATTCCACGCCCGCGGTGGCCAGCTTGTCCTCAACGCCGGCAAGGCTTCGGTCACGGTGGACGGCGGCCGTGCCACCGGCGTCGACACCGCCGGCGGCGAAACCTACCAAGCCGACGCCGTCCTCGTGGCTTGCGGTGCCGCGACCTCTGCCGTCGTCGCACCCCTCGGCGTCGACATCCCCGACGGCTCCCCCGTCTCCATGCTTGTGCTGACCAAGCCCGTGGACCACGAAGTACAGGCCGTCATGAACACCCCCCGCGCCGCCATCCGGCCAAACCCGGGGCACACCTTTGCGCTGGACCACGACTGGTATGAAGAGCACATCACCGAGCACGAGGACGGCTCCTTCAGCATCCCTGATGGCATCGTCCAGGAACTCGCTGACGAGGCGTCCAAGCTCATCGCGGGCAACCCCGAGCTCAAGCCGGCGTCCTGGAAGATCGGTTACAAGCCCATTCCGGGCGATGGCGAGCCCGTGCTGGGCGAACTCGGTCAAGCGCCGGGCTGCTTTGTCGCCTTCACGCACTCCGGAGCCACGCTCGGGCTCATCGTCGGCGAACTGCTGGCGGGTGAAATCCTCACGGGAAGTGAGCACCCGATGCTCTCCACCTTCCGCCCGGGCAGGTTCTCCTAGGCGACCACGCAGGATGGCTGGCGCCCCCCCAAAAAAGGGCCCAGCCATCCGCAATTGCGTTCGCGTCACAAACCGTCGTTTCGAAGCCATATTCATCGTTCTGATCCGCAAGCGATGAACAATCCGGGCGCCCTTATTAGTATCTAGAGTGGATGGGGGCGAATTCCGGACTCACCCGGGACCGGCCGGGATGACTATTGGGGAGCTGGCAGTGTCGGAACCTTTGGAGTCTCAAGACCCGCTCGTCGAGCCGGAACCGGTTCTGGTTCCCGGTGACGACAATGACAGCCTGGCTGCCCTGCGTGAGCAAGCGCAGGAGATCATCGCCGAAGTCCTCAGCGGAACCGAACCGAGCGGCGAACACCTCAGGGCAAAACTCAGGTCCAGCATTGCCCGACACCCCGGATTCCCGGAACTGGCACTGCTTGAGCACCTGATGAACCGGGCCAGCGGCAACTGAGCTGCCCGGGGGTTGCATACGTTTTACACAGGGTTTACTCACGCGGTCTTGTTAGCCTCAACACGGTCAGGACAGACTGAATATCACGTGAAAAACGATTCACGGTGGTTGTTCAACCAGAGCAGCGGACGAGGAATGCAGCGATGCTCCGTCCCGCTCGTAGTGAAGTCGCTACTGGGCAGGATCCGCAGACCGGGAGGTAGCAGTGGCCGGCATATTTGAAGTGTTTATTGACGGGGAGTCCTTTTTCAGGTTCCGCCTCAAATCACCTGACGGAGTCGTCATCGCTGTTTCGACGCCGTTCGAGGACAAGCCAGCGGTTGTCGCCGGAATCGCCGCTGCGCGGGAGTGTGCAGGCATGGGACTGGTCACCGACCTTTGCCCGGCCGCGACCGTTCGTCCGAGCGCGGATCCCCACAGTGCGGGTCCCCAGATATGTCACGAACCGCGCAAGGCGGTCGACGCATTCCGCACCCGCGCCAAGGAACTCCGGCGAGCGTCAAGCGCGCCGAGATGGACCGGTGCGGCGTAAGAGGCCGACAACGTCAGGACCGACGGCGCACTGGGGGACTCACCTGGGTCTCAGCAGGCAAGATGCGCCGCCGGCCGTTTTGGTCCAGCCCTCATTCTCCCACTGATTGTCTGCCGGGGCCACCTTCACGGCCTGTCAGTCAGTCGTGCTTGCGCGCTCGACTTGGCTGTACACGCGGTGGTTCACCCGGCATCTTCGGGTAGTCCGGCGGGAACGGCAGCTCTCCGAGCCCGGCACCGAGGTCGCGTGCCCACCATTGAAGCAGGACGTCAATTTTCCCTGCTTTGGAATTCATGTCACCCCAAGGGTCCCCCACGGATTTAAGCCTTCCGGGTACGGTGAGGATGGTGAAGTTCTTCGGGTCGGCAGTTTCCAGTTCCTCCCAAGTGATTGGACATGAGACCGGAGCATGGGCGAGTGCGCGCGGGCTGTAGGCGCCGGCTATGGTCCGGTCACGGTTGGCCTGGTTGAAGTCCACGAACACCCGTTCACCTCGTTCTTCCTTCCACCAAGCCGTGGTGACCTTGTCCGGCATCCGCCGCTCGAGCTCGCGGGCTGCGGCAATCACGGCATGCCGAACGTCCAGGAACTCATGCGAAGGCTCGATCGGAGCATAGACATGAAGTCCCCGGTTTCCGGAGGTCTTGATAAAGGTGGTCAGCCCGGCCTCCGCAAGTACGTTCTTCAGCTCAAGCGCGGCGGGAATCGCGTCGTCGAAATCTGTTCCGGGCTGCGGGTCCAGGTCGATCCGCAACTGATCGGGATTGTCCGTGTTTTCGGCGCGAGACGGCCACGGATGGAAGACCACCGTGTTCATCTGGACGGCCCACACGGCCGCGGCTGGCTCGTCGAGGACCAATTGGGGATGCGAGCGCGCACTCGGATAGATCACCTTTACCGACCGGACGAAGTCCGGGGTTCCTTTCGGCGGATTCTTGGAGAAGAACTGTTCTCCGTCGACGTTGTCCGAAAAGCGCTGCAGGGAGACCGGCCGGTCCCCGTTCGCCGCTATGAAGGCTTCCCCGACATCGGCAATGTAACGCGCGAGGTCCAGCTTGGTCAGGCCCACTTCCGGCCAAAGGACCCGGCTAGGACTGGAGATCCGTATTTCGCGGGGACCGTTCGGCCCGTCAACGGTGAGGGTGGTTGCTTCGGAAGCCATGGGGACAAGCTACCCCGGCGCTACCCTCGGTGTCAGTAGCACAGCGGACCGAATGGACGTTGGTCCGGTGGTTCCGGCTTATGGGGACAGGTTCAGCACCATCGCCGAGCCGCCGCCGCGTCTGACCGGCTCGGCGGCGGCGATCATGCGCCCGTTGGGCCTGAACTCGATCGCTGTTGCCGCACCGATCTCGGCCGCCGAAGTGAAAGCGTCACCGGATGGCGTGAACTGGTGGCCATACGGTGTGAGTTGGTTCCCGTATGCCGTGATGAACTCCGGTTCGGCCGTGACCGTTGCCGAGTTCCGTTGAGAGGCGCGCGGTGCAGCGATCGCGGCTGAAATGCTCATGCCCAGGTCCACCCTGTTCAGGATGGTCTGCAGCACCGTGGTGATGATCGTCGATCCGCCGGGTGAGCCGAGAGCGAGGAACGGCCTACCATCCTTGAGGATGATGGTCGGGGACATCGAGGAGCGCGGGCGCTTGCCGGGATCGATCCGGTTGGGGTCGCTGGCGCTGTAAACGGCCGAGAAATCGGTCATCTCGTTGTTGAGCAGGAACCCGCGTCCCGGCACCACGATGCCTGATCCGCCGGTTTGCTCGATGGTGAGCGTGTACTCGACCACGTTCCCCCACTTGTCGGCGACTGTCATGTTGGTCGTCGAGATGTTTTCGGTGTCCTTCTCATCGGCGAGTGCCGCCGCGGAAGCCGGGCACACACCGTCGTACGTGGACACATCTCCCGGGGCGACGGGCTTCGTGGCCGCGTGCAGCGGGTCGATCTTGCAGGCCCGCTCCTTACCGAACAGCGGGTCAGTGAGCGCGGCCGTGGGAACGTCGACGAACGCAGGGTCGCCCACGTACTTTCCACGGTCGGCGAAGGCGAGCGCGCTCGCCTCGAGGTAGTGGTGCAGGGCAGCCGGCTTGGACATCTCCGAAAGGTTGACGGTGTCCAGGATGTTCAGCGCCTCGCCCACCGTGGTACCCCCGCTGCTCGACGGCGCCATGCCGTAGACGTCGAGGCCTCGGTAGTCGACGTGGGTGGGCGCTTGGTCCAGGGGCTTGTACGCAGCGAGGTCGGCCGTG
Organism: Arthrobacter sp. 2RAF6; assembly: GCF_052115205.1. Taxonomy (NCBI): domain Bacteria; kingdom Bacillati; phylum Actinomycetota; class Actinomycetes; order Micrococcales; family Micrococcaceae; genus Arthrobacter; species Arthrobacter sp. 2RAF6. The sequence continues at coordinate 99,457 of NZ_JBFRGF010000013.1, read as the reverse complement.
GTCATATGCCCCACGGGAATCGGCAGCGTGGTGGTGGCAGTCTTCGGCGGGGCCTGGACTGTTGCCGCGATCTCGGCTGCCAGCGGGCCGCCGTAGAAGGCGCTGGTGCCCTGTTTCGCGAGGAGCCGGTATGTTGCGGCGAGGTCGTGGTTCTGGAAGATGCTGCCGACGGCGGGTGCATCGCCTCCCGGCAGGTACAGCTTGCTCGTGGAGCTGAACGCCGCGAACCGGAGCTTGTTGTCGAGGGTCTGTTGACGGAAAGTCGGGTCGACGACGAAGCCTCGGGTCGCGACCTTGATGGCAGGCTGCAGGGCGTCCCCAAGGCTCAAGGTACCCCAGCGCTCTAGCGCGCGTTGCCAAGTGGCCGCGGTGCCGGGGACGCCCACGGAAACGCCGCTCGTGACGAGTTCGGGCGTGAAGTTGTAGGGCTTCCCCGTGGCGGGATCGATGAACGCGTCGTGCGGCATAGCCGCCGGGGCGGTCTCGCGGCCGTCGATGGTGCCGATCTTGCCGGTCTTCGCGTTGTAGAACACGAAGTAGCCGCCACCGCCGATACCTGCGCTGTATGGCTCGGTCACGCCCAGGGTTGCGGCCGCGGCGACGGCGGCGTCAGCTGCGTTGCCACCTTTGCGGAGGACCTCGATGGCGGCGGCGGATGCCTCGGGGTCAACGGTGCTGACCGCGCCGCCGTATCCGGTGGCGGTGGCGGTCTTTTCAGTCTGGCGCGGATCGGCAAAAGCGGGGTTGGCGACGGCGCCGCTCGTCACGCTCAGCGCGAGTATTGCCGTTATGGAGGCGATTCGAAGTTTGCGATGTGGCATGGTCGCTCCTCAAAAGGTGGTGCGAGGTGGGTGGGGCCACCCTACTCCGCCGTTGAGCGACGCTCAACGGGACCAGGCAACTCTTTGCCGTGCAACAACCTTATGCAAACTATTGACAAACTTGTACAAGCATTTCCATACTTGCAGGACAAGGTTTCAACGAAGCAACTGGAGGACAGATGTCGGCAAAACTCACGGATGTCGCAAAGCTGGCAGGGGTGTCCCTGGCAACGGCGTCGCGGGCATTCGGAGACCCCGGCCGTCTGGCAGCCGAAACGCGGCAGAAGGTCATGGCCGCGGCCGAGCAGCTGGGCTACGAGGTACCAGGAGTCACGGGCAGCCGAACGTTCGGCGTCATCGTCCCGGACATTTCCAACGCAGTCTTCGCAGCCCTGATCAAGGCCATCCAGGATCAGGCATGGCATGGCCGCCACCGGATGGTTCTCGCTGACACCTCGGAATCCTCCTCGCGGGAACGTGCCCACCTCGAGTCCTTCGCGACAGGCGTAGACGGCATCATCCTCTGCTCGCCCCGACTGCCTTCCTCACAGATCCACGACCTCGCCGGCAGCGCTCCGCTGGTTGTCATCAATGGCGAGGCCGAGCACGCCGCACGGGTGCTCATGGAGGCCGGCGAGGGAATCCGCCAAGCCGTCGAGCACCTCTACGCCCTCGGCCACCGCAAGCTCGCGTACATTCCCGGACCCGCATCCTCATGGGCCAACGGCCAGCGGCGTGCAGCGATCACCCGCTTCTGCGCCGAGTGGGGCATCGAACTCGTCACTGTGGGGAACCAGAATGCAACCGTCGACGGCGGACTGGCCGCGGCGGCGTCGGTGGTCGCCAGCGGCGCCACCGCAGTCATTGCATACAACGATCTGGTCGCCATCGGCATGCTCGCCGGCGCACGGACCCTCGGCTACCACTGCCCGGAGGACATCAGCGTCGTCGGCATCGACGACCTCGACATTGCCGCCGCGGCAGAACCCGGACTCACCTCCATCCGCGTACCGATTGACCGAAGCGGCGCCCTCAGCCTTGAGCTCCTCCTGGAGCAGATGGCCGGAAAGCCCACCGCAACGGAAGCCGTCCACCTCAGCTCACAACTCATAGTGCGTGGCTCCACTTTTGCTGCGCGCACCGCAGAGCAAGCCCTCCAGGGAAAGTAACCATGAGAATCGTCATCGCAGATCCCAACCTGATGCCCCACCGCTCCACTTTAGAGGCCGCGCTCCCCGAGGGGGCCCTTACCTCCTGGCACGACAGCTGGAGCGACCATGCAGTAATCACCGACCTCAAAGATGCCGACGTCTACGTAGGGCCACGCTTCACCGAGCCCATGGGCGCGGCCGCCGGCAATCTGCGGCTCGTGCACGTGGGTGGTGCCGGCTATGACGGCATCGACGCCTCCGCGTTGCCCTCCGGTGCAGTCTGCGCGAACACCTTCCACCACGAAAGTTCTATTGCCGAACACATCGCCACCGTTTTGGTGGCCCTCCGCCGCAACCTGATCGGCCAAGACGCTGCCCTTCGGAGCGGCGTCTGGTCTTCCTCCGTCTACTCCCCCGAGATCCGGCAGCCTGAAACACTCCGCGGCGCCGTGGTGACGTTCCTCGGGTTCGGACACATCGGCGGGGCGGCATGGTCGCTCCTCAAGGCCTTCGGCGCCGAGGGCATCGCCATCTCCCGCAGTGGCAGCGTGGACGCAAAGGCCAACTCCTTGCGCTGGGCCGGCACCACCGAGCGGCTTGCCGAGGCCCTCAGTGAATCGGACATCGTCGTGGTCAGCATCCCGCTCTCGGCGCAAACCACCGGCATCATCAGCGCAGCTGAACTCGACGACCTTGGCCCGGACGGCTTGCTCGTCAACATTGCCCGCGGACCCGTCGTCGAAGAAGCCGCACTCTACGAAGCCCTGAAAGACCGGCGGATCGCGGGGGCCGCAATCGACGTCTGGTACCAATACCCGGGCACTGACGGCCGCGGCGAACCATCGACCCTTCCGTTCGGCCGCTTGGACAACATCATCATGACCCCGCACTCCTCCGGCGTCACCGCAGAGACCTTCCGCAGCCGCGCGCTCGAGATCGCCGAAAACGTCACCCGCCTTTCCACAAACCAGCCGCTGAAGAATGTAGTGATTTCCCGATGACCCGAAAAATCGTCGACGTCGATGTCCTGGTAACCAGCCCGAGCCGCAACTTCGTCACCCTCAAGATCACCACCGACGACGGCATCGTCGGTTGGGGTGACGCCACACTCAACGGCCGCGAACTCTCCGTCGCGAGCTACCTCCGCGATCACCTCGGCCCAGCTTTGCTGGGCAGGGACGCAGACCGCATCGAGGACACCTGGCAGTACTTTTACAAAGGCGCGTACTGGCGCCGCGGGCCGGTGACCATGGCCGCGATCGGCGCCATCGACCTCGCCCTCTGGGACATCAAGGGCAAGGCCCTCGCTGTTCCCGTTTACCAGCTCCTGGGCGGCGCAGCCCGCGACAAGATCCTCACGTACACGCACGCCACCGGCTGGGACCTACCTGAATTGCTGGACTCGGTAGACCAGCGCCGCGAACAAGGCTTCCGTGCCGTTCGCGCCCAGTCGGGCGTGCCGGGGCTCGACAAGGTTTACGGCGTCACCAAGGCCGCCGCGAGCTACGAACCTGCTGGCCGCGGCGCCGGTCCAGTCGAAGAGGACTGGGACACCTCCGCCTATCTGCGCCATGCACCAAAAATCCTCTCGGCAGTCCGCGAGCACGTCGGGCCCGAGCTCAAGCTCCTCCACGATGTCCACCACCGCCTCAACCCCACCGAAGCCGCCCGCTTGGCCCGCTCATTGGAAGAGGTGGATCTGTTCTGGCTGGAGGACGTCACCCCCGCGGAGAACCAGCGGCTGTTGCGCACACTGCGCCAGCAGACCACCATTCCGTTGGCCATCGGCGAAGTCTTCAACACCGTCTGGGATGCCGAGTTGCTCATCACCGAACGGCTCATCGACTACATCCGCACCGCCGTCGTGCATGCCGGAGGCATCTCCCACGTGCGCAAGATCCTGGCGCTTGCCGAGGTGTACCAGATCAAGGGCGCACCCCACGGCCCCTCCGACGTCTCCCCCATCAACCTGTCGGCATCGCTGCACCTCGGCCTGGCCACCAGCAACTTCGCCATCCAGGAATACATGGGCTACGACCCACTGGTGTCCGAGGTCTTCCAATCAAGCTTCCGCTTCGAAGACGGCTACCTGCACCCCGGTGACGAGCCCGGCCTGGGTGTCCACGTGGATGAAGAAGCCGCAGCCCGGTTCCCGTACACGCAGGCCTACCTGCCCATCGCCCGGGAGCTCGATGGCTCCATGAAGGACTGGTGAAACATGGCCACGCCAAGCCTCCTGCAGCTGAACGCGGAAACCCCGGGACTCCTTCGCCGCACCGTCGCGCCTGCTCCCGGCATCGTGCACCTCGGCATCGGAAACTTCCACCGCGCGCACCAGGCCGTCTATACGGATGCAGCCGTCGCAGCGCAGGGTGGAGACTGGGGAATCATCGGAATCTCGAGCCGCTCAAGCACCATCACCGATGCCATGCACGCCCAGGACATGCTCTACACCGTCGTGGAAATCTCGCCCGAGGGATCGAGGTTCTCGACGCCGCGCGTGCATGCGGACGCCTTCGTTGCAGCACAAGACCCGCAGCGGGTTGTGGCCGCCATTGGCGACGAGACCACGCGCATCGTGTCACTCACGGTTACGGAAAACGGCTACACCTACAGCCCGGCAACAGGCTCACTGAACGTCGCCGATCCCGATGTTCAGCACGATCTCGCCAACGGCTCGGCCCCCCGCACTCCGATCGGGCAGATCGTCCGCGGACTCCAGCAGCGGGCACGGACCCACGGCAAAGCAGTGACGGTCCTCAGTTGCGACAACCTCGCAGACAACGGGCACCACACCCAGCGCCTGGTCCGCGAATTCGCGTCACTGTTGCCCGCCCCTGAAGCCGCCGAGACGTTGCATTGGATCGGTGCCAACGTCACCTTCCCGTCGTCCATGGTGGACCGGATCGTGCCCGCCACGACAGACCACTACCGCAGCCTTGTCGCCGAGCAACTCGGTTACGCAGACCAGATCCCGGTGCCCGCCGAGCCCTTCACGATGTGGATTCTGGAGGACAACTTCATCGCGGGCCGCCCGGCCTGGGAGGCCGGAGGTGCGATCTTCACCGACGATGTCGCGGCCTACGAACAGCTCAAGGTCCGGCTACTCAACGGCACCCATTCGCTGATCGCCTACCTCGGAGCCCTGTCCGGTGCAGCCACCATTCCGGACGCCACGGGCATCGACTACATCGAAGCCGCCGCCCGCCACGTACTGCGTGATGAATACCTGCCGAGCGTCACGGTGCCCGCCGCCGTCGACGTCGAGGCCTACGAGGAGCAACTCTTCTCGCGTTGGCGCAACTCGGCATTGGGGCACCGGACCAGCCAGGTGGGCAGTGATGGTTCCGTCAAGCTCCGTCAGCGGATCCCGATTCCAGCCTTGGAAATGCTCGACGCCGGCGCCATGCCCCACTACCTCGCCCTCACCGCCGCCGCGTACCTGTCGTGCATCGCACCTCTTCGGGGATTCGACCCCGGCAACCACGCCAACGAGATGCAGGACCCCGCCCGGGAAACACTCCGAGGTCTCGCAGCGGGATCCTCCTCCGGACGGGACCTCGCCGCCAAGGTACTCGGCGAACACCATCTTCTAGGGGACGGCCTCGCGACTCGTGAAGACTTCATCCGCCGCACTGGTGAGCTGATCGACATCATCCACCGGCAAGGCCCCCTCGCCGCCGCAAGGGCGGCAGCCGAATCCACCTCACTTCTTCCCGCACAGACCCGGAGCATCCGATGACCACCCAAGCAGTCAGCCGTGCCGACGGACCCTCGCTGCCGCTGACCACGGAAGCCGCCGTCCTGCACGACGCAGGAGATCTCCGTATCGAAGAGAAACCCCTGAAGACCCTCGGGCCGAACGATGTCCTCGTTAAAATGCGCTCGGGCGGGATCTGCGGCTCGGACATGCACTACTTCGCTGACGGCCGCAACGGCACTAATGTCCTCCGGCAGCCTACTGTCCTCGGCCACGAGGGTGCCGGCGTCGTCATCGCGGCAGGTGAGGCGGCCAGCGTTGCCGTGGGCGCCGCCGTCGTGATTGAACCCGCGTTGCCGTGCCGGAATTGCCCGTCGTGCCTCGCCGGACGCTACAACCTCTGCCCGGCGGGCACGTGCTTCGGTTCCCCGCCGACCGACGGGCTGTTTGCCCGCCACGTGGTGGTGCCCGAAGCCGCCCTTCACGAACTTCCGGCCAACATCCCGGCGGAGATCGGGGCTGCGATTGAACCGCTCGCCGTCGCCGTCTGGGCGGTTGAACGCGCACAGGTGCAGGCCGGACACCGGGTGCTTATCACGGGCGCAGGGCCGATCGGCTTGCTCGTGGCGCAAGTGGCGGCCTCCCGCGGCGCTTCGGAGATCATCGTGACGGACGTCAACGACGACCGCCTGACCGTTGCGGCCCGGCTCGGCGCCACTCGGACCATCAACACCTCAGTGACGGCCTTGGAGTTGAAGGACCTGGATCGCCTGATCGAGTGCTCCGGCAACACCAAGGCGCTGGCCGAGGGCGTCTACGCCCTCGCCCCAGCCGCACGGGCAACCGTGGTGGGCCAGGCCCGCCCTTCCGTCGACGGGATCCCCCTCGGCTTCCTCCAACGCTATGAAATCGATCTGGTGACCGCATTCCGGTACGCCAACGCATTCCCGACGGCGATTCAGCTCGCCTCCTCAGGCGTAGTGGACCTCCGGTCAATCATCACCGCAACTTATCCACTCGCCAGCGCCGCGGCCGCGCTCACGGCCCCGGTGACAGACCCCACCAACCTCAAAGTCCTCATCACCTACTGACTCGGCCCAAGTACGGGCAAGCGGACATCCATTCAAAGGAGTATGGAAATGACCACAGCAGCAAACCTCCCGCCCACGCCGGTGGACCAAAGCAAGGTCCGGAAGGCCGCCGTCGCCGGACTCATCGGTACCACGCTTGAACTGTACGACTTCGTCATCTACGGCACTGCGTCGGCACTCGTGTTCAGCAAGCTCTTCTTCCCCAACATTTCCCCCGCGGCGGCGCTGCTGGCCAGTTTCAGCACCTTCGCCGTCGGATTCCTGTTCCGTCCGCTCGGCGGGATCTTCTTCTCCCATTTCGGTGACCGCCTCGGCCGCAAGTGGGTCCTGGTAGTCACTCTGCTTCTCATGGGCGGGGCGACACTGGCGATCGGGCTCCTGCCTACCTTTGGCCAGATCGGACTCTTTGCCCCGATCCTGCTGTGTGTCTGCCGCGCGGCGCAAGGCTTCGGCGCCGGTGCTGAACAATCGGGCGGCGCAACGCTGCTCACCGAATCCGCCGCGCCTGGAACCCGAGGCAAGCTGGCGTCCCTCATCATGGTCGGCGCCGCCGCCGGAACGGCACTCGGAGCACTCGTCTGGATCGCGGCGCAGTCCTTGGCACCCAACGACATGCTCACGTGGGGCTGGAGGCTCGTCTTCCTCTCCAGTATCTTCGTCACCATCGCCGCGCTGGTCATCCGCCGCAAGCTGGACGAATCACCGGTCTTCGAGGAGATCAAGCAGGCCCGCACGGAACCCCCGGCACCCCTGCGGGAAGTTGCCAAATACGGCAAGGCCAACGTCCTGCGCGTCATCCTGATGAACCTCGGCGTCAGCACCCAGTCCTACACCATCCAGGTGTTCATGGCCTCCTACCTCATCAGTGTGATCGGAACGGACCCGAAGTTCATTCCTCCAGTGCTCCTCATCGGTTCGCTCTGTGGCGGCGTCGCGGCTGTATCCTTCGGAGTCCTGTCCGACAAGATCGGGCGCCGGCGCGTCGTCTCACTCATCACCGGGGCACTCATCCTCTTCCCTGCCCCTGCGTTCCTGCTGCTGACCACCGGCTCCCCGGTAGCAATCGTGCTGGTGATGATCATCGGCTTCATGCTGGCCTGCCAAGGTGTGGTGGGCGTGCACATGAGCTATTTCCCTGAGATCTTCGGCAGCCGTTACCGCTATGCAGGCGTCACCTTGGGCCGCGAGTTCTCTTCCATCATCGGAGGAGGCATCGCTCCGATGATCTGCGCTGCGCTGCTGGGCATGTTCAGCAACTCCTGGATTCCCGTGGCGATCTACATGTCGGTGACCATGCTCATCAGCTTCATCGCCACCCGCATGTCGCCGGAAACCCTCAACCGCGATTTGACGGACTCTGAGGACGCCGCGCACGGCAAAAGCGGGGTTGCCCCGGTGACCTTCGAAGCGCAACACGTCCAATAGCACCCGAAGGTCTCCCGACGGCGGCGAGTGCCGCCGTCGGGAGAGCCCCCCAAGCAATCACCGCACGAAGGACATCCATGTTCCGTCTCGAAACCCCGGGCACAGCTTCCCGCCCGGCGCCGTCCGTCATCCTTTGAGACTCCAGAGAGGAGCTTCCCCTGCTGCTGGAGCGGTTCGGCGACTCTGTGGAAATCGGCGTCGGTACGGTGACCACGGCTACCGAGGCCGAAACCGCAATGGAACTGGGTGCCGCCTACATCGTGGTCCCAACTGCGCGGCCCCTTCCCCGACATCCAAGTGGTCCCGTCCGGCGGCGTCGAAATCGATGACGTCCCGGCTTGGATTCGCGGAGGAGCATTGGCTGTCAGCCTCGAAGGACCGCTCCTCGGCGACGCCTTCAAAGGCGGGAGCCTGACTGAACTGACGCATCGCCGCCATGGGTCCCAGCCAAGTGGTTATCACGTTGGGCGCAGACGGCGCCTTGGCATTCGCCAACGGCAAGGTTTTCAGGCAGGACGCACTGGTCATCGAAGCCCTCGATACTGTGGGCGCCGGCGACGCTTTCGTCGCCGGCTAACTGGCCGAATTCGTAGGGGGCTTGGGGGCGGAGGAGCGTCTTCAGACAGCCGTCAGCGCGGGTGCTTTTGTTTGCCTCGTACCCGGCGACTGGGAGGGACTCCCCCGGCGCGATGAACTGAGACTCCTTGGCAGCCATGAACCGGTCAGCCGATGAGCACATTCTTCGTAGGGGCCTATGCGGCCGCACCAAGCTTGAGCGGATGGGATCCGTCGTCTGAAGGCAGGTTTCTCCGGTCTGTCCTGGAACTGGACGGCGTTGCATGGAGGAATGCTTGCGCGCAGCGGGTCCGGCGGGGGACGGGCAAGTAGCGCTGAATATCAGACCAAAGGGGACGAATGTCCACGGCCCGGTAAGGGGGCCTAGACTGTACGGGCTCCGTCGGTCGAAGAAAGCGAGGTGCGAGCGTGCCGGATGGTCCTATCACTGGAGACAGCGATGCTCTGGTAGCAGGTCGGTACAGGCTGGGAACCCTGATCGGCCGCGGTGCGACCGCGTCCGTGTACCGGGCGCAGGATGAGAGGCTAGGCCGGGACGTGGCGCTGAAGCTCTTTGCTCCCCTGCTGGGAGGACCGGACGAGCTTGCCCGGCATGAAAACGAGATGCGGCTCCTGGCGACATTCAACCATCCGTCACTCGTGACTCTCTTCGACGCCGGTACCGACCATCGGGACCCAGAGCATGCGCGGACATTCCTCACCATGGAACTGATTCACGGTCCGGACCTGCATGCTAGATTGCAGGGCCAACCGCTGGCGACCCAGGACGTAGCCCACATCGGAGCGGATCTGGCTTCGGCCCTGGAATACGTCCATGGGCGTGGGATCATCCACCGCGATATCAAACCTGCGAATGTCCTCCTGGCTGATGCCCCCATAGGATCCCCCATCCGACCCAAGCTCACCGACTTCGGAATCGCCCGCATCATCGAGGGAACGCGCCTGACCGCAACCGGCACCATGGTAGGAACCGCCGCATACCTGAGTCCTGAACAGGCCACCGGCTCTGCCCTCGGTCCAGCAAGTGATATCTACTCGCTGGGACTCGTCCTCCTCGAATGCCTGACCGGAATGCTCGAATACCCGGGAACCAGCGTGGAGTCGGCCGTTGCAAGGCTCCACCGCCCACCCCGTGTACCGGAAGCCCTGGGGACGCGGTGGGTTGGCCTTCTCACCGCCATGACAGCGACTCAGCCGTCTGCACGGCCCGGTGCACTAGAGGTTGAGCAAACGCTCCGGGGTGCCCTCAGTTCCGGCGTCCCTGCGGCGATCCCCGTTGGCGCGAACGGAGCCACACAGGCCCTTCCCCGATTGCCCGACCGCCCGCCCCGGACAGCCAAGACAACGATCCAGATGCGGGTGCAGCCCGCGGCGACGGCGAGCAAAAGCGCGGACGATGGCACCGTCGTCGTGCCGCCCGTACAAAACAGGCGCCAATGGCGCGGGAAACCAGTGCGCCGCATGCGCAGGTCGGCGTGGGCCGTCGGCGCCGTGCTACTTACCACCGCCCTGGTGATCATTGGTGTGAGCGCCATCCAGCCGCCCGCTCCCGCCACCCCGGCACCTTCCGTCTCAGCAACGCCCACGCCCAGCACTCCTACGCCAACACCTTCACCCAGCGTTGAGACATCGATGCCGGTTGCGCCGGTTCCTGTGGCGCCAGCCCCTGGGCGCCACAAAAGCAACGGCAAGGGTAATGGCGGTTAGGAACCGGCGCCGGAGCTAAGGACAGTGGTTGTTAGAGTCCGCCGTCGCGGGTGTCCCTGGTCACGATGCGTTCCCCCGTGGCGGGGTCTACTGTGGCGCGGCTTTCGCTGATTCGACGGGTCCGGCGCGGGCCGAACACGAAAAGGGAAACGATCAAGCCGATCACGCCGACGACCATGAGGATGTAGCCGACCATATGGAGGTCGATGAATGACACGACATCCCCGGGGACGGCGAAGGCCAGAATGGCGCCTATGGCGATAAGGAAGATAGATGATCCGATACCCACTGCTGTACCTCCTGCTGAACCGCGGACCCGGCGGTGCGGGTATTACTAAGGTTGCTTTGCATCGCCAAAACTACACGTCGGCACCTCATCCGGCAACCACATGCCTGCATCCGGCATCCCGCGGCACATGACGGTTTGAACTTTTTGTCGATGCCCGCGAACGGTACCGGTTCCGGCTGGGCCGAACCTCCATCGTTCGTAGGCGCGGCTACAAAGCGCTGACGTCCAAGCGATGGCTGAACTGGCCGAAATAGCGGCGTCAAATAGCGCCGAACCGCGGAAATGGCCGGGACTCAAAAGAGTCCCGGCCATTTCCGTCGCGCTTAGTACGGCTGCATGGCTTCTGGCGGCTGGGTGCTCCAATCGGTCTCGGTGGCCCGCATCCAGGGATAAGGCAGGAGTTCCCCTAGGCTGACGGTTCCGACCTGTCCCCCGGCATCAACCAGGACGGTAGCCTCGGCCCCATAGTTTCGAAGCAGCTCCCGGCAAACGCCACAAGGATTGGTGACCTGGGGATCGCCGAGTTCGTCCATGCTGACTGCGACGGACGACCGGATGGAGGTTTCCTGAGCGATGCGGGCATTGGCGAGGGCGCTGGATTCGGCACACACGTTGATTCGTTTGGAGCCGATGTGAAGTCCCACGTAGATCGCGCCTGACGCGCCCCGGATAGCGGCTGCCACCCGGTGGTTCTCGCTGTGATGAGCCGTGAGGAGGAGTTGGCGGGCCGCGGTGTAGAGCTCCACATCGGACTGGCTGAGGTTAAACGAGATCACAAGTACCTCCGGAACAGCGGCCTGGGGGGAAGTATCCATGCACGGTCCTAGCTTCCAATGAAGATGCCATTCTTCCGCCGTGCCAGCACATAGAACACAATGCTCAACACGGACAGGACGGCGACGTAAACCGGGAAGATCCACGATGCATTCATGGACTGGAGCCAGACCAGGAGGTAGGAAGCCGTGCCACCGAAGATGGCGACGCCAATTCCGTAACCGAGGGAAGCTCCGGCGCCGCGGCAGGATTTGGGCATCAGGGAACTCGTGACGACGTTGTACAGGGTCATGTTCAGGACCAGGACAACGGAGCCGCCCAGGAGGACCGCGGCGAATCCGCCGATGCCGGGACGGACGTACATCAGCATCAGGAAGACCGAAGGAATGGACAGCGCGCGGGTGATCAGGAACCACTTGGAAATCGACTTGCCATCGGCGAACTTGCCGACCACAAGGCTTCCGACAACCAGCACCACGCCAAGAATGGTGGTGAGGGCGAAGACCGCGGTCGCGTCTTCTTTGAAGCCGCTGCGGGCCGCGGTGGGCAGTCCCGTATTCCAGGCGTAGTTGTAGGCTTGCGCCGCTCCGACGACGAAGGTAATGGCCAGCACGCTCAGCCAATGCTTGCGCACCCCGCCCCAGACAGCTTTCGAGGAGTTCTCGGCAAGCTCCTCGGGCCGCATGGTTTCCGGAAGAGTCCGGCGAAGGTAGACCACGATGAAACCGAAGATTGCCCCCACGATGAAGGGAACACGCCAGCCCCAGTCGGCCATGACAGCACCGCTCAACACCAGGCTGCACAGGTAGCTGACCAGCGAAGCGAGGAGAATTCCCGAGTTGACGAAGAAGGAGATGATGCCTGCGACGAACCCTTCGCGTCCCACGGGAACCAGTTCGACGGCGTGTGCGGTGGAAAGCGGAGCTTCAACACCAGTGGAGATGCCCTGCACGATGCGGCAGATCAGCAGGATGACGCCGGCGGCACCGCCGATCTGCTGGTATGTCGGACATAGGGCGATGATCAGCGTAGTGATTGCCATCATCATGATGGACCAGAGCATCACTTTTCGACGGCCGATCCTGTCGGCGAAAGTACCGAGCAGGACGCCGCCCAGCGGACGGAACGCGAAGCCGACTGCAAAGACCGCCAGGGCGTTAAGGGTTGCGGCGGTGGGGTCCTGCGAGGGGAAGAACTTTGGCCCGATGAAGGCCGACAGGAGTCCGAAGACCATCCAGTCGTACCACTCAAGGGTGTTCCCGAGTCCGAGGCCCAGCAGCCCGCGGCGGATTTCCGGAGAGAGCCGGGATTTCCGGGCGCTCTCCGGGCCATTCTTGACGACAGTGTCAGTCATGATTCTTTCCTTCCTCCGCACCTTCGCGGTGCGTGAGGGTACGGATCACCGTTGCCATCCAGGGGTATGGGCGGTGATCGAAACTATCATTTTGGCTTGGTTCGGCGTGGCCGAACCAGCTCACCTCATGGGAAGCGAGTTAGCCCAGATAGCTACGCGTGCCTCTTCGTAGCGCTTTGAAGCAAACGGGGACATCCAGCCCGGTAAGAGGGAGCGTGGATGGCTTGCTTGGATACCGCAGGATCAGCAGGGGAAACACGAGGGTGGACGTGGGGCTGGGCTGGGCCTTCCGCCAGAAGGCTGAAGCGCCCACGTCTCTGATCGTGCTGCAAACTTCCCCACGTGATGCGACTCACTTAACTATATTGAAGATATTCACCAGGTCAATGCTTTTTGATAAAGAAAAAATCTTCACCAAACCATTGATTCGCTAAAATTTTTCACTATAGTTATGTGAGTCAGCTCACCGAGAGAAAGCTGGATCATGACCAACGAGATCGTCACGGCATCCTCACCGGCCGGCACGAGCGCGCTTCTGGCAACTGTCGGCAACAAGGTCCGAACGATGCGCAAGGACAAGGGGATGACCCTGTCCAAACTCTCGGAAATCACCGGTCTCAGCCCGGCGATCGTCAGCCAGATCGAACGCGGGCTGGCCAATCCGTCATTCACCACCTTGGCACAGCTGGCTCACGGCCTGGACATTCCCGTGGGGAAGTTCTTCCTCGGCCAGGAAGAAACCAAGTCGCCGGTTGTCCGTAAGTCCGAGCGGCGAAACCTCAAAGGCGTCACCAAAAAGTCCGTGGGAGAGGCAGTTTATGAACTCCTGACCCCGGACCTCAATGGCGCGTTGGAGGCCCAATGGATCGTGAGTCCGCCAGGCCACGACACCAGCGCCACTCCTTTTCGCCATAGCGGCGAGGAATTCGGCATCATCCTGTCGGGAAAGAAAGACATCTTCCTCGACGGTGAGTGCTACACGCTTGAGGCGGGCGATTCGATCACCTTCTCCTCGGATACGCCTCACTGGTACAAAAACAGCTACGAAGAGGTATGCGTAGCGATCTGGGTCAACGCCCCTCACGTGTGGTGATCAGCCGGCGTTAGCCGCCGCTCGATCCCATACACGTACGGACCCTTGGACGTCCGTCCGCAAACATCTCCACTTTCCGCGTTCAGGTTCTCCGGGACCTCTACTCGTCATGCCCTCCGCCAGGCCTGGTTCGCTGCGTGCACCGCCGTGAGCTCCTCCTGAGCACCTCGTCTATACCCCGGCAGCCGTTCCAACGGCATTCCCGCCGGGAAGTAAGGATCCTCCACCATGAACTCGTTTGCCAGCACATCGTCACTGGAACTCAGTACGACGACGGCGGATCTCACCGCGCCCGTCATCTCCCGCTCCGATGTCCTCGTGGTCGGCGGTGGGCCCGCCGGCGTGGCCGCCGCGGTCACCGCAGCACGGTCCGGCGCATCCGTCACGCTCCTGGAGCGCTACTCCTCGCTCGGTGGACTCGCCTCCGGAGGCATGGTCCTGGTGCTCGACGACATGATCAACGGCCAGGAAATCACGGTCACCGGCATCGTTTCGGAGTACGTGGAACGGCTGCAGAAGCTCGGCCTGGCAATCGTTCCGCCTGCCGATGACCGCAAGACCTCCGAGGAGCTCTGGAACAAGTGGGGCCGCTACGGCACCTTCGACTTCCACTCCCACACCAACCCCAAGCCGATTTGCTACGCCGCAGCGTTCGACCCCGACGGCTGGAAGCGGGTCTCCAACGACCTTGTCCGCGAAGCCGGCGTCAACCTCCGCCTGCACTCCTGGTTCTCCCGCCCGATCGTGGACAACGGCGTCATCAACGGCGTCATTTGCGAGACCAAGTCCGGCCCGCAGGCGTTCATGGCAGACATCGTCATCGACACGACCGGAGACATCGACGTCGCCTCCCGTGCCGGCGCCAGCCACATCAAGGACAGCTACCTCACCACCCTCGTTTTCCGCCTCGGCAACGTAGACACCGCCGCCGCAGAAGCTTTCGAACAGGCCAACCCGAAGGAAGCCCGTGCCATCAACCGCACCATCAAGCGGCTCCTCGGCGGCGCCTGGGAATTGTGGTGGCTCAAGACACCCATCGACGGCGTCGTCTGGTGCAACGCTCCCCACATGACCGGGTACGACGGCGTGGACCCGGCGGACATGACCGCCGCCGAGTTCGCCGCCCGGGACCGGATCACCGAGGCGGTCGAGTACGTCCGCGCCCACCTGCCGGGCTTTGAGAACTGCTACATGCTCGATGTCGCCTCCCAAATGGGCGTACGGCAGACCCGCCTGCTCGAGGGCGAATACGTCATGACGAAGGACGACGTCACCTCCCGCCGCCACTTCGCGGACACCGTGGCCCGCGGCCGCGATTACTACTACCCGTACCGCTCGCTGCTTCCCAAGGAAGTGGACCAGCTGCTCGTCGCCGGGCGCCACTACTCGGCCACCCCGGAAGCACAGAAGATGTCCCGGGAGATCCCGCCCTGCATGGCCATGGGCCAGGCGGTCGGCGTCGCCGCCGCGCTGGCGGTCGAGAACGGTACCCTCGTCCGCGAGGTTTCCGCGCTGGACATCCAGCAGGGCATGCGCCGGCACGGCGCGGACCCGGGCGACGTCCCGTCGTCGAACGCTACCGTCGACAGCGAAGCGGTGGTGGGGGCATGAGCACCGACACCCTTCTCGATGAGTTTGAGGAAACCACGACGGCGGCGGCCGCCGCCGCTGCCAAGCCCAACGGCATCCCGCTCCCCCTCGACGGCATCAAAATCGTGGACTTCACCCAGGTGTTCATGGGGCCGTCCTGCACGCAGCTCCTGGGTGACTACGGCGCGGACATCATCAAGGTGGAACGTCCGGGAGCGGGCGACATCTCGCGCAACTCGTTCCCGGACAAGGACGGCCAGGACAATCCCATCTTCCTGTCCATCAACCGGAACAAGCGCAGCGTTTCCGTGGATACCCGCACCGAGGAGGGCAAGGCTGTCCTCCGCCGGATTATGGCCGACGCCGACGTCGTCGTCAGCAATTTCCGTTCCGGCGTGATGGAGCGGATGGGCTTCGGCTACGAGGAACTCAAGGCCGGGAACCCCGGCATCATCTGGGCCTCCGGCACGGGCTTCGGCCCGGTGGGGCCGTACTCCCACAAGGGAGGCCAGGATGCGATCGCACAGGCTTACTCAGGCGTGATGTGGCGGCGCGAGTCCGACGACATGAAGCCGGCCATCTACCCCACCACGCTGTGCGACTACATCACGGGTATGCACCTCATGCAGGGCATCCTGCTGGCGTTGCGCACCCGGGAGACGTCCGGCGTCGGGCAAAAAGTGGAGGTGACCATGTACGACTCCATGCTGCACTTGCAGATGCAGGAGGCATGCATGCAGCTCAACCGCGGCTACGAAGTCAACTGGGGCGCCATGCCGCTGAGCGGCGTCTTTGAAACCACCGACGGCGCCGTCTGCATGGTCGGCGGTTTCACCCCCGACCCGCTGGCTCGGATTTCCGAAGCGCTGGGCCTGGACGAAGACCTCACCCAGCGGCCGGAGTTCGCCAACTTGGAGCAGCAGTTCAAGCACAAGCCGGCACTCCAGGCGATCTTCCGGGAACGCATCGCCACGAACACCACCGAGTACTGGACCAAGCAGCTGGAGAGCCAGGGGCTGCTCAATGCGCCCGTCCACACCCTGGAACAGGCCTTGGCCGATGCGCAGACGGAGGCCAACGGCATGATCGTGGAAGCCGAGCACCCGGGCGTCGGCACCGTGAAGATGCTCAATGCCCCCATTCGCCTGTCTGCTACCCCGCCTTCCATCCGGCGCGTGGCACCGCGGCTCGGCGAGCACAACGTGGAGGTCCTGTTGGAGAACGGCTTCGACGTTGAAACCATCGAGCGCCTCCAGAAATTGGGGGTACTCCGGTGACTGCTTCGACAGATGAGAAGACGATCTCAGTTCCCAACACAGTTGACGAGGTCACGCTGACCATCGAGAACCACGTGGCCACGGTAGTGATCGACCGCCAGCACGTGCTCAACGCGGTGGACGGGACGGCCCAGGCCCGGCTCAATGACATCTGGAACCAGGTCGAAGCCGATCCTGGCGTGCGCGCCGTCGTCATCACCGGCGCCGGGACGCGGGCGTTCTGCGTCGGGGCGGACATGTCCGCCTCTGCCGTGGACAAGACCGGCCTGCAGTACTGGGCCGAGCTTGACCCGAACGGTTTCGGCGGACTGAGCCTGCGGACGAGCCTGGACATTCCGGTCATTGCCCGGGTGAACGGCTATGCGCTTGGGGGCGGCATGGAGATCGTGCTCGGCGCCGACATCGTCGTCGCCGCTGACACGGCCCGCTTCGGCCTCACCGAACCGCGCGTCGGACGCTTGGCGCTCGACGGCGGCATCCACCAGCTGGTGCGCCGCGTCCCCTATACCCAAGCGATGGGCATGCTCCTCACCGGTCGGAAGGCCGAGGCTGCGGAGATGCAATCGATGGGCTTGGTCAACGAAGTGGTTCCCGCAGAGGAGCTCGACGCCGCGGTGCAGCGCTGGGTGGACCAGATCCTCGCCTGCGCGCCCAGCTCCGTCCGGGCCGTCAAGCAAATGGTCAGCAGGACCAGCCATTTGAGTGCTGCGGAAGCCCGCGGCCTCAGGTTGCCGGCACTCATGGCCGCACTCGACAGCGAAGACTCCGCCGAAGGCGTACGCGCCTTCCAGGAAAAGCGCCTGCCTGTGTGGCCGGGCCGCTGAATGCAGCACGAACAGATGCAAGACACCGAACCTCGGCACGAACGGAAGGACAATCCAATGCGGGAAGCACTAGCACCCGGCGTGTGGGGCGTCGTCGCCACGCCCTTCCAGGGCAGTACCCTCGATGTGGACACCGACAGCCTGGCCCAGTTGGTGGAGCACTATGAATCCATCGGCGCCACAGGGCTGACTATCCTGGGTGTCTTCGGAGAGGCCGCTGCCCTGACCGCAGCGGAGCGCAGCCTGGCGCTGGAAGTGGTGGTCGAAGAAACCCGATTGCCTCTCGTGGTCGGTGTGACCTCGCTCTTCACCGGCACCGCAGTCGAAGAAGTCCGGGCCGCCCAGGCCGTGGCGGGAGACCGGATCGCGGCAGTCATGGTGCAGGCAAATTCAGCACGGCCGGAGGTGGTCATCGCGCACTTGAATGCCATCCACCAGTCAACCGGCGCCAAGGTTGTCCTGCAGGACTACCCGGTGGCCAGCGGTGTCACCATCAGCACGGAAGCACTCATCTACGTGGTCCAGGCCTGCAAGTTCGTTGTCGCGGTAAAAGCCGAGGCCCCGCCCACCAGTGTGGCCATCGCCCAATTGTCGGCCGCCGTCGACGTCTCCGTGTTCGGCGGGCTGGGCGGTCAAGGGCTGCTTGACGAATTGGTGGCCGGCGCTGCCGGCGCCATGACGGGGTTCTCCTACCCGGAAGCCCTCGTGGCCTGCGTCCGCGCCTGGCAGTCGGGCGGCTACGACGCCGCCCGGGACGCATTGCTCCCGTACCTGCCGCTCATCAACTTCGAGCAGCAGGCCCGGATCGCCTTGGCGGTCCGGAAGGAGTGCTTCCGTGAGCGGGGCTTCATCAAGGACTCCGGTGTCCGCCCGCCCGCCGCTCCTTTCCCCGAGGTCCTCAGGAACGGAATGCTGACGCATCTGGCTGAAGCGGCCCGCGCTTTGGATCTCTCGCTTACCCCCACCGCCCACACAGCAGGAAGGCTCTGATGGACTTCGGAATCAGTGGAAAGACCGCATTCGTCGCCGCCTCCACAGGAGGGCTGGGACTGGCCGTCGCCCGTGGCCTCGCGGCCGAAGGCGTCCGGGTGGCCATCACCGGCCGCCGCGGCGAGCTGGCCGAAAAGATCGCGGCGGAGCTGCAGGCAGACGGCGACAGAGCCGTGGCCGTCGAAGCGGACCTCAGTACTGCGGACGGAGTGACCGCCGCCGTCGAACGCGCCGTGGAACTGCTCGGCCCCATCGACATCCTCGTCCTCAACGGCCCCGGCCCCAAGCCCGGGGCGGCAGCGAGCCTTGGCGCCGAGGACATCACGGCGGCGTTCGAGCTGCTCGTGAAACCGCACCACGCCCTTGTCTCCAAGATCCTCCCGGGGATGCGTGAGCGGCGCTGGGGACGGATCCTGGCCATTGGATCCAGCGGGATTGTCGCGCCTTTGCCCAACCTCGCCGTCTCCAACACGGGCCGCGCAGCATTGGCCGGTTACCTCAAGACCCTTGCGGCGGAGGTGGCCCTCGACGCCGTCACGGTCAACATGCTCCTGCCCGGACGCATCGCCACCGATCGCGTCGCCGAATTGGACCGGGCGGCGGCCAAACGACGCGGCACCACACCGGAGGAAATCCAACTCGAATCGCGCAAGACCATCCCTGCCCGACGCTACGGCGACCCGGAGGAGTTCGCCGCCGCCGGCGCCTTCCTCTGCAGTGCCCGCGCCTCCTACATCACCGGCGTCGCGCTTCGCTGCGACGGAGGCCTGATCCGGAGCCTCTAGGCCCCGATCACCCTCCCGAACAGCCTTCGTCCATCCCAACCGCATAAGCCAAAGGACTACCATGACCTCCACCGCCACCGAATCCGCAACGTCCACCCGCCAGGATGTTGCCGCAGCGCAGCACCTGATCAACGGCGAATGGACCGGAGAACCCGAAATCCAGCGAATCAACCCGGCCCGCCCGGATGAACTCGCGGCCCTCTCTCCACGAGGCACCGTCGACGACGTCGACGCGGCTATCGCCGCCGCTGCCGCCGCCCAGCCGGCTTGGGCTGCCCTGCCCGCACCCGCCCGAGGCGCGATCCTCATGACCGCCGGCAACCTCCTCGCAGAACGACAAAGCGCGATCTCCGAGGACCTCGTCCGCGAGGAAGGCAAGACCCTCGCCGAAGCCAAGGGAGAGGTCAAGCGCGCCTCGGACGTGCTGCGCTTCTTCGGCTCCCTGGGCTGGGCCGCCACCGGCGAAGTACTTCCCAGTGGCCTCCCGGACACCACCATCACCACCCGGCGCGAGCCGCTCGGCGTCGTCGGGCTCATCACCCCTTGGAACTTCCCCATCGCCATCCCGGCATGGAAGGCCGCCCCCGCACTCATCAGCGGTAACGCCGTGGTCATCAAACCGGCCGAACTGACCCCGCTCTCCGCGACGCACCTTGCCCACGCCCTGCAGGACGCCGGGCTTCCCGCCGGAGTCTTCAACGTGGTCCACGGCAAAGGCCGCGTGGTCGGAGACGCCCTGGCACGCGATCCCCGCATCGCCGGGCTGTCCTTCACCGGATCCACCAACGTAGGGCTCGGACTCCAGGAAATCCTGAATGCCCGCCGCGCCCGCGTCCAGCTCGAAATGGGCGGCAAGAACGGCGTCCTGGTCCTCGACGACGCCGATCCGCGGAAGGCCGCCGCGGTAGTCGCAGCCGGCGCGTTCGGACTCACAGGCCAGGCGTGCACCGCGACTTCCCGCGTCTACGTCACCCCGGGCGTCCGCGACGCGTTCCTCGAAGCTCTCGTCGCCGAGGCCGCCAGCTACACCGCCGGTGACGGTCTCGACGGCGCCAAGATGGGCGCTGTGGTGAGCAGCCAGCAGTTCGAGCAGGACCAGGCTGCGGTGCGCGCCGCCGTCGAACGCGGCGCCACCCTCCTCCACGGAGAGTACGACGGCGGCCCCTCCGGCGCGCTGCTCTTCCCGGCGGCTGTCCTCACCGATATTCCGTTTGACGACGCCGCGGTGACCGAGGAAATCTTCGGTCCGGTGGTCGCGGTCCTCGAGGTCCCCGATTACGAGGCCGGACTCGCCGCGATCAACGACTCCCGCTACGGCCTCACGGCAGGCATCTGCACCGACTCCTTGGCCCTGGCCACGGACTTCGCCGCGCGGGCGCAGGCAGGAGTGATCAAGGTCAACCGTCCCACGGCGGGCCTGGACTTGAACGTGCCGTTCGGTGGCGTGAAGGACTCCTCCACGAACACCTTCCGCGAGCAAGGCAAGTCCGCACTGGACTTCTTCACGTGGGGCAAGACCGTTTACACCGGTGTGTAGCGCGCCATGACCTACGTGATCGCGCAGCCCTGCGTCGACGTCAAGGACAAAGCCTGCATCGACGAGTGCCCGGTGGACTGCATCTACGAAGGAGAACGCTCGCTCTACATCCACCCGTCAGAATGCGTGGACTGCGGCGCCTGCGACCCCGTCTGCCCGGTCGAGGCGATCTACTACTCGGACGATGTGCCGGATGAGTGGGCGGATTATGTCCGGGCCAACGTGGAGTTCTTCGAGGAACTCGGATCCCCTCAAGGAGCATCGGCGCTGGGGAACCTCGGGCGGGACCATCCCGTGGTTGCAGCGGCACCAGTTCCGGGCTGATGTTAAGCGGCCAGCCTGGCCTGGATCGCCTGTCGAAGGGACTCCAGGCTGGGCAGGCCCGAGAGGCTCCCGGCCGTGCGGTAGACGCGACACGTCATGGCTGGTTCTGCCGTCGACGGGAAGAGGTCGATTCCGTCCACCATGAATGTCGGGGATCCGTGGAATCCGGAGGCTTCGACCTCTTCGTCGGTCAGGATCTGCCTGACCGCAATCAAGGCCGGGTCGGTCCCCTCCAGTTCCGCGGCCCGGGAGAACAGTTCCCGGGCCGCGGAACTGTGCGGACAGTCCTGGATGGTGAGCAATTCGAAGTCCATTGCCCCATTATCCGGCCCCGCACGTATAAGTCACAGCAGGTCCGCGTGATGCTCCGCCACGACGTTCGGGTGGGCCCGAAGCCGGTAGCGGAGGGCGTTGTCTCCGTAGGTTTCCAGAATCGGACTGTTCGTCGGGTCAACCGACAAGCCACGGGCTCTTGCCTGGAACTCCGGGCTCACGGCAAGCTGCGGCATGGTCGCGTCAAGTGCAGGATTGTAGAAGAAGGGAAGGGAGATCCGGTCCGTGCCTCGAAGCGGTGAGATGACGCGATGCAGGGTCGCCTTGAGGTAGCCGTTAGTGGCCAGTTCCAGCATTTCGCCGATATTGACCACGAAAGTCCCTGGCACTTGGGGTGCGTCGATCCATTTCCCTTGGTACTCGACCTGGAGACCGCCTTTCCCGGGTTCAACCAGGAGGAGCGTGAGTACGCCCCCGTCTCGGTGGGAACCCACACCCTGCTTCGGTTCCGGGTTCGACTCCCCCGGATATCGCACAATCTTGAGGACAGGAAAAGCCCGTGCGGCGAATGCCGCATCAAAGGTGTCCTCGGGCGCTCCGAGGGAAACAGCCAGGGCCCGCAACAACGCTAGTGAGATGGTGCTCAGCCGTTCGGTCCATTTTGAGACAATCCCCCGCATTTCCGGCAGCTCGGCAGGCCACAGGTTGGGCCCCTCCAGACGCCAATATTCCGCGACACCCGGGCCCGGCTCAACAGCGTCACGCTCGACGCCGATGTCGATCTGCTCGCGCCAGTCGATCCCGCCGTCCGTGAGCTCGCCGCCAACGCGGGTGTAGCCGCGGAACTGGGGGCTGTGGACATTCTCGATCGCGAGCTTTTCTTCTTCCGGCAGCTCGAAAAAGCGGCGCGACACATCGAGGATGGCATCCGTCAACTCCTGCGGGATACCGTGGCCGGCGAGGTAGAGAAAGCCAACCTCATGCATGGCATCGCGCAGTTCGTCACGGAACCGGGAGGCCTCCGCCGGGCCCGCATTCAATCGGGAGAAATCGATTACGGGCAATGTATCGAGTGTCAAAGCACTTCGTCCTTTTCGTCAAATATCGCAAGCCTGCGCGTTGTCCGGTCACTTCAGCCGGGCTGTTTGGGACGCCACACACCGAAACGGTTGCCGTGCGGGTCCAGCAGGTGCGCGAACTCGATCGCGCCGTTGTCGACAAACGGGATTGCCACGCTCGCACCGAGCGACTCGGCCCTCGCGATCGCGGCTTTCACATCGTCAACTTGCACGTAGAAGATCGCCCACGACGTTCCCTCGAGCGAGGACGTATCCCACAGCCCACCCTTGTCGCCATTCACCATCTGGTAGCTGGCGGGCGAGGGCTCACCGAAAGTCCAGTCGAAGAGCGAGCCGTAGAAAGCCCGCGCGCTCTCGGGATCGGGCGAACCGACTTCGAAGTAGTTCACTATGGACGCCATGACAGTTTCCTTTCCACTTCCCCCGCGAATGGACGGAGGCCGCCCGCGAGACCTGGGGGCGGCCTTCCGAATAGTTAGGGCATGACCTTGTAGAGATCGACGACCGTCTCTTCCGGGGGCGACTCGAATCCGCCCTCAATGCCCGCCTGCATGCGGGGCATGAGGATGCTGTCGCGGAATTTCTCCCAACTTTCCTTCGATTCATGGACGGCCATGATGGTCCAGCCACCGGCCGACGGGCCCGCGGCATGGAAAGTCTGACCGTCGGGCAGTAGCCCCTCTCCTGGGTGCACGGCGGCAATTGACGCCTCGTATTGGTCCTTGGTGCCTCCTGGGAAGAAGTGCACGACTCCGTAGGGCGCGGCTTCCATATCTGCTCCTTGCTGGTGTGGACGGGTGTGGACATGCCAAGCAATAGACCCCGCTACCCGGGATGTCAATGGGTTTTCGTGGGCGGGATCCAAATCCGACATTCAGGTCCAGAATTCGTCTGCCTTGGCCGTGTCCTCGAAGAACTCCCGGCCTTCTACAACCTTTCCGTCGCGGAGCACGAAGGAAATGGCGGTTGCAATGTCCAGGGTTTTTCCATCGCTTTCGGCGCGGGTCTGCTGGAGTCCAATTGTGTGGTTTTCTCCGCCGACGATGTCCTGGACCGCTGCCTGGAAGGTACCTTGGGAACGCGCTCCCAGCTCGCCGAAATACGCCAGGATCGCGTCGCGTCCTTGCTTCGTCCCGGACAGCACGCCATTTCCAGCTGCGTACCAGACTGCGTCCTCCGCGAACAGCTCGCTGAGTGTCGCCAGATCACCTGTGTTAAAGGCCTCGTACCCCCGCCGGACCAATTCGGCGTTTTCTGTAGCTCCCATGTCGGATACCTCTCCGTCATCCTCGTCGGTCAATGGGACGGCTTAAGGCTATTCCTGGGCAGGGTGCCTGTCGATGGAAAGCTCCAAGTCCGGGAACCCCACCAAGGTCTCCTGCGGGCAATTCAGTGGCAAGCTTGACCACAAGTGGCCGCACCCGTAGGGAGGGCAAGCCGTGATTGACACCACTGAGGCCGTTCTTCACGACGGCACCACCATCGCCATAACCATCCACGGAAACGGACGTGCCCTGATGATCCCGGCACGCTTCGCCCCCTATCCGCCGGAGGAAGCCGAAACGATGCGCCGCTGGGGCGCTGATCCGGATCTGGGACCCAATCTGGTCGAAGGACTCGCGCGATCCCACCGTGTCGTCGTCGCCGATTACGAAAGCCACCGGATGGCACACCCCGCACCCGACACCCTTACTCCAGGGAATGTCACGGCTGATCTCCTTGCCATCGCCGACGCCGCTGATGCCGCCACCTTCGCCTACTACGGCTACTCCTGGCTGGCACTCTGCGGCTTGCAACTCGCAATCCGCACTGATCGGCTTTGGGCATTGGTGATGGGCGGATTCCCACCTCTCGATGGACCATACGAGAGCATGTTGGCGGTGACCCGGGCAGCACACTCGATGTCCACACCATCCGCCGACCTGGTTCCTTCACCTAACCCTGACGTTGAGCCTGGAGACTGGGACTCGGTGCCCGTTCAAACGAACGAGGCACAAACCCGCCAATTCGTGACCCTCTACGAAGCCCTGCAAGACTTCGACGATTCCGCCGCCGAGATCCCGCCCGGTTTGCCCCGCCTTGCCTTCGCAGGGGCGGACGACCAGATCGATTACGGCCCGGCATGGGGCAACGTACACGTAAGGATCGGCGAGCCCCTGACGGCACACAAGCAAGCCCTCATTGACGCCGGTTGGGACGTCCAAGTGCTTCCCGGCCTCGACCACATCGGAGCGATGCATAGCTCGGTCGTCTTGCCTATCCTGACGGACTGGCTCCGGAAGGTCGGCTAGGCCTGCTTGCGTTGACGGACCTCTTGAGACACGTCCGGGCCGGTGGGACGATGAAGCGGTGAATCCCTTCTTCGAATTTGTCAGCCACTATTGGTGGCTGGTCTTTCCGCTGAGCGGATTGGCCGGCGGTTGGGCGCGGTCCTGGTCCAGGGCCAGCGAACGGCGGCACCGCCGTCGGGTGGAGCTTTATCAACTTAAGAACCGCGCGGCAGAAGCGGAGCACGCCAGCCAGACCGAGGTCCTGCGGCTGCAAGCGGCACACGAAGAAGTGAACCGGCGATGGCTCGAATACGAACTCGACGTCGCTAAACTCATTGATTTTCCCGTCATGTCGGATGTCCGCGAGCCGCTCACCGTGGCGTTTCTTCGCGCCAAACGGGAGGCTGACGGCTTGCGACCGGCAACTCCGGGAGAAATCACGACGGCGGCCCGGCTGGCGGAGTATCGCTCGGCCGTCCGCAGCTTCGAACTGGCGTTTGACGTGGCAGAGCGGGAAGCCAAACGCATCAAGGACGGCAATTTCACTGAGCCTGAGCGCCAGCGCCTGGCGACCGCCAGGAAGCTGCTCAGGATCGCTTCGGACAGTGCAGCGACGCCGGCGGAGCGGCAGACAGCGTACAAGCGCGCCCGGCGCGAACTGGATGGGCTGATCGTCCTGCCCGAAGCGACCATCGCTACGCTGGAAGAGAAGATCGCGGGAATGCTCGACGCACCAAAGGCTCCGGATTTCCATCAGAGCTGACAGGTGCAGTTCTTAGTGTTTGAAGCGATGAATGATCACGTACTTGTGATGCTTCCTGTGCCGGGTCTTGGAACGACGCGGAGTCAGTCCTAGAGGGGGTAACCCAAGGGCTTTCCGTCTTGCAGACAGCCGAATATTTGCGTAAATCAGGAAGAGGAAGAAGCCCAGCGATGGGATGATCAGCACGAATATCCACGGTAAATTGCCCACGTCGCGCCTCCTATCCTCAGTCTCCAGCCGAGCATAGCGGACGTCAAGATTGCGTTATTCCGTGGCGGACGCCAACCCGGCAGAGACCGAGGGGCTATCCACGGGACAATGCTAGGCGTAGCTTTCTTCTCATCCCGGCGGGTCTGTCTTGACCCGCAGCCGGTACCTACCAGGAGGTCATCATGGACAACCTATTCGGACGCGGCGGACTCGAAGTCCCGGAGCCGCTCCGACGGTTCCTTCAAGGCGAATCCGACCCCCCGCTCCGCATCGAGCAATACCAAGAGGGGGACACGCTCGTCGTCAGAGTGGATCTGCCGGGAATCGATCCCGAGACCGACGTCGACATCAGCGTCGCCGAGGACACCCTGCACATCCAGGCGCGGCGCGAGGAGGATGCCGAACGCGTGGACAAGAAGGGATACCGCACCGAGCTACGCTACGGCGAACGGTCCCGCAGCATCCCGTTGCCGCGCGGAGTGAGCCAAGACGGCATCGTAGCCACGTACGAAGATGGCGTCCTCGAGATCCGTATCCAGCTCCCCGAACAGTCAGAACCGCAGACCACGAAAATCCGCGTTGTCCGTACGGGTGGCCGCGAAGCGAATCAGCCTCCAGAGGAGCCGGGGAACTAGCTCAGGCAACTGGCCCAGCCAAGGACGCAGGTCTAAGGGCCCCCGTCCCGCCCGTTTTGCCGCCGCACTTTTTGGAGCCGCGGGCCCGGCCCCTTGCCCTGGGGCGCAGAAGCCTCCACGGGCGTGGCGGGCATTGCGAGGACCGCGACGACGGTGAGCGCGGCGCTCACGAGAACCGCGAGAAACACTGCCGCTGACGCGAATACAATCGCCTGCGAATTCTTCCCGCCACCGGGGCTGGCGCCGTAGATTGCATTGGCCACGGCGCCGAAAACAGCCACGCCAAGCGAGCTGCCAATGGAACGCGCGAAAAGGTTGGTGCCCGTCACTACTCCGCGCTCGTGCCATTCGACGCTGGACTGGGCTGCGATCAGGCTCGGGGTGGCAAGTAGCCCCAGGCCGAGCCCGGCCACAAAACAGCTCCCTGCAACGAGCACGAGGTTAGGTGTGTACGCCGTAATGGCGAGGGCCGCCGAACCGATGACCGTGACGGTGATCCCGATCAAGGCTGTGGCCCTGAAACCGATCCGAAGGTAGAAGCGGCCCGACTGCGAGGCGCTGATCGGCCAGCCGATCGTCAGGGCTGCGAGAGACAGTCCAGCCGTGACTGGCGACACCGAAAGTGCGCCTTGAAGGAAAGTGGGAACGTAGGAGGTGAGGCCAAGCACGATTGCCCCGGCTCCGAAGGAGATCAGTGCGGTCGTGGCGAGAAGGCGCCTTGAAACGACCCACGGCGGAAGGACAGGTTCAGGTGCACGTCGCTCGACCAGGACGAAGGCAACGAGCAAAACTGAACCGATGGCGAACACTGCGATGCTGATCGGAGAGTCCCAAGCCCATGCCTGGCCACCCTCCAGGGCCCCGAGGATGGTCAAGGTCAACGTGACCGTGAGAAGAGCGGCTCCAAGATAGTCGACGCGGTGCTTTACCCGTTCGATGTTCTCCTGGAACCGTTGAACCAGCATCCACGCTGCCACGAGGCACAGCGGAATGTTGACGAGGAAGATACCGCGCCAAACCCCAAGCGAAGAGAACACCCCGCCCAGTGTTGGGCCGACAACCGACGAAGTTGCCCACACGCTGGCGAGGTAGCCTTGCACTTTCGCGCGCTCGGCCAGGGTGTAGATGTCGCCGGCGATGGTAATGGCCACAGGCAGGACCGCACCGGCACCCAGGCCCTGCACCACGCGGAAGGCAATGAGCGTGGGCATGCTCCACGCTAGCCCGCAAAGGATCGATCCGAGCAGGAAGAGCCCGATACCAGTGAGGATGATCGGCTTACGGCCTGCCATGTCGGAGAGCTTCGCGTACACCGGGACCGAGACAGCCTGCGCGAGCAGGTAGGCGGAGAAGAGCCACGGGAACGAGGCGAATCCGCCGATTTCATGGACGATTGAAGGCACCGCGGTCGCCACGATCGTGGCATCGATCGCGACGAGGCCGCTCGAGAGCATCAGGGCTATGAGTACCGGGCCCCGCTTGGAACGGAAGCCTACGCCGTCGCTTTGAGTTGCCATGTCATGGCCCCGCTTGGAAACACTCTTCGCATCATTCTTGTCTGACCACGCTAGGCGCATCTGCGGTGAGACGCAATCACCAGCCTGCGGCATGCCCCTGCTAAGCCAATCAAGGAATCCCGAAAGCGGCGATTAGACCTCGTAAGGACGCCCCCTGTCATTCCCCTATGCTCAGGCGTATCCTGATGACGTTCCCGGCACCGGCCTCGGCCGGCACTTTTCTCTGCACTCACTCAGTTAGGCGTCATCCATGGAGATGAACATCAGGGACCACTGGGACATGCTCAGCCCCGAAACGCGGCATTGGCTAACCGACAACCCCGGATGCGTGGTGTTGCCGCGAACCATCACGGAAATAATCCATCAGGAAACCGGCATCACTCCGGATGCCGACCAGCACAGCCAAGTCAGCCTTTCCCCCGAAGATCTGAGTTTCATCCGGGCCAAGGCTGAAGGGGGCTCCGTCCGTCCGGCGTAATCGATGCCTAGGTAATCGACCCCGAAGGAATCGACTCCGTCACTCCTCGCCGTCTTCATCCGCGGCCACCGGCGGATTGGTTGCCTCACGGAGCGGTCCCACGTCCCCGTCCGCGCCATAGTCCCCCTCGGCGTACTGGCCGATTTCCGACTCCGCCGTGCGTCCCGGAACTGCTCCTGCGTCGCCGAGGTCGGCTTTTGCGTAGCGACCGGATTCCTTGGCCTTCACACCCAAGGGTTCGGGCAAGCCTCCTTGGCTGCCGGCCGTGCCGTAGTCGCCTTCGCTGTATTGGCCTTCGTCGTCTTCGGAGTGCCGGCCGGGCTCCGTTCCGGTCTTGCCGTAGTCTCCCTCGACGTACCGGCCCCGGAGTTCCGGTTCCTCGGGAGCTCCGCTTGTCTCCTCTTCAGTGGGTTCTTCGACGCCGCTGCTGTCGGTCATGATCTTGCCTTTCCCGCAACCAACCTTGCGTCTCTTAGGCGCCTCTTAAGTTTACCGAGGGGCTCTGCGGCACAACAGGGCGCCGGCCCTGGGGACTCTTAAGTGCCAGTTTCGGTTCGTAGCTTTCAAGCCCGATGCTTGCCCTCACGAGCGCCCGGAGTTCGGACAGGCCTCCCGTCACGGCTCCTGCCGCCCGGGCCTGGATGAGGACGTTGCCGAGCGCCGTGGCTTCCACGGGGCCAGCCACAACCTTCTTGCCGGTGGCATCCGCGGTGAGCTGGCACAGCAGCCTGTTCTGCGAGCCGCCGCCCACGATGTGGACCACGGACGTCTGCTTGCCGGACAGTTCTTCGGCGCGTGCCAGGGTCCTGGCATAGGCGGCGGCGAGGCTGTCCAGGATACAGCGCACGACGGCGGCCGGCCGGTCCGGGAGGACCTCGCCGGTGGCGCGAACCGCGGACCGAATCCGGTCCGGCATGTTGTCCGGCGCGATGAACACCGGATCGTCGGCGTTGATCTGGGGGCCTCCGGCGGGAAGTGCAGCCGCGGACTCCAGGAGCGCGGCTAGTTCCTGCCGATGCCCTTGGGCGGCCCAGGTGCGTTGGCATTCGCTGAGCAACCACAGGCCGCCGACGTTGCGCAGGTACCTGATGGTGCCGTCGACGCCCCGCTCGTTGGTGAAGTTGGCCAAGCGGCTTGCTTCATCGAGGACCGGGCTGTCCAATTCCACACCCACGAGGGACCAGGTGCCGGAGGAAATGTAGGCGAAGTCTTCCTGCCGGGCCGGAACGGCTGCCACGGCCGAGGCGGTGTCGTGCGAGCCCACGGCAACCACCGCGGTCTCCGCTTCGAGGCCCGTTCGGGCCACGATCTCCGGCAGCAGCGTGCCTACGGTCTCGCCCGGCTGGATGATGTCCGGGAACAGGTTCTTGGGCAGGCCGAGCGGCTTGAAGAAGTCGTTTGCCCACTCCCCCGCGACGGCGTCAAAAAGCCCGGTGGTGGAAGCATTCGTGGCCTCGGTACGGCGTTGGCCGGTGAGCTTGAACGCGATCAAGTCCGGGATGAGCAACGCCTGGACGTCGCGCAGTGCACGTTCGGAGGCGAGCTGGTAGAGCGTATTGAACTGCAGGAACTGCAGTCCGGTGGTGGCATAGAGCAGTGCCGGGTCCAGCACGTTGTGGACGTCCGCGATGGCGGTGCGGCCGCGCTCGTCGCGGTAGCTGAACGGCTGCGCGATCAGCTTGCCGGAGGCATCCACGAGTCCGTAGTCGACTGCCCACGTGTCGATCCCGATGCTGGCGATCCGCTCCCCGCTCGCGGCGGCCGTTTCCGCGGCCGCCGCAAGTCCCTTGAGCACCTCCTCGAACAGAGCGTCGAAGTCCCAGTGGAGTCCGCCGTCGAGCTCTACGACACCGTTAGGGAAACGGTGCACCGTTTCCAGCGAAACGCTACCCCCGCCCACGCGGCCGAGCATGACCCGGCCCGAGGACGCACCGATATCGACCGCAGCGAAAACGCCGCCGACAGTAGCTTGCACGTTCATCGCAGGAAGGCCGCGGCGACGCCCGCATCCACCGGGATGTGCAGGCCCGTGGTGTGCGAGAGTTCGTTGCTGGTCAGCACGGCCGCGGCGTTGGCCACGTGCTCGGGCAGGACTTCGCGCTTAAGCAGGGTGCGCTGGGCGTAGTACTTGCCCAGTTCCTGCTCCTCGACGCCGTAGACGGCGGCGCGTTTGGCGCCCCAGCCGCCGGCGAAGATCCCGGAGCCGCGGACGACGCCGTCGGGGTTGATGCCGTTGACGCGGATGCCGTACTCGCCCAGTTCAGCGGCCAGCAGGCGGACCTGGTGGGCCTGGTCTGCCTTGGTGGCGGAGTAGGCGATGTTGTTCGGGCCGGCGAATACCGAGTTCTTCGAGGAAATGTAGACGATGTCCCCGCCCATGCCCTGATCGATCATGACCTTCGCCGCGGCTTTGGAGACCAGGAACGAGCCCTTGGCCATGACGTTGTGCTGCAGGTCCCAGTCCTTCTCCGTGGTCTCCAGGAGCGGCTTGGAGATGGACAGTCCCGCGTTGTTCACCACCAGGTCGAGTCCGCCGAAAGCCAGGACGGCTTCCTGGATGGCGGCCGCGATCTGGGCTTCGTCGGTGACGTCTGCCCGCACGCCGATGGCGACGTCAGGACCGCCGAGTTCTGCGGCGACTGCCTGCGCGTTGTCCAGGTTGAGGTCCGCGATGACCACGCAGGCGCCCTCCGCGGCGAGGCGGGTAGCGATCGCCTTGCCGATGCCCGACGCCGCGCCCGTCACCAAAGCGATGCGCGTGGCGTGCGACTTCGGCTTGGGCATCCGCGCGAGCTTGGCTTCCTCGAGGGCCCAGTACTCGATCCGGAACTTCTCGGATTCCTCGATCGGGGCGTAGGAGGAGATGGCCTCGGCACCGCGCATGACGTTGATCGCGTTCAGGTAGAACTCGCCCGCGACGCGGGCTGTTTGCTTGTCCTTGCCGTAGGAGAACATTCCGACGCCGGGGACCAGGACGATGGCCGGGTCCGCGCCGCGCAGGGCCGGGCTGTTTTCGTCCGCGTGGCGGTCGTAGTAGGCCTGGTAGTCCTCGCGGTATGCCGAGTGGAGTTCTTTCAGGCGTGCGATGCTCTCCTCGATGCCGGCGTCGGCCGGCAGGTCCAGGACGAGGGGCTTGACCTTGGTGCGCAGGAAGTGGTCCGGGCAGGAGGTGCCCAGCGCCCCGAGGCGGGGATGCCCGGCGCCTTCGAGGAACTCCAGGACACGCGGATCGTCGCTGAAGTGGCCCACCTGCGGCTTGTCGGCCGAAGCGAGGCCGCGGATCACCGGGGCCAAGGCTGCGGCTTTGGCTTTGCGTTCGGCTTCCGGAAGCGCGGCGTAGCCGGGGAGTTTGGCGCCGAAAGGCGCGGCCTTGCCGTTCTGGGCGATGTAGCCTTCGGCCTGCTCGATGATCCAGAGGGAGTTGGCCTCGGCTTCCTCGCTCGTTTCGCCCCACGCGGTGATGCCGTGGCCGCCCAGGATGGTGCCGATGGCTTGCGGGTTGGCTTCCTTGATCGCCGCGATGTCCAGTCCCAGCTGGAAGCCGGGGCGGCGCCAGGGAACCCACACCACCTTGTTACCGAAGATCTTGGACGTCAGCGCTTCGCCGTCCACCGCCGTCGCGATCGCGATGCCCGAGTCCGGGTGCAGGTGGTCCACGTGCGCGGCGTCCACGAGTCCATGCATGGCGGTATCGATC
The DNA here is from genome assembly GCF_052115205.1 of Arthrobacter sp. 2RAF6. NCBI lineage: Bacteria > Bacillati > Actinomycetota > Actinomycetes > Micrococcales > Micrococcaceae > Arthrobacter > Arthrobacter sp. 2RAF6. The sequence continues at coordinate 67,227 of NZ_JBFRGF010000013.1, read as the reverse complement.
GACGGCGCGGCGCCGCCTTTGCCGTGCAGGCAGTAATCGAACGCGGCCACCATTTCGTCTTCACGCTCGACGCCGGGGTAAACGGCCTTGAGTGCCTGCAGCCGGTCCAGGCGCAAAACCGCCAGGTTTCCGGGCTTCAAGGTGCCCAGGTCCCCGCCGGAACCCTTGACCCACAACAGCTCGACGTCTTCCCCGGTGACCGGGTCCGTCTCCGTGCCTTTCGCGGAGGTGTTGCCGCCGGCGAAGTTCGTGTTCCGCTTGTCCGCGCCGAGGCGGTTGGAACGGGCGATCAGTTCTTCAACGGTCTTGTTGTCTGTGTTCTGCACGTCAGTGTTCTGCATATTCATGCCTAAGCGCCCCATCCGGCTTGCTGGCCGCCCACGCGGTCCTCGTTGATCTTCTTCTGGTAGCCACTGGCCTTGAACGCTGTCATCGGGTCAGCGGGCAGGCCACGCGATTCACGCCATTCGGCCAGCATCGGCCGGACGTCCGTGTAGAAGGCATCGTTGAAAATGCCGTTCGCGGCCAGGACATCCCCTTCGCGCTGCGCCTCGGCCAGTGCATCCGTGTCGATGAGCAGGGCGCGGGCCGTCATTTCCTGGACGTTGAGCACGGAGCGGATCTGGCCCGGGATCTTCTCCTCCAGGTTGTGGCACTGGTCCAGCATGAGGGCGACGCCCGAATCCTTTCCGAAGCCCCCGCCGCGGATGACCTCGTGCATGATCCGGAACAACTGGAAGGGATCCGCGGCACCGACGATCAGGTCGTCGTCGGCGTAGAAGCGCGAGTTGAAGTCGAAGGAGCCCAGCTTGCCCAGGCGCAACAGTTGCATGACGATGAACTCGATGTTGGTGCCCGGGGCATGGTGGCCGGTGTCCAGGCAGACGAAGGCCTTCTCCCCCAGGGCAAGGGTCTGGGCGTAAGAGGTGCCCCAGTCCGGAACGTCGGTGTGGTAGAAGGCCGGTTCGAAGAACTTGTACTCCAAGACCAGGCGCTGGGTTTTGGCGAGTCCCGCATAGATCTCTTGCAGGGATTCCGCGAGGCGGTCCTGGCGGCCGCGCATGTCGTCCTGGCCGGGATAGTTGGTGCCGTCGGCCAGCCAGATCTTCAGGTCCCGGGAGCCGGTGGCGTGCATGATGTCGATGCACTCCAGGTGGTGGTCGACCGCTCGGCGCCGCACAGCCGCGTCCGAGGACGTCAGGGAGCCGTACTTGTACTCATCGTCCTGGAACGTGTTCGAGTTGATCGTCCCCAGCCCGACGCCAAGGCTCTCTGCATACTCGCGCAGGGCGGAGTAGTCATCCACCTTGTCCCAAGGGATGTGGAGTGCCACTGTCGGTGCGAGGCCCGTCAGTTCGTGGACTTTCGCGGCGTCGGCCAGCTTCTCCTGGATGGTCCGCGGGGTGCCGGGCGTACCGAACACCTTGAATCGCGTGCCCGAGTTGCCGTAGGCCCACGAGGGAACCTCGATGGCCAGTTCCCCGAGGCGGCCCAGGGCCGTTTCCGTGGTGTTCATTGTTGTTCCTTCTGTTGCCTGTGTGTCGTCTTCGAACAGCAGTGCCAATTCGTCTTGAATCGATTCATTCAAGAAACTACTCACACGGTAGGGCCTGCTTCCATGGCGTGTCAACAGTCAATCCCGAGGATAGCCAAGATGAAGGACCTAATATTGATGAAACGGTTTGATTCGATTCATCAACGGGAGGTTCAGCGTGCCAAGCGGCCCGGGAGCAAAGCTGACAGACGTCGCTGCCCTTGCGAGGGTTTCGGTCGGCACGGTTTCGAATGTCCTCAACAGGCCGGACCAGGTGTCGTTCGACAAGAGGAGCCGCGTTCTTGCCGCCATCGAGGAATTGGGATTCGTGCGGAACGAATCAGCCCGCTCGCTGCGTTCAGGATCCACCAGGAGCCTCGGCATGCTGGTGCTGGACGTGCGCAACCCCTTCTTCACCGATGTCGCTTTGGGCGCTGAAAACGTCGCCGAAGGCCACAAGCACTCCCTGATCCTGGCCAACAGTGCCGAAGACGCCGGCCGCGAGCTGGCATATCTGGATCTGTTCGAGCAGCAACGCGTCCAAGGCGTTTTGATCACTCCGTTCGGACAAGTTCTTCAGCGGCTCGAAAGAATGCGCGACCGGGGTATCCCCTCCGTACTCGTCGACAGGCTCGCAAGCATGGATCAGTTCTGCTCGGTATCAGTGGACGACGTTGCCGGCGGCGCCGCGGCCCTGGAGCATCTCGTCAGCGTGGGTTCGGTACGCCCGGCATTCGTCGGCGGCCCCTTCACGCTGCAGCAGGTCGAGGACCGCTACCGGGGTGCCGCCGATGCGGCAGCACGTGCCGGAGTCCCGCTTCAACTCTTCGAAACGCCGGATCTGAAATTTGAACGCGGGCGCCGGATTGGAGACCTTATGTCCAATCTCCAGTCCGACAAGCGCCCGGACGCCGTGTTTGCCGCCAACGATCAATTGGCTCTAGGTCTCTTGCAATCCTTCGCCGCGAACGGGCTCCGCGTGCCCGAGGACATCGCCATCGTCGGGTTTGACGACATCGATTTTGCCTCGCAGTCGAGCATCCCGCTCACCTCCATCAGTCAGCCGAGGCAGCTGATCGGCGAGCGTGCCGCCCAGCTCCTCTTCGACGAAATCGACGACGAACCCGGTCACGTCCACAGCCAAGTGGTGTTCACGCCGGAACTCGTGGCGAGGCAGAGCACCTTGCGCCGCTAAGCGGATCCTTTCGATCCCGCCGTCGGCACGAGATCGCCTTTTTCGGATGAAATGAGCGATATATAGGTCTCCAGTTGGGACCGTAGCTGATCCGCCGAGTGGTGTTCGGGCGTCAGCGTGGCCGTGATCTGGGCACCGAGCGCGAACGTCATGATCCCGCCAACGATGTCGTCGTCGTTCAGTCCCTCCTTCAGTTCGCCAAGCTCCCTCGCTTCGCGGAGCTTGTCGAACAGGGCCTCACGCCATTGCTCCATCGAGGAATCATGCAAGGCGGCCTTCGCCGGGTCCGTCAGTGCGCGCTGCCAGAAGGCGATCGCGATTCGCGCTTCGTTGAGTCTCTCGGCGTCGAGCGGCAAAATTTCATGGCAATAGCTGCGCAATGCTGACAGGCCCCGCAGGCCGGCTGTGGAGTCGCTCATGCGGGTATTCGTCTGATTGAAGACGTGGCCGAAAGCAAACGTCAAGAGATCGTCTTTCGTGGGGAAATACGGCTTGAGCGCACCGTTGGCAAAGCCTGCTTCGGTTGCTATCTCGCGCATCGTGGCACCCTCGATCCCCCGGCTGGCGATGATCCGCCACGTGGCTTCGACAAGCTCCACCCTGCGCTTGTCGTGGTCTACGATCTTCGGCACGTTTCCCCAAATCTTTTTTTCTACAACCGTTGTGACTCAGATTACACGATGCTATTCTCTACACACATAGAAAATAAATCGCCACTCACAAAGGCCTTCCATGAGCACAACTTCCTCTCCAGAAATCGCCGAAATGGCTGCGTTTGCCGGACCGTCTCCGTTTGCCTTGACCAGTGCCGAAGACATCACGGCGGTCAGGGCCATTTTGGCCGGCGCCGGACTCTTCGACGAATCCATCCGGATCGCCTACCTTGGCTTGCTTGACCCCCCTCGCGATTCAGGAGCGCGCGAATCGGGGACTCCGGACCGCAGGTTCAGGGCGTTCCTGCACAACGTTTCATCCGGTGTAGCACAAGACGTCGTGGTCTCTGTGACACACCAGGAAGTCGTCTCCAAGGTCGAACTCGACACCTCAGTAACGGGCGAGCTTCCCGTCATCGAAGAAGAATTCGAGGTGGTTGAAGAGATCCTCGCCCAGGATGAGCGATGGCTCAAGGCCTTGGCTGACCGGAATCTCGATGTCAGCAAGGTCAGGGTCGCTCCCCTGTCAGCCGGGGTCTTCGAGTACCCGGAGGAGAAAGGCCGCCGGATTCTGCGCGGCTTGGCTTTCGTCCAGCAGTTCCCCGGGGACAGCGCCTGGGCCCACCCCGTGGATGGGCTGGTTGCCTACGTCGACGTCGTCAGCAAGACGGTCGAACAGGTCTTGGATTTCGGGCCAGTTCCGGTGCCGGAAGAACACGGCAACTTCACGGACCCTGAGCTCACTGGAGCGATGCGCACCACCCAGAAGCCGATCCACATCACCCAGCCGGAAGGTCCAAGCTTCAGCGTCCACCATGGAAACCACGTCGAGTGGGAGAAATGGAGCCTGGACATCGGCTTCGATGTCCGGGAAGGCGTCGTTCTCCACAATGTAGCGTTCGACGACGTCGATCGCCGCCGCAGTATCCTCAAGCGTGCTTCGATCGCCGAAATGGTGGTGCCTTACGGCGACCCCTCCCCTGTGCGCTCCTGGCAGAACTACTTCGATACCGGCGAATACCTCGTGGGCCAATACGCCAACTCGCTCGAGCTCGGCTGCGATTGCCTCGGCGAAATCACCTACCTCAGCCCGGTAGTGAGCGACTCGTTCGGCCGGCCACGGGAAATCCGCAACGGAATCTGCATGCACGAAGAGGATTGGAGCATCCTCGCCAAGCACAGCGACCTCTGGAGCGGCGTGAACTACACTCGCCGGAACCGTAGGCTCGTCATCAGTTTCTTCACGACCATCGGCAACTACGACTACGGCTTCTACTGGTACCTCTACCTCGATGGCACCATCGAGTTCGAAGCCAAGGCAACCGGTGTCGTCTTCACGAGCGCCCACCCCGGAAAAGGCTACCCGTACGCCTCGGAGCTCGCACCGGGCCTTGGGGCCCCCTTCCACCAGCACCTTTTCAGCGCCCGACTGGACTTCGCCATTGACGGCCTAAGCAACAGGGTCGAGGAAGAAGATGCCGTCCGCGTACCCATGGGGGAAGGCAACGAGCGCGGCAACGCCTTCTCGCGCCGTCGGACTGTGCTCAAGAACGAATCGGAGGCTGTGCGCGAGTCCGACATGGCGGCCGGACGGGCCTGGATCATCTCCAATCCCGAATCACTCAACCGCCTGGGCGACCCCGTGGGGTACAAGCTCCACGGACAAGGGCATCCCATGCTCCTGGCCGACCCCCAATCATCCATCGCCCAGCGTGCAGCATTCGCAACGAAGGACCTGTGGGTGACGCGCTACGACGAGAATGAGCGCTACCCCAGCGGCGACTTCGTCAATCAGCATTCGGGTGGAGCAGGATTGCCGTCCTACATTGCCCGCAACAGGGACATCGACGGTCAAGACATCGTCGTGTGGCACACCTTCGGGCTGACCCACTTCCCCCGCCCCGAGGACTGGCCGATCATGCCCGTCGACACGGTGGGATTCAAACTGCGCCCCGAAGGCTTCTTCGATCGGAGCCCCGTCCTCGACGTGCCCGCGTCGAAGCCCGCTGAAGGCGGCCACTGCCATATGGAGGCCCAAAAATGAGTTTAACAACCGGGAAAGAGACCACTGAGGTGGGCCACCCGCACCACCATCGACGCCGTCTCGGCGTCCCCGCGGTGACTTTCATGATCATCGCCGCGTCGGCTCCGCTCACTGTTCTCGCCGGCGGGGTCACGACGACATTTGCCGTCACCGGGGTCACCGGCGTGCCGTTGTCCTTCCTCCTGCTCGGCGGAACCCTCGCCGTGTTCGCCGTCGGCTACGCGGCAATGAGCCGGTACGTCGTCAACGCCGGCGCCTTCTATTCCTACGTAGCGCAGGGCATTTCGCGGCCGGTCGGCGTCGGGGTTTCCATGGTCGCCCTGATGGCTTACAACCTGATGCAAGTCGGCATCTATGGCCTCTTCGGCTTCACCGTCTCGAGCTTGATCAACGAACGCTTCGGCGCAACCGTCCCTTGGTGGATTCCGGTGCTGGTCTGCATCGCCGTCGTCGCATTCCTCGGCGTGAACCGGGTGGACCTGTCAGCGAAGGTCCTCGGGGTGCTCGTCGGCCTGGAGTTCCTCGTCGTGATCGTCTACGACGTCGTGTCCTTTGCGGTGGCGCCTGAGGGAGTCAGCGGAGCGCCGCTCACTCTGCAGAGCCTCTTCGTACCGGGCGTAGGAGCAGTCCTCTCCTTCGGCATCGCGGCGTTCATGGGATTCGAGTCGGCCGCGATCTACAGCGAGGAAAGCAAGGACCCCAAGCACACCGTAGCCCGGGCAACCTACACCGCCGTCGCCATCATCGCCCTGTTCTACGCGGTTTCGTCCTGGGCCATGGCGGTCGGAACAGGACCGTCCGCGGTGGTTGACGCGTCGGCCAAACAGGGACCGGACCTGATGTTCGGCTTCCTCAGTGACCACGCCGGCGTCCTTCTCGCCGACCTGGCCCGCCTGCTCTTCGTCACCAGCCTCTTCGCCGCCTTGGTCAGCTTCCACAATGCCGCGGCGCGCTACTTTTTCTCCCTTGGCCGGGAGCAAGTCCTTCCCCGAAAGCTGGGTGCAGTTCGGCGGCACAGCGGCGCCCCCTACGCCGGGTCGATCGCCCAGACGGTGATCGCAGTCGTGGTCACGGTGGCGTTCGCCATCGCGGGGACCGGATCATCGCTGGGCGACCTCTACCCTGTCCTGACCATGTTCACGTGGCTGACGAACGACGGCGCGATGGGACTTGTCCTCTTGATGACCGTTGTTTCGCTTGCCGTCATTGGCTTCTTCCGCAAGAACAAGCATGACGCTGGAATCTGGACCCGCGTGATCGCCCCTGCCTTGGGGTTCGTGCTCTTGGCCGTGATTTTCGTTCTGATCGTGGTCAACTTCAACGTACTGCTGGGCCAAAACGAGACGAATGCCCTGACGTTCATCCTGCCGGCCACGATCATCGTGCCCGGATTGGTGGGGGTCGCCTGGGCATTCCGCCTCCGCCGGAGCAACCCCGCCGTGTATCGGCGGATCGGGCACGGCGAAGAGGGGCCAGCGGCCGTCCACCTCGGCAACGAAGAAGACTTGTAGCGCCGGGACTGATGATCAGTGAACAACATGCACACGACCCTTTCGATAGTCATGCTGGCCTGCTGCGCCTTGGGAATCTGGAGTCCGATGCGCGAAGGCCTGGTCAGAAACCTCAGCCAGTGGGGACCGATGGCGCTCATGCTGGTGGCGATGGCCGACACGACCGTCGGGCCGGGCATGGTTCCGGGCGTAGTGTGGGGCCTGCTGCTGCTTCTCACTTCGCCTCTTCCGCTGATGCTTCTGCCCAAGGATCGCCGCGGCGGCATGGAAATACACCGTTCCTTGTCCATGGTGGCCATGTTCGCCCTTCTCGTCACCACCCTTCCCTCTGCCGCCTCATCGAGTTCAGTACACGCAGCACATGGGCATTCAGGACTTGGTGGAGCGAACCCGGTCCTGGCAGTCGCCCTCGCGGCAGCGGTCATCGCCTACTCGATCGTCCTGGCGGCCCGAACGCTTCGACGAACCGGGCGCGGACACCGTCGTCGCGCATCTGCATCGCTTGAGGCCATCTCTTCAGCGGGTGCCTTGGGCGCAATGATCCTGATGGCCGTCTGACGCCCCGTCTTTTAGAACCCCGCCCCTTCGAAACCCATACCAACTCAGAGTGGAGTAAACCCTTGGAAAGCTACGATGCCCTCCTGGCTTCAATCACCCCTATCACCGGCGAAACCCGGACCATCCTCGATCCCGCCACGGGCACCCCCGTCGGCGAGGCTCCCGTTCACACTGTCGAGGACCTCGAACGTGCCATCGGCGCCGCCGCAGCGGCCCAGCCCGCGTGGGGGGCGCTGGGCCACGACGCCCGGTCCGCCGCGCTGCTCAAGGCCGCCGACGCCGTCGAACGCTCCGCCGAAGAACTCGCCCGACTGCTCTCCCGCGAGCAAGGCAAGCCTTTGAATGGCCCCAACGCCCGCTTCGAAGTCGGTGCCTGCGCCGCGTGGCTGCGTGCCGCCGCCAACACGCCCGTGGACCCGGAAACCGTGGTGGACGACGGCGAAACCCGAGCAGTGCTGCACTACCGGCCCATCGGCGTCGTCGGCGCCATCGGACCCTGGAACTGGCCCATGATGATCACCATCTGGCAGATCGCCCCCGCCCTGCGCATGGGCAACGCCGTCGTCGTCAAACCCTCCGAATACACGCCCCTGTCCGTGCTCGCCCTGGCGGCCGTGATCAACGAAGAACTCCCCGAAGGCCTGCTGTCGGTGGTCTCCGGCGGCCGCGACGTCGGCGCCCGCCTGGCCGAACACCCGGCCATCGGCAAGGTCATGTTCACCGGCTCCACCGCCACCGGCAAGGCGATCATCCGCTCCAGCGCGGACACGGTCAAACGCCTCACGCTGGAACTGGGCGGCAATGACGCCGGCATCGTCCTGCCCGACGCCGACCCCAAGGCGATCGCCGAAGGCCTCTTCTGGGGCGCCTTCATCAACACCGGCCAGACCTGCGCCGCGCTCAAGCGCCTCTACGTCCACGACTCGCTCTATGAGGCAGTGTGCTCCGAACTCGCCGCTGTCGCCGCCGCGATGCCCATGGGCGACGGTCTCGACGAGAACAACGTCCTGGGCCCCCTGCAGAACCGCGCCCAGTACGACATTGTCGCGAAACTTGTGGAGGCCGCCCGCGATTCCGGCGCCCGGATCCTGCTCGGCGGCAACCCCGAGACCGGCCAGCCCGGCTACTTCTACCCCACCACCCTCGTGGCCGACATCGACAACGACAACCCTCTCGTTGCCGAGGAACAGTTCGGCCCCGCCCTGCCCATCATCCGCTACAGCACCGTTGACGAGGCGGTCGCGATGGCGAACGCGCTCGACGTCGGACTCGGCGCCTCCGTCTGGTCCCCGGACCTGGAAGCCGCCCGCGGCGTCGCTGCCCGTCTCGAGGCCGGAACCGTCTGGATCAACAAGCACGGCGCCGTGGACCCCCGCATCCCGTTCGGCGGCGCCAAGCAATCCGGCTACGGCCTCGAATTCGGCACCGAAGGCCTCAAAGCCCTCGGCGTACCCCAGGTCATCAACGGGTAGGCGGTGAGGGAGGCGCGCGTCACCCCCAACTGACTCGCAGTTGTTGTCGTTTTGAGGCCCCGGAACGACAACAACTGTCAGCCAGTTGGGGTTTTGTGGCGTCGCCTCTGAATCTCGACGTAGGCCGTGACAAGGAGCAGGACAATCACGGCAAGGGCCAAAACGATGGCGCCGGGAACCACAGCGCTCACCGGTATGAGCAAGATGGCGATCACTACTGTGGGAACAGCCCATGGCAGCACTGCGCGCTGAGGCTGGCCATAGCGAAGTGACACGATTGCATTGCACGCATAGAAGAGGGCCAGACCTCCGCCGAGCGAAATCCCTGAACCCAATGGCAAGTGCTCATAGGGTGCCGGAATCGCGGTCGCGATCGCCCCGGCGATCGCGGTCACCCCCAGCACCAGGAGAAACGGCATGAACAAGGTGGTCTGAAGTATTCCGGCGAAATCGGACCGGGCCTGCAGGCGCTCGAGCCCCGCGGTGATGGTCCCGGTGCCGTATTGGAAGAATGCCCAACCGAGCAGGGCAACAACGAGGAATCCGAGCGCGCCGACCAGCCCGGCGCCCGGCCCCCAATCGTCAGACACCTCAGTGACGATCGTGAATATGGACTCGCCGAGGACAATGATGACGAACAAACCAAGCCGCTCGGAAGCGTGTTCGATGTTGATTCCACCGATGCCCCTGTCCGGCCAAAGGCGGGCGCCAACGGCCACCATGCCAACCTCCACCACGATCGCGGCAGCCCACAGAATGACAGCGACGTGGAGCGGCAAGAAGGCCGAGATGAGCCAGAGGACGGCCGTGCCGCCGTTGTAGATCCAGATGCGCCACGGAGTTTCGGCCGAATTTTCGCGGTGTTGGTACAGCCACAAGATCAGCAGGACCACGCGACTGGCAGCATTGGCCAGCGAAAAAGCCCAGGCCCGTTCGCCAAAGGCGCCGGGCGCCGCGGCGGCCATGACGCTCGCCGCTGCCATGGCAGCGAGCATCGCGACTCCCAGCGCCCGGGACGACAAACCAGGCAGGAGGTTGACGACGGAAACTATGTTCACCCAGGCCCACCACGCCGGAAAGAAAAGCAGGACGAACGTGCCGAATTCGGCCCATCCAGGATCGCCGTGGATCCCGCGCGCAAGCTGCCCTACGAAGGCCACAAAAACGAGGTCGAAGAACAGCTCCATCCAGTGCACGCGGCGAGGGTCACGGGCCACCTTACTTGCCTTTGAAAATGAGAGTGTCGGTGCCGCTCTTCCAGTTGAGCGTGCCTTGGCTAAATGACATTTCAATAGGCCGCATCACGAAATCCACAAACCACTGTTGCTGAGAGCCGGCGTCACTGCTGCACCCCATGGCGCCGATCCCGAGCTTCGCCGTGACGGTCTCGCGCGGCGTGGGTGTGGCCGTTCGCGGCTCGCGCCCTTGCACGGACGCACACGAAGTCAGCACCGTTCCAATGAGAAGCAGGAGAATCGGCTTTCGTTGCAAACAACCTCTGCGCTTCATAGTGCCCCCTGGTAGCCGAACGCTGCTCGGAGCATATACGCGGAAGCCGGCCCCGTCATCGGATGTAATGCAACTCCGCGGACTTTTCTCTTCCTGGAGCGGTTCCCGAAAGACCTTCCAATACCGGCAGTGCGCCCCACAGGACATGGGATAGTAGCATTTGTAATGCATGAATGCCCTTTGCGAGGAGCGTCCTACGGACAGGGAAAGTTTGGGGGTAAGTCAAGGCAATGGATTCGGAACCGGCAATGCCTGAGGTCAACCCGCGATTCAGCAACACCCGGAAACAGAATACCGAACTTGCCATCCAGCAACTCCGGGACGGTGGGTTCACCACCATGCAGATAGATGAATTCGTCGAGACGTTGCACCGCATGGAGGCCGACGAGTCGATACTAGCGCCGCTGACAAATGCCCTGTTCGCGATGAACGTCTCAGTCCAGTGGCTGATGTAGGAACCGCGCCCCCGGTCCAAGACTCCGGTCAGATCAATCGGACTCAGCCTGCTCCTCAATACGTCGACGCTGCTCCTCAAGCTCCTTCTCGCCCTCGTCTTCAGCCTCATAAAGCTTGGAGTTGGTGATCTGGAGTTCACCCATCACAGCGTCAAGCTTCACGTGGAGGGCGGCACTGTCTCTGTTTTGGGTGTTCTGGATGATGAAGACCATCAGGAACGTCACGATGGTGGTGCCGGTATTGATAACCAATTGCCACGTATCCGAAAATCCTAAAAGTGGTCCCGTAAACGCCCAAACGATGAGAATGATTACTGCCGCGCTGAACACCCAGGCGTGGCCGAGAACTTTGGCCACCCTGGTGGTGAACCGGGTGAAGAAATCCTGACGGGGACCGCTGTCTTGGCTCATGCAGACATCATCCACCCATTTCATTCCGACCCAAACGCTTTCCAACGTTGTAATCTTCAGCTTAGGACGGACGCCGACGTGCGCGGAAGAAGGAAAAGTGGCAACTACCATGCGGGATGTGGCCCAAGCGGCCGATGTGTCAATCAAGACGGTGTCGAACGTCATCAATGACCATCCAAACATCAAAGCCGAGACCCGCGAGCGGGTTTTGCTAGCCATCGAGAAACTTGGCTACCAGCCCAATCTCTCGGCGCGTGGTTTGCGGTCCGGTCGTACGGACGTCATCAGCCTCATCATCCCGGATTTGAAGAACGCATACTTTGCTGAACTTGCCGACGCAGTGATGACGGCCGCCTCCAAGCGGGGGAAAGTCGTGATCATCGAGCAGAGTGGAGGCCTCCGGGCTCGCGAGCTTGAGATCCTGCATGGCCCCCGGATGCGAATGGTCGATGGTGTCTTGTACAGCGTGCTCGGCCTGGGCCAGGAGGACGTGGGCCTCATCGACATCCCGACTCCCATGGTCCTCCTGGGCGAGCGGATCTTTCACGGCCCCACGGACCATGTGACCATGCAAAACATTGAGGCTTCGCAAGCAGCTACGGAACACCTGCTGCAACGCGGACGAACGAGACTACTCGCCTTTGGTGCCCACCGAAATGAAGTCATTGGTTCAGCCGGGCTTCGCTTGGAAGGTTACCGCCGCGCCTTGCAAAAGGCGGGGCTGGATTACCGGGATGAACTGGCAATCGACGTCCAGTCGTGGCACCGCTCCGACGGGGCCCAGGCCATGCGGCAGGTCCTGGAGTCCGGGCTGGAATTCGACGGTGTCGTGGCTTTCAACGACTCCATCGCCCTGGGCGCCATGCGTGTCATGCAGGACGCCGGACTGAAGATCCCTGGGGATGTGGCAATCATCGGCTTCGACGACATCGACGAGACCCGGTATTCGCTACCGACCCTGTCGACCATAGATCCGGGCCGGCGGGAGATCGCCGAGACCGCCGTCGCGATGCTCCTGGAACGCATCGACGGCGCAGCCGAAGCGACACCCGCCCGCGAGTTTGAAGCAGGATTCAAGGTCATCAGCCGGGAGTCCACGGCGATCCGGCCCGCCCAAGACTCCGCCTAATTTCTTCTTGACATGTAAGTCCGGTCACATCATCATGGATTTACAACGATTACTTACATCGATGTAAACACTTGGGAATCTCCTCTTACCCCCATCTGCCGAGACCGTCCGGGTCCCACCAGCATCCATTGGCTGGAGGACGGCCTACCCGCACTGCCCTACCTCCGACGACGACGTCCATGCACGACCGAAGGGAAACTACGTGAACAAGAAAGCAATCGCAGCAGCAGTGTCAGCCGCTGCCCTGGCCGCCACAATGGCAGGGTGCAGTGGCGGCGCGGATGCCGCCAGTACGGGCTCCAACACCACCAATTGCACCAACAAGATTGTCCATGCCGACGCTCCGAAGGTCTCCGTGTGGGCGTGGTACCCCAACATGGCCACGGTCGTCGACAACTTCAACAACTCCCACACGGATGTCCAGGTCTGTTGGACCGTCGCCGGCCAGGGTGGCCCGGAGTATGCGAAGTTCCAAACAGCCATCCAGGCCGGCAAGGGAGCCCCTGACGTGATCATGCTCGAGGCGGACCAGCTGACGGGATTTGAATTGCAGAACGCACTTGTCGACCTGAGCAAGTACGGCGCCGGAGACGTCAAGAAGAACTTCAGCGCCGGTTCCTGGAAGGACGTTTCGCAGGGCGATTCGGTCTACGCGATTCCGGTCGACGGCGGTCCGATGGCCATGATCTACCGCAAGGACGTGTTGGACAAGTACGGTATCAAGCCACCGACCACGTGGGCGGAGTACGAAACGGCCGCGCAGAAGGTCAAGGACGCTGGCGGCCCTGCATTCGGAGATCTTGGCAGCAATGTCCCTGCCGCCCTGACCGCGCTCATGGCCCAGAAGGGCGCGGTTCCCTTCACTTATGATCTGGCGGACCAGAAGAACATCTCCATTCACCTCGACAGCCAGCCGGCCAAGGACGTGCTGAACTACTGGGCAGGGCTCGTGAAAAAGGGCCTCGTAGCCACCCAGGACCAGTTCACCACCGACTACATCTCAGGAATGATCGGCGGCAAATACGCCACGTACATCTCGGCGGCATGGGCTCCCGGTTACCTCACCGGATCCGGAGTGGGTAAGGGCAACGAGAAAGGAACATTCGCTGCGGCGCCGCTCCCCCAATGGGATCCAAGCAACCCTGTCTCCGTGAACTGGGGAGGATCCACGTTTGCCGTCACCTCACAGGCGGGTGACCAGAAGCTCGCCGCGGAAGTCGCCAAGGGCCTCTACGCCGACGACACCTCGCTGACGGATGGCTGGAAGACCCAGACAATCTTCCCGCTCAACCAGAATGTGCTGAAGTCGGACGCGTTCACCAACAACGCCGTCGATTTCTTTGGCGGCCAGACCGCCAACAAGGACATCTACATACCGGCCGAAAATGCCTACAAGGGATTCAGTTACAGCCCGTTCAGTGTCTACTACTACGCGCAACTGCAGGCCGAGACGGTCAAGATCAACGCCGGCAAAGTCAGCGGGGACGAAGCAGCCACCGAGCTGCAGGGCATCATGGTGAACTACGCGAAGAGCCAGGGGTTCACGGTCAACTGACAGCTCCTCCCGTTCCGCTGGCCCGCCGGGCGGAACGGGACCGAATCGATCAATAGAAAGTTGCAGGACAGCTCATGGCATTTCACGGGTCAACGGTGACGTCGTTGCCACACATTCCCACGCCGGACAAGTTGAATCCCACGCCCCCGCCCGAAGACAGAACCCGCTCCCGCAGCGACAAGATGAATGCACGCCGGGCCAGGACCGGATGGCTCTTCATCGCGCCGTTCGGCGTAGTCTTCGTTGCGTTCCTTCTGGCTCCGCTTGCTTACGCCCTCTACCTCAGCCTGTTCACCAAGGGCCTGGCGACAGGTACGCGGTTCAGCGGTTTGGAGAACTATCTCCACGCTTTCTCGGATCCACAGTTCCTCAAGGGCGTCTGGTTCGTGGTCCGCTTCTCCTTGGTCCTCATTCCGGTCCAAATGGCCGTCTCCCTGGCGGCCGCCCTCGTGCTCGACCACCTCACCACCCGGTTCGCCAGGTTCTCCCGGCTCATGATCTTCCTGCCGTACGCAGTGCCCGCCGTCATCGGAGCCCTGATGTGGGGGTTTCTCTACAGTCCGATATTCGGCCCCCTTCAGCAGCTGTTCTCCCTGTTCCACGCGTCGGCGCCCTTCCTGCTCAGTCAGGACAACGTCTTCTATGGCCTGCTGAACGTTGTGACGTGGCAGTGGGCCGGCTATTACATGATCATCATTTACGCGGCATTGCAGGGAATTGATCCGACGCTCTACGAGGCCGCCAAGATTGATGGCGCCTCCGAAAGGCAAGTTGCTTTTCGCATCAAAATACCCCTGGTTTCTTCGGCCCTGGTGCTCATTCTTATCTTTGCGCTGATCGGGACGCTGCAGTTCTTCTCCGAGCCGCAAATCCTCGGGCCGGTAGCCAATGGCAGCATTACCCCGGATTTCACCCCGAACATCTACGCATTCAACCTGGCCTTCGGATACGCCCAGTTCAACTACGCCTCGGCCATATCCTTCTCCCTCGGCATCGTCGTGTTCATCGCGGTGTATATCTTCATGTTCGCCACCCGCAAGAAAGGGAGCAACCTCTCATGAGCGCAGTAACAACAAATCTCCCGGCAGCGACCCGGTTGTCGAGGTCCCATCGCCGCAATGTGGTGGCTCATGTCTTTCTTGGCGTACTTGTCCTGTATTTCCTGGCTCCCATCTGGTGGCTGTTCGTTGCCAGCACGAAAGACGCCCAAGGACTTTTCGCAGGCTCTTCAGGGGCTATGTGGTTCGACAAGAATTTCAACCTCATCGCGAACATCCAGGACCTTTTCGCCTACAACGGCGGGGAGTATGTGCAGTGGCTGGGTAATTCGCTGCTCTACGCTGTCAGCGGTGGTTTGGGAGCGACGGCAATCTCGGTCCTGGCAGGTTACGGCTTCGCCAAGTACAAGTTCCGGGGCCGGAACCTTACGTTCGCATTACTGCTCGGTGCCGTGATGGTCCCCATGACCGCACTGGTCATCCCGACATTTATCCTGATGTCCAACCTCAAGCTGACCGATACTGTGTGGGCAGTCATCCTGCCGTCGCTGCTTAGCCCCTTCGGCGTCTACCTGATGCGGGTATACACCGCAGAAGCAGTGCCTGACGAGTTGCTCGACGCAGCCAGAGTGGACGGAGCCGGTGAACTACGCACCTTTTTCCAAGTCTCCTTGCCTTTGCTTCGGCCAGCGCTCGTGACAGTCCTGCTGCTTTCCGTCGTTGGGACCTGGAACAACTACTTCCTGCCCTTGGCCATGTTGTCCACCGAGAGGCTCTATCCGCTCACCGTGGGCATCGGGCTCTGGGAGCAGCTGGCTTCGTCCAACAACGGAGGCGGCCACTCGCTCTGGAGCCTGATCGTCGTCGGTTCGTTCATTTCCATCATTCCCCTCGTCGTGGCATTCCTCACCCTCCAGAAGTACTGGCAGGGCGGCCTGTCACTCGGCAGCCTCAAGTAGGCCGCAAAGCACCCTTTCTCTTCCCGTTCCCTCTCACTGAAAGCAGACCATGGTTTCCGCACGCCTTACGATCGACCCGCAATTCGCAGTGGGCACTGTCAATCCCCGCCTCTTCGGTTCGTTTGTCGAACACCTTGGCCGCTGTGTCTACGACGGCATCTACGAACCCGGTCACCCCGGCGCCGACGCCGACGGTTTCCGCACTGATGTGATCGAGCTCGTCAAAGAGCTCGGGGTCTCCACTATCCGCTACCCGGGCGGCAACTTCGTCTCCGGGTTCCGCTGGGAGGACAGCGTTGGTCCCAAGGAACAGCGTCCTCGCCGCCTCGACCTCGCTTGGCACTCCACCGAAACCAACGAGATCGGCATGCACGAGTTCAGCACATGGCTGGAGAAGGTGGGCAGCGAACTCATGCTGGCCGTCAACCTCGGCACCCGAGGCACACTGGAAGCCCTGGACCTGTTGGAGTACTCCAACATCCGCTCTGGGACAGAGCTGTCAGACCGCCGCGCCGCTCATGGCCGAATGGATCCGTTCGGCATTAAAATGTGGTGCCTCGGCAATGAAATGGATGGCCCGTGGCAGTTGGGCCATCGCTCCGCTGAAGACTACGGCAAAATCGCATCGCAGACCGCGAAGGCAATGCGTCAGCTGGATCCTTCCGTTGAACTCGTGGTCTGTGGCTCATCCAGCGCCCACATGCCCACCTTCGGAGAATGGGAGCGCGTAGTACTTACCCACTCCTACGAGGATGTCGACTACATCTCGTGCCATGCCTACTACGAGGAAAAGAACGGTGACCTGGACTCGTTCCTTGCTTCCGCTACCGACATGGACCACTTCATTGAATCTGTGGTAGCGACGGCTGACCACGTCAAGGCTGTCAACGGAAGCACGAAAACCATCAATATTTCCTTCGACGAATGGAATGTGTGGTACCTCGAACGGTTCCACGAGGTCGACAAAATCGAAGGGCTGGACAACTGGCCCAAGGCGCCACGGTTGCTTGAGGACATGTACTCCGTGGCCGACGCCGTCGTCTTCGGCAACCTGCTGATCTCACTGCTCAAGCATGCCGATCGAGTCACCTCCGCTTCGTTGGCCCAGCTCGTCAACGTGATCGCCCCCATCATGACCGAACCCGGGGGCCCGGCGTGGAAGCAGACCACTTTTTTCCCGTTCGCATTGACATCCAAACTGGCCAAGGGAGTCGCCCTGGATGTGAGGCTGGAAGCGGACACGTACAGTACGGACGCCTATGGCACCGTCCCGCTCATCGACGCCGTCGCGACCTACGACGCGGACGCAGCTGCGACGTCGGTCTTCCTGGTCAACCGATCGCGGAGCGAGGAGGCAACGGTCGCCATCGACCTGACGGCGCTCGAGAGCGTCATCGTTGTTGATGCCCAGACGCTTTCAGACGCGGATGTCTACGCGAAGAACACGCTCGAGGACCAGGACCGCGTGGGATTGCAGCCGAACAAGAGCGCCGTGGTGCGCAACGGCGTCGTCGAAATCACCCTGCCTCCCGTCTCCTGGACGGCACTGAACCTCGGCTGACCTTGTTAACTCGGTCAAAACCCAAGCGACATCCCGGTCCGATGACCGGGATGTCGCGCCTCTTTGGAGCCCTGCGGAGTGAACCTCTTTTGGAGACCGCCGCCCGGTGGGACGATTTTGATATGAGTGAAACCGAAGACCAAAAGCTCGCGTCCCCGGCTACCGGCCATTACCTTCACAGGGAAAAAGGCATTCCCTTGGAGGAATACGAACACCCGACCACGCACCAGATGCGCATCATCGGTCAGCGGCGGACCGAGGCGGAAGCCAAGCTTGAGCGGCAACAGCGCGAGGCCCGGAGCAAATTCCACGAATAAAGCGACCCGCTTAGGCAGCCGGCGCCGAATCGCGGTCTTCGCCGGGTGCCCGTCTGGTGATTGGCACGTTCGGACGTTCAGCGGGCCAAGACCTGAGGCTAGGCCAGCCACCCGATCGTACGTCCAACGCAGTGAGCGGAAGCGCGCTGTGGACAATGTAGTCGCGCGCCGCCGGGCCTACCATCATCAGATCCTGGCACAGGTCTCCGCGGTGTCCGGGAGCGATGCCGGCCGCCCGAAGGCTGGCCCTAAACGTCCGGGCTCTCACGGGTTCCGAAGCTGTAAGGCCACACCAGCTGATGTACAGACCGTACAGTTCTTCGAAGCTGAGGCCATCCTCCCCGGAACTCCGGGAGACGCACTCACTGAGGAAATTATCCAGCGGTACTTTCGTCATCGTTGCCCCCTGCGCCTTGGCAGCCTGACTGCTGCGTTTCCATAGCTACAGCTAACAATGTGATCCAAAACAAGGAACCTACCTGAATACACAGAAATTTAAGGGCGCCGGTTGCCCTTGTCAACAGGCAGGCAACAGGCAGTCAGGCTAGATCCCCGGCACGGCAAGCCCGCATCCCGCACATGGTGGGTGGGGGCGTGCGGCAGGACGTCATGCGGCGAAGATGCTCCACTGTGCCTCGTGCACTGAGCCTGGTTCCAGCCGGACCAGGTCCCGCCCGCTGTTGAAGGCATCGGGCGGGCAGGTCATCGGTTCAACGGCGAGTCCGAGCCGGTTGGGCATCGGTGCGGGCTTGTCCGCGGTGTGGACCTGCAACCAGGGGCAGCTGCGGTCCCACGACATGCCGACGCCCGTTCCGGAGGGGTCGCGGACCGCCATCCGGGCGGTCCCGTCGCCGTCGAACGCGATGTCCGTGAAGGCGTGGTCGATTTCCGTCGCACCGATGGTGCGCGGTGTGCGGAAGTCGAATTCGTGGCCCGCTACGGCGCGCGTGCCGAGGGGCAGCAGCCTGTCCCCGGTGACCTCCATGAAGGATTCGGCGGGAAGTTCGAGCGTCCACTCGTCCAGCGGGGCGGGTCCGGGCAGCAGGTACGGGTGCGGGCACACGCCGTAGGGCGCGGCCCGCTCTCCCGTGTTGACCGCCGTCACCGTGATGTGCAGTCCGGCGGCGGCGAGCCGGTAGTCCAGCTGTAGCGAGAGCCGGAACGGATACCCGGGGCTGTCGCCAAGTTCGCAGCCCAGGCTGAGGGTATCGGCGCTGCAGGCTTGGAGTGTCCAGAGCTGGTCGATCACGAGTCCGTGAAGTGCGGTCCGTCGCGCGGGTTCGTTGAGGGGAAGGTGAAGGACGGCGCCGTCGTGGCGGTAGCTCCCGTCGGCGATCCGGTTGGGCCACGGGGCGGCGATGATGCCCCGGTAGTCCGGGATGGGCGCCGCGGCGTCGAACGGAACCACCAGATCCCGGCCCTGGAACGTGAGTTGCCGCAGGGCACCGCCCCGCTGGACGATCGAGGCGGTGTAGTCCCCTGAGACCAGCCGGAATTCCTCGCCGTTCACAGCCCGCCGGCGAGTTTGTAGTAGGCGGCGTTCCAGGCGAGTTCCTTCTTGAACGCCTTGATGGTGGTGCTGTCGTCGATGGTGAGCAGTTCGGTCCGGGCGATCTCGGCGAAGTCTTCGAACACGTCCATGCCCACCTGGGTGGAGAGCACGGTGTGGTGCGCGGCGCCCGCGATGAGCCACGCGGCGGCGGAGGTCGCGAAGTCTGGCTTGGGCTCCCAGAGCGCGCGGGCGACGGGGAGGTTGGGCAGCGGCTCGGGGAGGTCGACGACATCGACGGCGTTCGCCACGAGGCGGAAGCGGTCGCGCATGTCCGAGAGCGCGACGACGACGCCGGGGCCGGCGTCGGTGTCGAAGACCATGCGGACGGGGTCTTCCTTGCCGCCGATGCCGAGTGGGTGGATCTCCACGCGCGGTTTGGCCGCGGTCAGGGAGGGGCAGACTTCGAGCATGTGCGCGCCGAGGATCTTCTCCTGCCCCGGGGTTAGGTGGTAGGTGTAGTCCTCCATGAGGGAAGCCCCGCCGGGCAGGCCGGCGCCCATGACCTTGGCTGCCCGGACCAGGATCGCGGTCTTCCAGTCGCCCTCGGCGCCGAAGCCGTAGCCGTCGGCCATGAGCCGCTGCACGGCCATTCCGGGAAGCTGGCGCAGCGCGCCCAGGTCCTCGAACGACGTCGTGAACGCGGCCGAGCCGTTCGCCTCCAGGAAGGACCGGAGACCGAGTTCGATCCGGGCGCTGTAGCGCAGCGAGTCGTGCCGGGCACCGCCGGTGCGCAGTTCCGGTGCCACCTCGTAGAGGCGCTCGTACTCGGCGACCAGGGCGTCGACGTCGGACTCCGGCGCGCCGTGCACGGCGTCGCCGAGTTCGTTCACGGACCAGGTGTTGACCGAGACGCCGAAGCGGAGCTCGGCTTCGGTCTTGTCGCCCTCGGTGACTGCGACGTTGCGCATGTTGTCCCCGAAACGGGTCAGCTTCAGGATGCGCACGGCGGCCCAGCCGGCCGCGGCGCGCTGCCAGGCCCCCACCTGGCGCGTGACTTCCGGGTTGGTCACGTGCCCGACGACGGTCTTCCGCGGCACGCCGAGGCGGGACTGGATGTAGCCGAATTCGCGGTCGCCGTGGGCTGCCTGGTTCAGGTTCATGAAGTCGAAGTCGATGTCCGCCCAGGGCAGGGCCACGTTCCCTTGGGTGTGCAGGTGCAGGAGGGGTTTGCGGAGCAGGTCCAGTCCCTGGATCCACATCTTGGCCGGGCTGAAGGTGTGCATCCAGGCGGTCACGCCGATCACGGCGTCATCTGCGTTTGCCTCGAGCGCGGTGCGGCGGATCGCGTCCGCATCGGTCAGCACCGGCTTCCAGACCAGCTTCACCGGGACATCGGAGGACGCGTTCAGCGCTGCGGCGATCTCCTGGGACTGCGCGGCCACTTGCTTGAGGACGTCCTCGCCATAGAGGTGCTGGCTTCCGGTGAGGAACCAGGCTTCATAGTGCTCAAGGGAGGTGTTGTGGGCGATGGGCATGCGGTTCTCCTTGAAAAGTTTGTGGGTGCCGCGGCTTAGCGGCCGTAGACGTTCTGGTAGCGGTCGTAGAGGGACTCGATCTGGGCTGCGTCGATCGGCAGCGGTTCACCGAGCTGCCGGGAAATGTGGACCGTGCGGGCCACTTCCTCGCACATCACGGCGGCTTTCACGGCGGACCGGGCATCCTTGCCGATGGTGAAGGGGCCGTGGTTCTGCATCAGGACCGCCGGTGAATGGGAGGCCCTGAGCGTGTCAACAATGCCGCGGCCGATCGAATCGTCCCCGATCAGCGCGAACGGGCCCACCGGAATCGTCCCGCCGAACTCATCCCCCATCATGGTCAGCACACACGGGATCGGCTCCCCGCGCGCGGCCCACGCCGTGGCGTAGGTGGAGTGCGTGTGGACGACTCCGCCGACGTCGGGCATGTTCCGGTAGACGTAGGCGTGCGCGGCGGTGTCCGACGACGGCGACAGGGCAGGATTGCCCCACACTGCGCCGTCGCTACCGCCGGCCACAGGAACCCCATGGAGGTCGGTGACCACCATGGACTCGGGCGTCAGCTGGTCATAGGAAACCCCGGACGGCTTGATCACCATCAGGTCATGGCCGGGGACGCGTGCGGAGACATTTCCCGCCGTCCACACCACGAGTTCATACCGTGTCAGTTCCGCGTGGAGATCGCAGACCTCGCGGCGGATCCGCATGATGGCTTCAACGGTGTTTGCCGTCGTCGCGCTCATGCGGACGCACCGACAGCAAGGAGTGTTTTCGTGGCATTGTGCTGGATCTTCTTGAGCCGGTGCATGACCTCGTTGGTTCCGCGGCCGAAGTAGTCGTGGAGTGCCCTGTATTCGCGGAACAGTTCCTCGTAGGCGGCGACGTTTTCCGGGATCGGCGTGTAGACGGCGCCCGGTTCGGATCCCATGGCGGCCGCGGCCTTCCGGATGTCCCGGTACTCCCCCGCGGAGACGGCGGCGTGGATGGCCGAACCCAGCGCCGGACCCTGCGCCGAGCCGATCGTGGAGAGCGGTAGCCCGGTGATGTCGGCGTAGATCTGCATGAGCAGCGTGTTCTTCAGCAGCCCTCCGGCGACGATGAACTCCTGCACCGGAACTCCTGAGTCGCGGAAGGCGTCCACGATGGTTCGGGTGCCGAAGGCCGTGGCCTCCAGGAGTGCCCGGTAGATGTCCTCCGGGCGCGTTGCCAGGGTCTGGCCCACGATCACTCCGGAGAGTTCGTGGTCCACCAGGACGGATCGGTTCCCCGAGTGCCAATCCAGGGCGATGAGCCCGTGTTCACCGATTTGCTGGCGGGAGGCGAGTTCGGTGAGGTATTCGTGGATCCCCATGCCGAGTTCGCCTGCGGCCTCATGGTATTCGGGCGGCACGCCATACCTGGTGAACCAGCCGAAGATGTCACCGACCCCGGACTGGCCGGCTTCGTAACCCCAGAGCCCGTCCACGATCCCGCCGTCGACCACTCCGCACATGCCCGGCACCTCGCGCAGGACCTCGGCGTTCATGACATGGCAGGTGGAGGTGCCCATGATCGCGACGAGCTGTCCCGGTTCCACGGCCCGGGCCGCAGGCGCGGTGACGTGCGCGTCGACATTCCCGACGGCGACGGCGATGCCCTCGCGCAGGCCCGTCCAGGCCGCGGCCTCGGCCGTCAGGTAGCCTGCGGCATCTCCCAGTCGGCCTATCGTGTGGGCCAGCTTGTTGCCCACGAAGTCCTTGAAGTCCGGGTTCAATGCCGCAAGGAAGTCTTCAGACGGGTATTTGCCGTCCTGGTAGATGCCCTTGTACCCTGCGGTGCAGGCGTTGCGGACGTAGTTTCCGCACAGCTGCCAGACGATCCAGTCCGCGGCCTCCACCCAATGGTCCATCTCCGCGTACGCTTCCGGGTCCTCCTCCAGCAGTTGGAGGCCCTTGGCGAACTCCCATTCGGAAGAAATCAGCCCCCCGTAGCGCGGCAGCCACGTCTCACCCCGGGCGGCGGCGAGTGCGTTGATGCGGTCCGCCTGGCCCTGGGCCGCGTGATGGCGCCACAGCTTCACGTAGGCGTGCGGCCGGTTGGCGAATCCGTCTAGTTCATTGAGCGGAGTTCCGTCAGCCTTCACCGGCACCATCGTGCAGGCCGTGAAGTCGGTGGCGATCCCGACGACGGCGGCAGCGTCGATCCCGGCGTCGCGCACCGCCGCGGGGACCGCGTGACGCAACACTTCCCGGTAGTCTTCGGGCACCTGCAGCGCCCATTCCCCCGGAAGCCGGACAGCCGTTCCATCAGGTACATCCGCCAGATCGGCCGGCAGGGCCTCCGTGATGACGGCATGCGGGTATTCGAACACGCCGCTACCCAGCTCCTTGCCGTCCCTGACCCGCACCACCACGGCCCGGCCCGAAAGTGTGCCGTAGTCCACGCCGATGACATAGTGTTCGTTGCCGTCCGCTGTGACGTCCATGAAAAGTCCTCCAATAACCAAGCCGCTGCTTTGCGGACTAAACCAATTGTGAGCGCTAACAATTCACACGTCAAGGACCGGCACGCCCACATGAAACAGAAAGCGCTTACGCGGGGGCGGACGTGCTTTGGCGAACCACCAACTCAGGCTCCACCACGGTGGTGCCGACGCTTTCCCCGTCTTCGATGCCGCTCAGCATAAGATCCATGCAGCGCCGCCCGAGTTCCTCGAAGTCCTGGCGCACCGTCGTCAACGGCGGCGTGAAATAGCCCGATTCAGGCTGGTCATCGAAACCCACCACCGAGACGTCCTCGGGCACCCGGATGCCGGCCTCGTTGAACGCACGCAGCAGGCCCAAGGCCATCTGGTCGTTCCCGACAAAAAGCGCGGTGGCCGTCCTTTCAATGGCGAGCTTCTTGCCGATGTCATAGCCGCTGCCCGCGCTCCAGTCCCCCGCGATCAGCAAGTCATCCTCAAGGCCGGCGTCCCGCAGGGCTGCGCTCCACCCCTCGGCCCGGGCCACCCCGTCGATCCAGTCCTGCGGGCCGGCCACGTGCCCGATCCGGCGATGCCCCTGCTCCACCAAATGCCTGACGGCCAATTCCGCGCCGAGCTTCTGGTCCACCATGGCTCCGCCGACGGCCGCGTCGCCCAGCGATCCCACGGCGACCACAGGGACCCCGGGGTTCACTTCCGCCAACGCCAACAGGGTGTCCGAATGCGGCACGATCACCACGATCCCATCCACGGATTGGTCCAGGAAATGCCGGACCGCATCAAGAATCGCCTCGCGGTTGACCGTCCTCAAGGCTGCGATGCTGACGAAATAGCCGGCATCCCTCGCCGCTTGTTCGACGCCCAGCAAGGTGTTCGCTGGGCCGTATTGCGCCAGCTCGCTCGCCAGGACGCCGATGGTCTGGGAACGGCGGGTCACAAGGCTCCTGGCGGCGGTATTGCGCCGGTATCCCAGCTCGGCGATGGCCGCCTCGACCCGTTCCCGGGTGCCCTTGCTCACGTTGGGGTGGTCGTTGATCACCCGGGACACAGTCTGGTGTGAGACTCCCGCCCGCTCCGCAACGTCCTCAAGCCGTGGCAAGCGCCCGCTGGTATTTGTCATGGGGCTATTCTGCTCGACGCGGGGGTCAAGCGGCGAACGAGGTCCCACCTCACCCGGCTGGGCTACCGGTCAGTACAAGACCACAGGCGCCGCGGCGATAGACTCGATTCAAGCCCAACAACCACCATTTGAGCAGCCCCATGCGCGCCACCATCATCCACGGCCCCGGCGACATCCGTGTTGAAGACCGTAATTACCCCACGGTCCAGCTGCCCACAGACGTCATTGTCAAAGTCGCCGCCTCCTGCGTCTGCGGATCGGACCTGTGGCCGTACCGCGGCGTCAAGCCCACTCACCGGCCTTCGGCCATCGGACATGAATTCATCGGCACGGTGGAAAGCATCGGCGACGACGTCACTTCCTTGGCGGTCGGCGACTTCGTCATCGCTCCTTTCGTGGTCAGCTGCGGCGCGTGCCCGCAATGCCTGGACGGCGTCACGGTTGCCTGCGATCATTTGGCAGGCTGGGGCGGCAAGGATGACAGCGGGCACGCGATCGACGGCGGCCAGGGCCAGGCCGTGCGGGTACCCCTCGCTGAGTCCACCCTCGTCAAGGTTCCCGGAGTCACGGAACCCGGCGACGCTCTCCGCGCGAGCTTGCTGACGCTCTCCGACGTTATGGCGACCGGCCACCACGCCGCCCTCGCAGCGAAGGTCGGCCCTGGGAGGACCGTCGTCGTCGTCGGCGACGGTGCAGTAGGTCTGTGCGGCGTGCTCGCAGCGAAGCGGTTCGGAGCCGAACGAATCATCGCGATGTCCCGGCACGCCGACCGCCAGGCGATTGCCCTCGAGTTCGGGGCCACGGACATCGTCGCCGAGCGTGGCGACGCCGGCGTAGCCAAGGTCCGCGAGTTGCTTGGAGGCGTTTTGGCCGACTCCGTGCTGGAGTGTGTCGGGACCAAGGAATCCATGGATCAGGCACTGCACAGCGTCCGCCCGGGCGGCGCCCTCGGCTTTGTCGGCGTCCCGACGGGTGGAGCCGAAGCCCCGCTGCGCTACTTGTTCGACACGAATATTTCGATTGCCGGCGGAATGGCGCCGGCTCGCACGTACATCCCGGAACTGCTCGCGGACGTGCTTGACGGAAAGATCAACCCGGGCCGGGTCTTCGACACCGTGATGCCGCTCGAGGAAGCGCCCGAGGCCTACCGCGCCATGGACGAACGGCGCTCCATCAAGGTCCTGCTCACTCCCTGAGGCGCAAGATGCCATAGCCCGCCGGGGGCTATGGCATCTTCGCTAGGCGTCCGGGCTCACCCGGGCAGGAAGTAGCCCGAAACGTCGGCCAGCAAGGGCGTCGCACCGGAGGATCGATTATAGAGACCCACTTTTCCGTATGGTCCCACGGGGACTGTCACCGAATTCGGGACGATTTGGCCAGCCTTGAAGTTCACACTCGAGACGTTCGGGACCCCGCTAATGCTGCCCGCGGGGTATGCCGTTACGTAGCCAAAGGACTTCGCATCCGCCACGGTGAGATTGAAGACGACCGCTGCGGCGTCCGCTGGAATCCCGTTGAGCCCGCCGACCTGGAACTCGACTATGGAGTCGGACCCGACCGGCGCCGTGAGTCGTGTGTCCAGGAATCTGCTCGGCGCCAACGGTTGCAGGGCCCCGCCCACCGTCGGCGTCCCCTCCAAGTAGTAGCCTGAAACATCCGCCAGCAGATGTGTTGCTCCATCGGACCTGTTGAAGAGCGTGACTTTTCCGTCGGCTCCTACGGGGACGGTGACGGAGTTCGGGACGATCTGCCCGCCCGCGAAGTTCACGTTTGAGGCATTGGGTCGGGTGGTTCCGGAGGCGTAGGCGGTGATGTAGCCAAAGGCCCTGGCCTCCGCCACTGTCAGATTGAAGACCACCGCGGAAATCTTTGCAGGTATCCCGTGCGTCCCGGCAACCTGGAATGAAACCGCCGAGTCGGGTGGCACTGCACCGAAATTTCTGGTGTCCAGGAAGCGCGACGGCGAGACAGGTTGGAAGGTGCCTGCCGCCGTCGGGGTTCCGCCCAAGTAATAACCCGAAATGTCAGCGAGCAGGTGGGTCGCGCCCGCTGATCGGTTGAACAAGGTGACTTTGCCGTCCGCACCAACGGGGACCGTAACAGAGTTCGGCACGATCTGTCCCGCAGTGAAATTGACGTTTGAAGCGTCGGGGCGCGTCGCCCCCGACGGGTACGCAGTGATGTAGCCGAAGGACTTCGCCTCCGCCACGGTCAAGTTGAACACCACAGCAGACACGTCGGCGGGTATGCCGTTCACGCCGGCTACCTGGAAGGAAACCGTCGAATCCGGCCCTACCGGAACACCAAAGCGTCCGTCCAAAACCCGGGACCGAGTGTCTAAAGCCCGGAACGGCGGCGTGGGTACGAGCGAACCGGAGACGGGGGCGTACGTGGATTTGAAGGTCCATGTCATCGATGTCCCTTCATACCCTCGAGCCAGGGCATAGTCGGGCAAGGCCCTGGGGACTACTGTCACCGTGCCGCTACCGGGGTAGGTTCCGGCAGCCGCAACAACGCCGCCTATGAGGTACTCAAGGCCCGTAGTGGTGGGGATCGTGTAAGTGTCCTGGGCGGTCCCGTCCTTATCGGTGAATACGACGGGATCGGGTTTCGCGGGTGTCGGAAGGACTGCGAACGTGTGGGTCCATTCGGTGGTGCCAGTCAGCGCATAGCCGGGCCAAGCTCGCGCCGAAACGGTGACTGTGCCGCGGCCTGCATGTGACCCCGATCCGATGATTTCCCCGTCGAGCAGGTAATCCACCCCTCGCATAATCTGCACGTCGTAGAAGTCTTGGTCGGCACCGTAGTCATCCCTGAATTGCACTGGCAGTGGCGTCAAGGGAACCAGGATCGATCCGTTCACGAAGTTCATCGCCGCAGCAGCGTCCATCAACCCGGCTCCACAGCCTTCTGGGCAGCCTCCGGGAATCGTCGTTGCCTTAAGGCGAAGTTCAGCGGCTTCCGGAGTCATCGTCGAACCCTTCTCAGCCATCATCAAGGCCACAACGCCCGCAACATGCGGCGCGGCCATGGACGTGCCCTGGCCGTACGCGTACGTCTCCGTCCCGGGCGTCGTTGCTCCGGTGTTGTACGTGGAGAGGATTCCTTGTTCCGTGAAGTTGGTCATCTGACCACCGCTCGCCATGACGTCGATGGCCGGTCCGTAGTTGGAATACGGTGTTCGGCTCCCGCTGTAGCCGCTCGCGGCCACTGCGATGACGTTCTGGCAGTTCGCCGGGCTGAAATCAGAAGCGTCCCGGTTTGAGTTTCCGGCGGCCACGGTCACCGCCGCGCCGGCGTTGTAGGCGAAGTTGATGGCGGATTGGGTGGTCGCCGAACAAGGATTGACCGTGCCGAGGCTTAGGTTGATGACACGCGCCGGGTTCGGATTTACCGGCGCGCCGGACACCGTGCCGCCCGCGGCCCAGATAATCCCGTCGGCAACGTCGGAGGTGTAGCCGCCGCAGGCACCCAGGGCACGTACTGGCAGGATTCTCGCTTGGGGAGCGACGCCGGATATCCCCTTCGCGTTGTTTCCCGCGGCTGCGATGATGCCCGCCACGTGCGTGCCGTGCCACGATGAATTCGCACGTAACTCGCCAGTGCCGCACTGCCCGTCAACCACCCAGTCACCTTCGTCACGGGCATTGGCGTCCCGACCGTCGCCATCGCGCGCAGCTGCCGCGTCAGAGACCATGTCATAGCCGGGCAGCACGTTCGCATTGAGGTCGCTGTGGCTGGTGATTCCTGTGTCAATCACCGCGACAACGACGCCGGCGCCCCGGTTAACAGCCCACGCCCCGGGCAAGCGCATCCCCTGCGGAGTGTCCTGCAGGTTCCATTGCAACGGGTAGTACGGGTCGTTAGGGGTTACGTCCGCCCGACGCATGATGACGTCCGGCTCGGCATACTCAACGTTCGGGTCCGCCCTTACGGACGCAAGGAACTGCTCGGCGTCGCCAGCGGCGAGCTTCCTCGCAGTCTTGACGACGCGGGCCCCGCCTGCAGTGGCCCGAAGGTCCGCGGCGGCGATGCCAACTTTCTGCCCTAGGGCTTCCGCGTGTCCTTGGGGACTCGGTGTTGCCTTGTCCTTGAACCTCACGATGAATTGGTCGGTCGGCAAGCTATCGGCCGCGACGGACTGCCCGGACAGTGAGTGCGCAGGCCCTGCGGGAACCCCAAGTCCGGAAGCGGCCGGGAGCGGGTCATCGGTCCCCGCAGATGCCGGTGCTGCGAAAAGTGATCCACCGATCAACACGGCCAGGCAGGCTATTGCTGAGCCCCTCAGTGCGGTTGGAAAACCATGGCTCGGGTAAAAACCCCTGCGGGAACGGAACTTGCCTCGAGGCAGGTCTGGCATGCAGGCATCCTTCAGGACGGGCGTCTGCTTCGGAAGCCAGTACGCGGACACGTGGAGACTACGACCACCGTGCCCCCGAGCAGATTCTAGACTGAAGCGTGGCGAGTGTCTTCCCCGGCGAGGATTGCCGGGTCGCCGCGACACCGTCGAGGCCCCCGGTCCTTCTCCGTGGACTGTGGCGCGGGCGAGGGAACGGCGGGAGAATCCATACAGGAAGGCTGGCCTGAACCCAAAGGAGTGAACAACATGGTCACTGGTGCCGATGCGCGCCCGGTGATTAAGCACGATCGGTATTTGCCCATCGAGGATCATGGACTGATCGGCGACGGATCCACGTGCGCTCTCGCGGGGCAGGACGGGGCAATTACCGGGCTTTGCCTGCCGGAATTCGACAGTCCCCCGTTCCTGGCCGGGATCCTCGACGCGGAATCAGGCGGTCGTTTTGAAATAGCCCCTGTCCATACCCTGGCATCCTCCCAGCGCAACACCGAGGATTCCTGCGTGCTTGTCACGTCCCTCGTATCCGATCGTGGCGTGCTGCAGGTGACGGACGGACTCACGCTGCGTGCCGGAGCCGAGCTATCGGAGCCGGTGCCGGCAGGCCGTTCCGAACTCCTGCGGTGGGGACGGTTCAGGCTCCGTCAGCATCCGCAGAGCAAGAAGCTCATTGACCAGACCGTGTATGCCTGGCGCCGGTGGGCATCAAGCCTGGATTGCGAAGGCTCCCAAGCGGAGTTGATGAAGCGATCGGCCCTGACGTTGAAAATGCTGGATCATGCCGAAACGGGGGCCATCCTCGCGGCCGCCACCTCGTCGCTGCCGGAGTGGCCGGGGACGTCGCGGAACTGGGACTACCGGTACACCTGGGTCATTGATTTCGACGATCCTCGGATGGTTTCCACGACCAAAGCGATCGCTGCGGAGCTCGACGCCGGCAACGGACTTTTGTTCCGCTACCTGCCGGGGATTTCTCCCGACGGTCTGCCCGGAAGCGAAGGGGCGTTCCTCCTCTGCAGCCGTGCGAACCCATTGGGCCTGCTACCGGAGCAGATCCACCCGGACACCGGAGAGTTTCTTGGGAACTTCCCCCAAGCGCTCAGCCATGTGGGCGTGCTGGCCAGCGGCCTGCGTCTGCTAAAAGCCGAGCGGAGGGCCGCCAACGCCGGCCCCACCGCGCGGAGTCAGAGCTAGCGGCGAGGCGGAACCCGATGCGTGCATGGTGGGTCCGGGAACCAGGTCCGATTGAGTCGCAGCCACTTGTTTGGGGCGAGCGGCCCGATCCGCAACCGGGGCGGCGGGAGCTCCTTGTCAGTGTCCGAACCTGTGGTGTCTGCCGCACTGATCTGCATTTGGCCGAAGGCGATCTCGCCCCTCGGAGGTCGAACGCAGTACCCGGCCACGAAGCGGTCGGAATAGTCAGCGAAACCGGCGAAGGCTGTGTGAGGTTCCGGCGCGGTGACAGGGTCGGAGTTGCCTGGCTTGGGGGAACCTGCGGGAGCTGCGCGTATTGCCTCCGTGGCGACGAGAATCTCTGCCTCTCCCCCACCCTCACCGGATGGGACAAGGACGGCGAAGGTCTACGTGATGACCCGTTCGGAATCGGCCCGTGACCTGGCGCGTCAGCTGGGCGCGGTGTTCGTGGGCGACGCGTACGATTCCCCTCCGGACCCGCTCGACTCGGCGATACTTTTTGCTCCCGTCGGGGACCTTGTCCCGGTGGCCCTCAGGGCGTTGGATCGGGGCGGGACCCTCGCCATTGCGGGCATCCACCTCAGCGACATACCGCCTTTGAACTACGCCGCGGATCTCTTCTTTGAGCGGCAGCTCCGTAGTGTTACCGCCAATACCCGGGCAGACGGCGAAGATTTCTGGTCCCTGGCCGCGGAGATTCCATTGGCCCCCACCACGACGGCGTATCCGTTAGGGGAAGCCGATCGGGCATTACGAGACTTGGCTGGCGACCGGATCACCGGCGCTGCTGTCCTGAAAGTCTGAGCTGTCTGTCTGCGCCGGCGGCCGACCGGATTCCGGAGCAAGAGACGGCGATCGGCGGGTCCGATGACGGCCCGCCGATCGCTATTGCCGCTGTTCAGCGTTTGAACACGTCAGCGTTCAGCACTTCAGTGCGAAGGGCTGACCATGTGATGCCGGTGTTCCTCGGTGCTGGGCTTGATCGCCATCGCGGTGACGACGAGCGCCACCAGGCCGGTGATCCAGGATGTCCAGGCGACCCCGGCTTGCATGGAGTAGGAGCCTAGCCACGGAGAAAGGAACAGCAAGGCACCGAAGGCCGCCTGCACCCACTCCATGACCGGCGTTCCGGGCATGGCCAGATTGATGACACCGCTAACGATCAGCAAAGCGCCGAAAACGACCATCAAGGCAGCCGACGAGCCGGCCGCCACGCTCCAGATGACCGACACAGCAGCATAGAGACCGGCGACAACCGTGACCCAATCCTGCCATCGCGTCCATTTCTTCATTGAACCCACCTCTGTGATGTGGACTGCATCCCGGGGTATCGACATGTACTCCGGTACTGATGTAACAAAATCCGCACGCAGCTACTTCCCGAGCGAAACCGTCGTCGAATCCTGCCACATCGCGAGCGGCAACCTCAGTCCGGTCACCAGCTGGATCCTGATGGTCGTCGTCGGAGCGTTCAGCACGTGGACGTGGCTGCGGGACGCCCGCCGGCGCAACACCGGACTCGTCGCGCCGCCCGCCAGCGTGAGCGCCCTGAAGATCGCGGCGGTGCTCGCCGCGGGTGTGGCCATCGTTTGGCTCTGCAACACGGACCGCGGCACCCTGGTCGAAATCAGCGGCGTGCCGTGGGTGCTTCTCGTCGTTCTCGGAGTACTCGCCGCCTGGACGTTGCTGCTCGGGCGTACCCGGTTCGGCCGCTACGTCTACGCTATTGGCGGCAACGCCGGGGCCGCACGGCGGGGAGGCGTGAACCTTGCGCGCATTCGCACCCTCGCCTTCATGCTCGCGTCCTTCACCGCAGGAATCGGCGGAATTGTGTACGCGTCGCGGCTCCGTTCCGTCTCGACGTCGTACGACGGCGGCACGCTGGTGCTCTACGCCGTGGCGGCCGCGGTAATCGGCGGGACCAGCCTGTTCGGCGGGCGCGGCAAGGTCCTGCACGGGGTTCTGGGCGGGGTGGTGATCGCCACGATCGATAATGGCATGGGCCTGCAGGGCTACAGCGCACCGGCCAAGTACGTCGTCACTGCACTGGTTCTCGTCGCGGCCGTGACGATCGACGCCGTCGCGCGCCGCCGACGTTCCCGGACGTAATCGGCTTGTTGAATGGCCTCGCACGGAGGCAGCTACGTGGCAGGTCTGGACTTGGATAATCAGCAGGCTTAACGTTCAAGAGTGGCTGGCCCGGAGGCGCGGTCCCGAGAGCAATCCTGCTGCCAGCCCACGCAAGTCCGAGCGAGGAGGAAAGATGCGAAAGGTTGAAGAAACGATTGACGTGGCCGTCCCCGTCCGTACGGCTTACAACCAGTGGACGCAGTTTGAGTCGTTTCCCCGATTTATGTCCGGGGTGGAATCCGTAACCCAGTTGAGCGACACGACCAACCATTGGGTCACCAAGGTAGGAGGCGTGGAACTGGCCTTCGATACGGAGATAGTCGACCAGGAACCCGACGACCGGATTGCGTGGCGCAGTATTGACGGCAAATCGCACGCCGGCATCATCAGGTTTTCACCGCTCGACGACAACCATACGCACGTCAAGGTCCATTTCGAATGGTCGCCCGAAACTTTTATGGAAAAGGCCGGAGCCGCGCTCCAGATAGACGAGATGCAGGTGAAGGCCGACCTGAAGAAATTCAAGGAGTTCATAGAGTCGCGTGGAAATGAAACCGGAGGGTGGCGCGGCGAGGTGGAGGAGTAAATGACCGACCTTGGACCAGTGCTCGTGGTCGGCGGCACCGGGATGCTGGGCAGCCAGGTGGTGTCTAGGCTGCTGGTGGGCGGAAAGCAGGTTCGCGCTTTGGTGCGGCCCGGTTCGGATCCGAGCCGCCTCGAAGAGGTGGGGGCAACGATCGCTCGAGGCGACATGATGGACCCTGCGTCACTTATGGGCGCCATGGACGGCGTGGACACTGTGATCACCTCGGCGGCGGGATACACCCACCATCGGGAGGGCGACAGCCCCGTCATCGACACAGTGGGCAACACCAACCTCGTCGATGCGGCCAGCCGCACCGGTATTCGCAGGTTCGTCCTCACCAGCATCCTCACTTGCGATCAAACACCGGATCTTCCGCACTTCTGGCACAAGAA
Organism: Arthrobacter sp. 2RAF6; assembly: GCF_052115205.1. Taxonomy (NCBI): domain Bacteria; kingdom Bacillati; phylum Actinomycetota; class Actinomycetes; order Micrococcales; family Micrococcaceae; genus Arthrobacter; species Arthrobacter sp. 2RAF6. The sequence continues at coordinate 34,099 of NZ_JBFRGF010000013.1, read as the reverse complement.
ACTGACCGAGGATCGCCTGGAAGAACTCGGGGTCCCGTTCGTGGCGCTGCGTCCGGGCGCTTTCCTTGAGCAGATCACTCGCTACGGCGACCCTTTCAGCGAGGGGCGGCTCACATCGTTCGGGTCTCCGAGCGTTCCCCTGACGTACGTGCTTGCCAGTGACCTCGCTGGGTACCTTGCGGCAGCAGTCGACGCGAGCGGAGTAGAGGGGCAGCGTATCGACATCGGTTGGGACCGGCCGGTAAGCATGCAGGACATCGCCGATATCTCTTCCCAAATGCTCGGCCGGCAGATCGAGCTCGTCCTCAGCCCGATCAACCAGATGGGGCCGGACTTTCAGGCGATGATGGAGTGGTTCCGAACCGGCCGCTACGTCGCCGATACCTCGCGACAACGCGAAGTCTTCGGCCCACCGCCAACCGCGGAGGACGCCGTCGCGCGCCTGCTCACGAGCCTCGGGCACGAGCTTCACTGAGGCAGGCCCGACGGCGGCCGCACGACGCAGTCTATTGACCCGCGTCAGCCCACGGCGGGCAGCGCGTCGGGGATGCGCGGCTTGGCGTTGCCAGCGAAGGTGAATTTGGCGTCGTCGCCTTCGCCGTCGACGTCGACCACCACGATGTCGCCCGGGTGCAGTTCGCCGAAGAGGATCTTCTCGGAGAGCTGGTCCTCGATCTCGCGCTGGATGGTACGGCGCAGCGGCCGGGCACCCATGGCCGGGTTGTAGCCGCGGGTTGCCAAAAGTACCTTGGCGGCGTCCGTGAGCTCGATGCCCATGTCCTTGTCGGCCAGATGCTGTTCCAAGCGAGCGATCATCAGGTCCACGATCTCGATGATCTCGTCCTGCGTGAGTTGCGGGAACACGATGACGTCGTCAACACGGTTGAGGAACTCGGGGCGGAATTGCTGCTTGAGCTCCTCCGTGACCCGGGCCCGCATCCGGTTGTAACCGGTGGTGGTGTCCGTGCCGGACTGGAAGCCCGTTGCGACGCTCTTGGAGATGTCCCGGGTGCCCAGGTTGGTGGTCATGATGATCACCGTGTTCTTGAAGTCCACCACCCGGCCATGGCTATCCGTCAGGCGGCCGTCTTCCATGATCTGCAGCAGCGAGTTGAAGAGATCGGCGTGGGCCTTCTCCACTTCGTCGAACAACACCACGGAGAACGGACGACGCCGGACCTTCTCGGTCAGCTGCCCGCCCTCGTCGTAGCCGACGTAGCCCGGAGGGGCACCGAACAGACGCGAAACCGTGTGCTTTTCCGAGTACTCGGACATGTCCAGCGTGATGAGGGCATCCTCATCAGCGAAGAGGAATTCCGCCAACGCCCTGGCGAGCTCGGTCTTGCCGACGCCTGTGGGGCCGGCGAAGATGAAGGAGCCACCCGGACGCTTGGGGTCCTTCAGGCCCGCACGTGTGCGGCGGATTGCACGCGACACTGAATTAATCGCCTCATTCTGCCCAATGACGCGTTTGTGCAGTTCCTCCTCCATCTTGAGAAGGCGGCTGGATTCTTCCTCGGTGAGTTTGAAGACCGGGATGCCGGTGGAGTTCGCGAGAACTTCGGCAATCAGCTCTTCGTCCACCTCGGAGTTGCCGTCCGTGCCGCCGGATTTCCATCTGAGCTCCGTTTCCCTGCGCTCGGCGACAAGTTTCTGCTCCTTCATGCGCAGCGACGCGGCGCCCTCGAAGTCCTGGGCGTCAATGGCCGATTCCTTCTCCATCTTCACCTCGGCGATGCGTGCGTCCATCGCTTTCAGTTCCGGCGGACGGGTCATGCGGCGGATGCGAAGACGTGCACCTGCTTCGTCGATCAGGTCGATCGCCTTGTCCGGCAGGAAGCGGTCCGACACATAACGCTCCGAGAGGCTCGCCGCGGCCGCCAGCGCGCCGTCGGTGATGGTCACCCGGTGGTGCGCCTCGTAACGGTCACGCAGGCCCTTGAGGATCTCAACGGTGTCGGCCACCGAGGGTTCCTGGACCTGGATCGGCTGGAAGCGGCGCTCCAAGGCGGCGTCTTTCTCAATGTGCTTGCGGTACTCATCCAGGGTGGTGGCCCCAATGGTCTGGAGTTCGCCTCGGGCCAGCAACGGCTTGAGGATGGACGCGGCATCGATGGCACCCTCCGCAGCGCCGGCACCCACGAGCGTGTGGATCTCGTCGATGAAGAGGATGATGTCGCCACGGGTCCGGATTTCCTTGAGGACCTTCTTCAGGCGCTCTTCAAAATCGCCGCGGTACCGGGAACCGGCCACCACTGAGCCCAAATCGAGCGTGTAGAGCTGCTTGTCCTTCAGGCTCTCCGGCACGTTGCCCCGGACAATCGCCTGGGCAAGGCCCTCTACGACGGCGGTCTTGCCGACGCCGGGCTCGCCGATCAGCACGGGGTTGTTCTTGGTCCGGCGGGAGAGGACCTGCATGACGCGTTCCATCTCCAGGCCGCGGCCGATCACGGGATCAAGCTTGTTTTCCCGCGCGGCCTGGGTAAGGTTGCGGCCGAACTGGTCCAGCACCACCGAACCGGCCGGAGCAACTTCGGCCTGGCTCGGTCCGGCGACCATTCCACTGGGGTCCTTGCCCTCATACCCGGAGAGCAAATGGATGACCTGCTGGCGGACCCGGCCGAGGTCGGCGCCGAGCTTGACAAGGACCTGCGCGGCAACGCCTTCACCCTCCCGGATAAGGCCGAGCAGGATGTGCTCGGTACCGATGTAGTTATGGCCGAGCTGCAGAGCTTCCCGGAGTGCGAGCTCAAGGACTTTCTTGGCGCGCGGGGTGAACGGGATGTGGCCGGACGGGGCTTGCCGGCCCTGGCCGATGATCTCCTGCACCTGTTCTCGGACGCCATCGAGCGAAATACTCATCGACTCCAGCGCCTTCGCGGCAACCCCCTCACCCTCCTGGATCAGACCCAAAAGGATGTGTTCGGTACCGATGTAGTTATGGTTGAGCATGCGTGCCTCTTCTTGGGCAAGCACAACAACGCGACGGGCACGGTCCGTAAATCTCTCAAACATTTCGCCACACTCCTGGCAGCCGCCTACCTTGATGCTACGTCGCCGAGGGCCTTCTTGGGGGATCGCCGGAGGCAGAATTTTAGATACCGGGCCGGCCGGCTGCATGGCTCTTCTGCACAGACGGTCCAGACCGTGAAGAATGAAAACAACCACCAAGTAGAGGGAATTACCATGAGCATCCTGAAGCAACGCCTGCATGCCGACGTCGTAGTCCACATGAAGGACCGCAACAAGACCGCGCTCACGACGGTCCGCAATGTCCTGGGCGAAATCGAGACGCGTGAGAAGTCCGGCAAGACGCCGATCGAGCTCGACGACACCCAAGTGACGGCCCTGCTGCAGAAGGAAGCCGCCAAGCGCAGGGACACGGCCCGCATTTACACGGAGGCCGGCGAGTCAGAGCGCGCTGCCGCGGAAATCGCCGAAGCAGAAGTCATCGAGGCGTACCTGCCCGAAATGCTGACCCCCGCCCAAGTCGAGGCAATCGTCGACGAGGCAATCGCCGCGTTGACGGCCGGCGGGCAGGAACTGACTATCAGGCAGATGGGCGCCGTGATGAAGCCCGTCACAGCAAAGGTCGCCGGCCGCTTCGACGGCAAGGCCGTCAGCGAAATCGTCCGGACCCGACTCGCATAGATTCACCGGAACGCAGGGAGGAGCAGCCATGGCAGCCATCATCCTGGGATGGAATCCACGGCTTTGGAACGACTGGAACTACGAGGCTGTGATCGGGCAGGTCGCCGAAACGGGTCAATTCCTGGAGCGGTGGAACGTCGGCCAACACCGGAAGATCCAGCCCGGCAACCAAGCATGGCTTCTCCTGCAAGGCGGAGGCCCGCACCGACGCGGGCTGATCGGCCACGGCGTCGTCATGTCCGAGGCGTACGAAGCGCCTCAACGCACCGAGCCGAAGAGTATTGCGTGGTACGTGAGCGTGGCCTTCGATGCCTTGCTCCCCCTCGGCAGCCAGATCCCGTCGAGTGTCCTCTCCAGCGAAATGCCGGACGTGGCCTGGAATACCTTCCATGGTTCGGGACGGTTCATTCCGACAGAGACAGAATCCGGCCTTCAGCGCGTGTGGCGGGAACACGGACCAGAAGCCTTAGAGCCGTGCCAGACCGTTCCAGGAACCTACCCGGAAGGAGCCGTCAGCCGGATTGAAACGAACCGCTACGAGCGCGACCCTGAAGCCCGCCGGATTTGCTTGGCTTTCCACGGGACGTCTTGTGCTGTGTGCACTTTCTCCTTCGAAGTAAGCTACGGGGACATCGGCAAAGACTTCATCCACGTCCACCACGTGGTTCCCGTTTCACAGCTCGGCAGCGACTACCGGCTGGATCCCATAGCGGACCTCGTGCCGCTGTGTGCCAACTGCCACGCCATGGCACACCGGGGCGTGGGCACCCCTCGCACGGTGGCGGAATTGCGGCGTGCCATCGCCGCCTCCGGACACTTGCCCGGCCAAATCGTCGATGACAGAGCACTGGCGGCCCAGGACGCCGCACACCGAATCCTTGGGCGGCGATGATCAAGGGCCGTCCTGATGCACTAGCCAGCCAAGGTTCTTCCCCGTATTTTAGTTAACTACACCGTGTGGCGAGCACCACACACTGTGAGTCAGATGATCCACTTGCCGGCTGAAACCACTGGGCGCAACGCCGCGTCCCGGTCCCGGCGAGACCTACCGGGCGTCACGCGCCGCCCGCTGTTCAGGAGGATACGCATGGCCGGGATGTTTGAACTGTTCATCGACGAGGACACGAGCTTCAGATTCAGGCTCAAAGCGCCGGACGGAACCGTGGTGGCCGTCTCCCGGTCCTTTCCCGACAAGCCTGCCGCGGTGAGCGGTATCAGTGACGTCAGAGAATATGCAGGAATGGGCCTGATCACCGATCTCTGCCCGGAAGTCCCGCACCGCGGGCCGTCACCGACACCTCCGGTTCCCGCTGTACGGCAAACCAGTCCTTCCGCGATGCCGCCGCTTCCCGTCCCGCCGCGACACCATAATCCGCTCCCCCAAAGAGATCGAACCGGCCGCCCCTGGCACACCCCCGTCTTGGTTGACGCATCCTGCGCAGGGTTGGTTGAGGCGTAGACCCTTCTACTCGTGGACATCCGGCCGCGGCGGCCCTTGTCCCGGCCCCTCACCGCCGGGTGTAATGGACGCACGACGGCGACTCCCCGCCGTCGTGCGCCGAAGGAGCCGCAATGTTCACCAGCCCGTACCCTGATGTCGAGATCCCCGAAGTCACGATTTATGAGTATCTGTTCGGCGGGCTGGGCGTCGAGGACCTTGACCGGGTCGCGCTCGTGGACGGCACGTCCGGCGCGGAAATGACGTACCGGCAACTCGTCAGCCGAATCGACGCCACCGCAGGCTGGCTCGCGGGCCACGGGGCCGGCCCCGGGACAACTGTGGGCCTTTTCTGCCCGAACGTACCGGCGTTCGCCGTCGTCTTCCATGGGGTTCTCCGCGCGGGCGCCATCGTCACTACGGTCAACGCCCTGTATACCGCCGATGAAGTCGGCAGCCAGCTCAGCGACGCCGGCGCCTCCTGGCTCTTCACCATCTCGCCCTTCCTTGGGCGGGCGGTGGCCGCGGCGCTGGTTGCCGGGATCCCGGCGGAACGGCTCGTGGTGCTCGACGGCGGCGACCTCGCTGCCGCCGCGGGGCATTCCTCGCTCGCGGATATCCTCGAAGCCGGTCTTCCCGCGCCGACGATTAGCGTCGATCCGCACGCCGCCGCCGTCGTGCCCTACTCCTCGGGCACGAGCGGTACGCCGAAGGGCGTCCTGTTGAGCCAGTACAACCTCGTGGCGAACGTCGCGCAGTCGAGTGCCTTCTTCCGCGTGACTCCCGACGACGTGCTGCTCGCCGTCTTGCCCTTCTTCCACATCTACGGCCTGACCGTGCTGCTCAATCTTGCCCTTGGCGAGCGGGCCCGGCTCGTGACGATGCCCAAGTTCGACCTCGCCGAATTCCTCCGCATTACGCAGGACCACCGCTGTACCTACCTCTTCATCGCGCCGCCCATCGCCGTCGCGCTGGCAAAGCATTCCCTGGTGGACCAATACGACCTCTCGTCCGTGCGCGCCGTGCTTTCGGGAGCGGCGCCCCTCGACGGCGAACTGGGGCACGCTGTTGCGGACCGGCTCGGGTGCACGATGCTCCAGGGCTACGGCATGACCGAGCTGAGCCCCGTATCCCACGCCATCCCGCGCGACGGCGCCGAGCGCGTCCCTCTCGACTCGGTGGGCTACACCGTGCCGAACACGGAGTGTAAGCTCCTCGACCCCGCAACGGACGAAGAAATCGACATTCCGGCCGAAGGGCCGAGCGCCCCCGGGCAGCTCCTCGTCCGCGGCCCGCAGGTCATGCTCGGCTACCTGAACCGGCCCGACGCAACCGCCGCGACGATCGATCCGGATGGCTTCCTCCGCACCGGCGACATCGCGACCGTCACGGCCGACGGCGTCGTGACGATCGTCGACCGGCTCAAAGAGCTGATCAAGTACAAGGGCTACCAGATCGCGCCTGCCGAGCTCGAAGCACTCCTGCTCACCCACCCGCGTATTGCGGACGCCGCGGTCATCGGCATCCACGCGGACGACGGCGAAGAGGTGCCGAAGGCGTTCGTCGTCCGGCAGGCCGGGGCCGAGCTTGGCGACGGCGACGTCATGGAGTTCGTCGCCGGAAGGGTGGCGCCGTTCAAGCGCGTGCGATCGGTGGAGTTCGTCGATGTGATTCCCAAATCGGCATCGGGCAAGATCCTTCGGCGGGAGCTGCGCGCGAGGGCCTAAGGATGCACTTCGGCGCCCTAGCACTGTCCCTGGCTACGCTTGGCCCTGCGAAGCCGGCGGCACGCGCAGGCTTCCATACCTCTCCATTCGGTGCCACCGCAGGTGCACGCCCGCCAAGGCCGTGACTACCGACTGGATGACAACGAGGTACATGAGCTGCCGATAGACGAACTGCTGAAGCGGAAGTGTCCACAGTGGGCGAAGCGACTCATTGTCGAGCCGGAACGCATAGGCAGCCATGAGGAATTGAACCAGGAGGAAGGCAAGCCAGAGCGCCGCGATACGGAGCGGATCAAGAAAAACCAGGCCGTAGATGGCGAAGACATCCACGACCGGCGCAAACAGCGGCAGCAGCACCTGCAGGACGAGCAGATAGCCAAGTCCACGTCGCCCGAGCTTGCCGGCCGCCCCGCCTTGCAGGACAGCGCCGCGGTGCTTCCACATGGCTTGAAGCGTGCCATAGCACCAGCGGTACCGCTGCTTCCAGAGCGCTCCGAGGCTCGCGGGGGCTTCGGTCCAGGCCCTCGCATCATCCTGGTACACGACGCGCCAACCGTCGCGGCACAGCGACATGGTCAGGTCCGTGTCCTCGGCAAGCGTGTCGTCGCTGACTCCGCCAACCCGGAGGAGGGCATCGCGCCGGAAGGCCCCGATAGCCCCGGGAACGGTCGGCATGCACTCCGCGAGGTCGAACAACCTGCGGTCCAGGTTGAAGCCGACGACGTACTCGATGTGCTGCCAGGCGCCGAGGATCCCTCCGCGGTTGGCGACCTTGGTGTTTCCGGAAATTGCGCCCACCCGAGGGTCGGCGAAGGGCTGAATGAGGGCGTGGACCGTTTCCGGTTCGAAGACGGTGTCGCCGTCGACCATCACCACGAGTTCGTGGCTGGCAACGGCAATCCCGGCATTCAAGGCGGACGGTTTGCCGCCGTTCTCTTTCCGGATCAAAACGACGCCCGGCAGGCCGAGCCTTTCGACGATGTCCGCGGTTTCGTCGGTCGACCCGTCGTCAACCACGATGATTTCTACCGGATGGGTCGAGGCGGCGATTGATCGGACCGCGGCTTCGATGCCGGCTGCCTCGTTGTACGCGGGGACGATGACGCTGACCGGCTCGGTGATCTCGTGCCGGACCGGCACGTCCACCCGGCGTCGGCTGCGGCCGGCCGCCAGGGAGCGGCGCGCGGCTCGCCGGTGGCGCGTTGCGAACACCACCACGAGGACGGCCCGGACAACCGTCACAATTCCGGCCGAAACGAGCGCCCACGAAATGGCGGCGATGAAGAAGTCGCTGAGCCGTATTCCCCATGCCAACGCGGTTCCGCTGATCTGCTCACCGGCCGAGGCATCGCGCATGCTTGCGATCCCGACGGCGTCGCCCGCCGTGGTGACCCGGAAGCCTTGGTCCGCGAACTTCGTGAGGACGGAGTCGAGGGCCGAGACTGTCTGTTCCCTGTCTCCACCGCCGTCGTGCATGAGGAGCACCTGGCCCTGCGGGCCTGAAGGGGTGAGGTTCTTCTCGATCGCGGCTACGCCGGGCCGCTGCCAGTCCTCACTGTCCTGAGTGGTGAGCACAGTGAGATAACCCCGGTCCGCTGCGGTGCGCATCGCCGCCCACGTCCCGTCCCTGACAGCGTCGTTCTCAGAGCTGTACGGCAGCCGCAGGAGCGTCGAGGCACGGCCCGTGATGCCGGCGATCACCTGCTGGTCGCCCTGGACCTCAAGCTGCTGGCGCCACGCCGGGGCGCTCCCAAGGTCCGCATGTGTCAATGTGTGCACGCCGATCTCGTTCCCGTCAGCAAGGATGCGGCGCACGAGGTCGGGATTGTCGATGGCAGCCGAACCGACCACGAAGAACGTGGCATGGACATGGTGCTTACGGAGGACATCGAGAATCTGGGGCGTCCAGACCGGGTCCGGGCCGTCGTCGAACGTGAGGGCGAGCGTGCGGTCCGGCGGACCGACGGTACGAACGGTCCCGCCACGCGAATCGACCACCGGGCCACCGTGAGAGACCGCGTCCGGGACACTACTCGCGGAGCCACCCGCGGGCACCGAGTCGTCGGCGATCCCAGCGAGGTGATGCATGTACCCCTGCACGACGAGTGAGACACCCAGTGCCAACAGGACGGCCAGAAGGATGAACCAGTGCGCCCTGACACTGACCGGAGCAGTGCGCTTGCTCAGGCGGCGCGCACTCACGGGTGAGTCGGCGTGGACGGTCGCGTGGCCTGGCCCGGAGCTGTCCCGCTCTTGCCCGGACTCGTCGGCGACGTGCTCGGCGCGGGACTGGCAACTGGTGCAAAGGGCGAGCCATGCTGCGCGGCGGCACCGTTGATCGGTTGTGCCGCAGCGGGCGAAGGAGGAGTCACCGGAACACCGAAAGCTGCCGGCGTCGAAGGCACAGGCAATAGCCCTTGGCCAGTTGGGAACCCGTCCGCGCTGGAAGCCGGTGTCGATGGCGATGACGGAAGATCACGGGCTGCCGGAGCCGCCGGTGACGCCGCGGGCTTCGGGGCGGCCGGCAAAGGTAGGAACGGCGCCGCAACGTTGGGCCCTCCCATGAACGCAACCAGCAGGAGGATGACATACCCAGCTGCGAGCCCAAGGGCTCCTAGCCCGATAAGCTTGAGCCTCCGCAGGCGTCGGCCTGACGCGTCGACGAAAACCGGCCCACGTGCAGGCGCGGGCTGTGGCTGATCGGTTGTCTCTTCAAAGGCTGCCATCGGGCACCAACCTTAGGCGATTTTAGGTCTGTATCACAAAAGCGTCACGGCTCAAGGGTCGAGTTAGCCCTTCGCAAGGGTTCGCAGGAGTTTCAGGGCCACGGAGATCGAGGCGAGGTCCACCTGCCCGGGTTTGGTGACCTCCACGAAGGTGTCCTTGATCCTCCCCAGTTGCTCCTGGCGTCCGCTCTCCCACTCAACAATGCGTTCCACGGCAGAAGCGCCGGAGATCCCACTCGCCTGCGTCGTCCGCATGATGGAAATTGTAATGTCGACGACGGCGGAATAGGCGTCGTCACGCAGAGCTGCGCGGGCCAGGGCTTCCCACCGGCTTTGCCGCGGCAGGTCAGTGATGCGCAGCAACAGCGTTCCCACACCGATCCAATGAATGACCGTGTGGTACGTGTCGGCGATGGTGGTGAGGGGTTCATCAACCTGCTCTGCCACAAGTGAGATGTCCAGGAGCGAGAAACTCTCCAGCAAATCGGAGGCGCGCCGCCCCAGCTCACCCGGCATCCCGACGTCGTTCCAATGCGCCAGCCGCTGTTTGGCGCGGTCAAGGTCCGAGCCGCGCAGAAATTCCGTGGTCCGCGTGCGCAGCAGCTCCAAGCCCGGCCCGATCCGTGCCAAGGCTTCGGCGATGGGTCGGTCCCGATGATCGTGTGTCACGTACCACCGGGTTGCCCGGTCGAGGAGCCGGCGTAGTGGAAGGGCCACCGCGGCGGAGTGTTCGCTGGGAAACCCGGGAGGCAGGCTGGCGATCCGGTCCACGAACCGCTGCAGCCCATAAGCCTCGCGGACAACCACGAAGGCCCTGGCCACGGCCGCGGCCGTTGCAGTGGTTTCCTCGATGGCGCGGAAGGCGAACGTGATCCCTCCAAGGTTGATCATGTCGTTGGCCACTACTGTGCAGATAATCTGCCGACGCAGCGGATGGGAGTCCAGTTCAGCATCAAAGCGCTCGGACAGCTGGCGAGGAAAGTAGCCTCGGAGGACCCGCTTGAACCAGGGATCGTCGGCGAGCTCGCTGCCAGCGAGCTCCCTGGCCAGTTCGATCTTTGCGTAGGCGGCAAGCACCGAGAGCTCCGGCGAGGTCAACCCGGTGCCTGCCCGCAGCCTGTCCTGGAGTTGTTCCGTGCTCGGCAGCCGCTCCAAAGCGCGGTCCAAGTCCGCGGCGTTCTCCAGCCAGTCCATGATCCGCTCAAAGCCGGGACTCAGCTCCAGCGCCAAGTGCCGGTCGTTGAACAGGAGGACGTTCTGGTCCCTGTTGTTTGCCAGGACCAGGCGGCCTACTTCGTCGGTCAGGGAATGCAGGAAGCCGGCACGTTCAGCAGACTCCATGTTCCGTGCCGCAATCATCCGGTCAACGAAAATCTTGATGTTGACCTCGTGGTCCGAGCAGTCCACCCCGGCCGAGTTGTCTATCGCATCCGTGTTAAGCAGAACGCCCTTCAGGGCCGCCTCTATCCGGCCGCGCTGTGTGACGCCCAGGTTCCCGCCCTCGGCCACGATCCGGGCCCTCAGCTCGTTGCCATTGACCCTGATGGCGTCGTTTGCTTTGTCGCCCACATGCGTTTGGTCTTCTGTGGATGCTTTGACGTATGTTCCGATGCCCCCGTTGTAGAGCAGGTCCACGGGCGCCCGGAGAATGGCCTGCATCAGCGCGTGGGGAGGGAGCGAGGCCGTTCCCGGCACCAGGCCGAGGGCAGTCCGTACCTGCTCCGTGATCTCGATGGCTTTGGCCCGGCGGGAGTGGACACCCCCGCCTTCACTGATCAACGAAGGATCGTAGTCGGCCCAGGACGAACGGGGAAGACCGAAAAGGCGCTTGCGTTCTTCGAAGGATGTTGCCGCGTCGGGGTTCGGATCAAGAAAAATGTCCCGATGGTCGAATGCCGCCACCAGACGGATATGTGGCGAGAGCAACATCGCGTTTCCGAAGACGTCGCCGCTCATGTCTCCGATGCCGGCCACAGTGAAGTCCTCGCCCTGTGAATCCATGCCGAGCTCGCTGAAATGGTGTTTCGCGGATTCCCACGCGCCGCGGGCCGTGATGCCCATCTGCTTGTGGTCATATCCCACGGATCCCCCGGACGCGAACGCGTCGCCGAGCCAAAAGCCGTATTCCTGGGCAATCGAATTGGCTGCGTCTGAAAACGATGCTGTTCCCTTGTCCGCAGCAACCACCAGGTAGTAGTCATCGCCATCATGTCGCACCACGCGGTCCGGGGGCACCACCGATTCGCCGTGCTCTGAGACGAGCAGATTGTCCGTGAGGTCCAGCATGCCCTTGACGAAGATCCGGTAGCATTCCAGGCCTTCAGCGAGCCAGGCCTCGCGGTCCGTGACCGGGTCCGGCAATCGTTTGGGATAGAAGCCTCCTTTTGCCCCGGTGGGCACAATGACGGAGTTCTTCACGTTCTGAGCCTTGACCAATCCCAGGACCTCGGTCCGGAAATCCTCACTTCGATCGGACCAACGCAAGCCCCCGCGCGCCAAGTCCCCGAAGCGCAAGTGGACGCCTTCCACCCGCGGCGAGTAGACCCAGATCTCGTACTTCGGCCGCGGAAGCGGTGCACCGGTGATTGATGCAGGATTGAGTTTGAAGCTCAGGTGGGCCTTGTCCAGGAAGTAATTGGTCCGCGTCGTGGCTTCCACGAGGTTCGTGAAGGTGCGCAGCAGACGGTCTGCGTCGAGGACCGGGATGTCGTCGATCGCGCCCAGCAAATCCTTCTTTGCCACAGCAACGTTCCGTATCCGGTCAGGCTCGTCCAGTCCGGGATCGAACTTCGCCTGGAATAGTGCCAGGAGCGCGCGCGTTGCCCGGACGTTGCTGGTCAGCGTATCTGCGATGAAACCGTATGAGTTGGTCGTCCCCAGCTGCTGGAGGTACTTCGCATAGCTTCTCAGGATTGCGGCCTGCCGCCATGCAAGCCGTTCCCGGATGACGAGTGCGTCGATCCGGTCGGATTCGGTGTCCCCCCGCATGGCGGCCGTGAAGGCATCTGCGAGCAGTTCGCTGGTTTCCGCAGGGTCAACACCGCCGGGATACTTCACGCCGAGGTCGTAGAGAAACAGGTCCTGGCCGGCACCGCGGCGAAGCTCGAAAGGCCGCTGGTCCAACACTTCGAGCCCGAGGTTGTGCAGGAAAGGCAAGATCTGGGTCAGGCTCCTGGGCCTTGTCAGGTAAAGGCGGATCCGTGCGTCCTCGACGAGCGTGCTCGAGGCGCCCGTCCTGACGTAGACCGTGAGCAGCGGATCCCCATATGGTCTGCCTCCTGTACCTTCCAGGTCGAACGTCTCGAAATTGATGATGTCCGTGACCGCGGCTTCCACGTCGTAGACCGCGCGATAACTGGCGGGAAATGCGTCCGACCAGAGCCCGGCGAGCCTTGCGGCCTCTGCTGCCGGGAAGCGGTCACGGATCGCAGCGTCGAGCCCGTCCGACCAGGAGCGGGTAGCAGCGATCAGGCGCCGCTCGAGCTGGGAAGGGTCGACGACGTCGGTATTGGACGATGGCGCGTCAGGCGCGGCACCGGCATGGATCCGGAAGAACACCCGGGCCATGGGTGACCCGGTCAGACGGACCTCGAAATCGACAGAGTCCGCTTTGAACGCCCTCCTGAGTTCTTCTTCCATCAACAGCCGGACCGCCGTGCTGTAGCGGCGGCGCGGGAACAAGACGAGCGCGGACACGAACCGTCCAAAGCTGTCCGGACGAAGGAACACGCGGATCCGCTGCAGCACCTCGGCACGAAGAATTTCGCCCGCCAGGCGGGCGAGCTCCTCCGCTTCAACGTGGAACAGTTCGTCCCTTGGAAAGGTCTCCAGAAGAGCCATCAGTTCCCTGGACTGGTGGGATCGGGGCGTAAACCCCAGTCTTTCGCTGACTGCCTGGACTTTCTCCCGGAGTACCGGAATCCGCAGGACCGACTGGTGCGCGGCGCCGGGCGTGAACAAGCCCAAGAAGCGTCGTTCGCCGGTGTCACGGCCGGCCTCATCGAACATTTGCAGGCGCACTTCGTCCAGGTACGAGCGCCTCAGGACCGTGGACCGCAGCTCGGAGGTGGCAAGAGCGCGTGCTCGGGGTTCGCGGATATTGGGTGCGCCCGGCCCGGCGCTTCCGGCGACGTCCCGATGCGACCGCCTCAGCAGACCCAGCGCAGAGCCTTGCCGTTCGGCGAGCACTTCCTGGCCGCCCGCCGTCGTAAGCTCAAATTCGGCGTAACCGAGAAACAGGAAGTTGCCGTCGTCAAGCCAGAGGAGCAGTTCTCTCAGCTGTTCCCGCGGCGGAACCACAGCGCGAGGGAATCCGTCCACCGAGGCGGCTGCTTCGGCGACCTTGCCACGGATGGCGGCCGCGTCGTCAGCCACAACCCGAACATCATCCAGCACCCTCTGCAGGTTTTCTGTCAGTTCCCTTACAGCCGCCGCATCCGGCAGCCTGCCGATTTCCGCCGTGATCCAGACCTCGGTTTCCCCGGCCTCCGGTGCGGTCCCTCCCAAAGCGCCGTCCGCGGAAGTTCCAAGGCAGACTTCCAATAGCTCGTGGGACACCGGATCCCGAAGCACCCGGAAGGCCGGATGAACAAGCAGGTTGATCGACGTGTCGTCGCGGGTGAGCTCCGCCGTGACGGAGTGGACCAGATACGGGATGTCCTCAGTCACCACCGCGACCACGCTGGCATCCAATTCGGTCAAGATCCCGACGGCCGCCTGCCTGGGCGCGCGCGACGACGCCACTTTCAGATGGTGCGCGGCCCGCGCCCGGAGCGTCTCGGGACTGTAGCTCCGCAGATCCTCCGGGGGCACCCCGGCGTAGTATTCGGCCAGGAAAGTTTCGCTGGACTCGAGGGAACCCGCTGATTTCGCCTGCTCCGCCGGCACCGATTCGCGTGTCATGTCAGCGCGCCTCCACTGCGGGTGCCACTCGCAAACTGGGGTTGACGATCCAGCCCCCGCGCCTCCTTCATCATGGCTGGCCGCACCGACCCCGTCCAGTGCTGGAAAAAAGTTGTCAAGAGCAAGAGCACGTCCCGGCAGGGATGCCCCGCCGCGCAGGAAGCACGGATACGCGTCCCGTACCATGGGGCGGATGGTGTTCATACGGCTATACCGCGAAGGAAAACTCGAACGCGACGATGTCATGGCACACGAGATCGAAGCCCTGTCCCGCCAGGATGACGTGGTGCTGTGGATCGACTACACGAACCCGACGGCGGATGACCTGCTCGGCGTCGAAACCGTCTACGGGCTTCACCGACTCGCCGTCGAGGACGCCGTCCACGACTTTCAGCGGCCCAAACTGGACCGCTACCCGAACCACCTGTTCCTCTCTGCCTACCAGGCGGCGTTACAACCTGGCACCGGGGAACTGGCTGTCGCCGAGATCTCGGCATTCGTGACCCACAACGCACTGGTGACCGTGCACGGGCCCGAGTTCGACACCGACAAGCTGATGGCGCACTGGGACGCGGAAACCGACCTGGCCCAACACGGGGTACCTTTCCTCTTCTGGGGCCTGCTGGACATGATCGTCGACGGGCACTTCGATGCCGTCCAGGAACTCGACGGCTACATTGACTCCCTCGAGGAGTCGCTTTTCGAGGACCACTCCCCCGACCATGACCTGCAGCGGAAGACCTTCGAACTCCGCAAGAACCTCGTCCGGCTCCGCCGTGTCGTCCTGCCCATGCGTGAAGTCCTGAACACCCTCCTGAGGCGGGAGGACCTGGTCGGCTGCAGCCCGGCAATGCAACCCTTCCTGCAGGACGTCTACGACCACGTGCTGCGTGCCTCGGAATGGACGGAATCGCTCCGTGACCTGGTCACGACCATCCTGGAAACGCACATCAGCATCCAGGGGAACCAGATGAACCTTGTCATGAAGAAGGTCACCAGTTGGGCCGCGATCATCGCGGTTCCCACTGCCGTGACCGGCTTCTTCGGGCAGAATGTTCCCTTCTTTGGCTTCCAGAGCGATTACGGCCTCTGGCTGTCCAGCGCACTCATGGCAGGCGGTTCAATATTCCTGTACCTGGCGTTCAAGAAGCGGGACTGGATCTAGCCCGGAGCCCCTCCCAAGGCAGAATGGAGGGCATGCCCCTTACTACGTTCGCCCTCATCCGCCACGGCCAGACCGACTGGAATGCCCAGCGCCGGCTGCAGGGATCCACCGACATTCCGCTGAACGACGTCGGCCGCGGCCAAGCGCGCAACGCCGTCGCCGTCCTTTCCGGCTACGAGTGGGACGTCATCGTTTCGTCACCGCTGAGCAGGGCCGCCGAAACCGCGGAACTAATCGCCGGAGGCCTGGGGCTCGGCGTGGACCGGCACATGCCGGAGCTCACCGAGCGCCGCTTTGGACCTGCCGAGGGCCTTCAAGCAGGACCTGAACTGGACGCACTGCGCATTCCCGGTGGCTTCCGCGGCGCGGAAAGCGAGGACGAGGCAGCCTCCCGCGGCCTGGCCGCGCTGGAGTCGCTGGCCGAGGAGTTCAGCGGCCGCCGTGTCCTTGTTGTCGCCCATGGGACGCTCCTTCGCTTAAGCCTTGGCCGCGCCGTCGCCCGCACTCTGGACAGCATCGACAACGCTGCGCTCAACCTCGCCCGCCACGATGCGATTGACGGCTGGCAGCTCGAATACTTCAACGGTGAACCCGTCATGGCTGCCGTTCCCGCCTGAGCAGCACCGAGCCCAAGGCATATCCTCCAAGCCAGCGGCGTGGGAGACTGTTCAGCACGGACAGGAACTCTTTTCGAAGGGGATGGTCGCCGTGCCGGCAACTGGTCTCAATGCCGTCCAGCACATCGTTGTCTTGATGCTTGAAAACCGCTCATTCGATCACATGCTCGGATACCTCTACGCCGATTCCGCCAATGTTTCTCCCGCGGGAGACCCGTTTGAGGGCCTGACGGGCACAGAGTCCTGCCCCGGCTCCGATGGCAGTCCGGCCGGGGTCTATCCGCTGACTTCCTCGACGCCCGACGTCTACTTCATGCCGGGCGCCGACCCCGGAGAGGGGTATCAGGCAACGAACGAGCAGCTCTACGGCAGCGCCGGAGCGCCGCAAGCCGGGACTGTTCCTCCAATGAACGGTTTTGGGACCAACTATGCCGGGGCCATCAGGGACAACCTAGCCAAGGGCTGGCATGTAGTGCCGGGGACAACCGAGCAAATGATCATGGGCTGCTTCACCCCGCAGACACTGCCCGTGTTGTCAGCGATGGCCAAGGGATTCGCCGTCTGCGACGCCTGGTTCGCGTCAGCTCCCACCATGACGATGCCCAACCGTGCCTTCGCCTGCGCCGGCACCAGCCAGGGCAACTTGGATGACAAGGCCAAACGTTTTACCGTGCCGAGCATCTTCGGGCATCTGGGCAACCATGGCATCCCGTGGAAGATCTACGGCGAAACCAAGTCGCCCCTGACGAAACTCGACTTCGACGACACCCGGCATGCTCCGGCGTCGAACATTGGCCTCTTCACGGGCTTCCAAGCCGACGCGGCGGCCGGGAAGCTCCCCGCATACGCCTTCCTTGAACCGTCCTGGTCCTCGACGGGCAACAGCGAACACCCCAACTACAACGTCGCGCTCGGAGAGCAGTTCCTGCTGGAGGCCTATCGCGCCGTCCACGATGGGCCGGCCTGGAACTCCACCCTGCTCATCGTTACGTATGACGAACACGGTGGCTGCTACGACCACGTCGCCCCGCCATGGGGCGCGACGCCGCCGGACAACACGCCGGGGGAATTCGGCTTCGATTTCACCCGTTTCGGGGTACGTGTACCAACGGTCCTGATCAGTCCACTCATCCCCGATGGCACCGTCTTTCGAGCGCCCGGTTCCGTCCCGCTCGATCACACCAGCATCCTTGCGACCATCGAACATCGTTGGAATCTGCCGGCCCTCACCCGCCGCGACGCAATGGCGCCCGACGTCGGCGGGGCCCTGAGCCTCACCGTCCCGCGCATCGACGACCCCCTCGCGGACGTTCAAGCACCCAGTCCCCCGCCGACCACGCGGGCACTCGCAGAACAACCGTCCCACCTGCAACAACTGCACGACGAACTCCTCGCGCAAGCGTAGGAACGGGTGCAACCATAGGATCGTGCTTTGGCTGTGAGTCCGGTTCAGCCCGCGGTTCCATCGGCGGGGTCGATGCCAGCGGGCGCCATGTCGCCTCGCCCGGTCCACGTCTTGATGGCAGTCCAGCCGACGGCGGCGGTCGGTACGGCCAATAGGGCGCCGATAATGCCTGCGAGCATCGTGCCGATGGCCAAGGCCAGCAAAATGGCCAGTCCATGAATGCTCAAGACCTTGCCCATCAAAACGGGTTGAAGGAAGTGGTGCTCCAGCTGGTTGGCCGCGACGAGGACAGCGAGGACGATGAGCGACGTCACCGGACCGTTCGAGATCAGGGCGACACCCACGGCGAGTGTACCGGCGGCTGTGGAACCAATGATGGGAATGAACCCGCCGACAAACACAAAAACGCCAAGGGGCAGGGCAAGCGGGACGCCGAGGATGGCCAGGACGGTCCCGATGATCAAGCCGTTCACCGCTGCGATGAGAGCCGTGCCCCGGACATAGCCTCCCAGAACGGTGGCGCTTCGTTCCGCGGCCAGGTGGGCCTTCCCGCGGTGAGTCGCCGGCAGGAATCCGAAGAGGAAAGTCCTGATCTTCTCGCCGTCCTTGAGGAAGAAAAACAAGATCACCACCATGAGAACCAAGCCGGCCAGGATTTCACCGACAGTGCGGGCACCGGTGAGCGCTTCGGCACCGAACGTGCTGCTCTCGAAGAAGCGCTGGATGGAATCGGCGACGGAGCGGAGTTGCTCGTCGCTGACTTTGAAGGGGCCGTTGTTCAGGAACTGGTGCAATTGGTCTATGCCGGCAGTGAACTTCACGGCAAGCTCCTTGGATTGCGCCCTGATAAGGAAGACGATTCCGGTGATAACTCCGCCGAAGACGGCAAGGATCCCCACGAACGATGCTGCGACGGCGAGGGCCCGGGGCCAGCGGTGAGCAGTCAGCCAACGCACAAGAGGCGAAATGGCCGAGGCAAGAATGAGCGCGATAGTGACCGGGATCATGACGAGCGGCACGCTGGTCATCGCCCACAGAATCACTGATGCCAGGGCGATGACCAGGAGCATCTGCCCTGAACGGATCCCGGCGCGGCCCAGGCCGTCGGACCACATCGCCGACATTGTGGGTTTGTCCGGCGAATTATTGCTTTCAGCCATTGGGTTCCTTCCTGGTGGTTCCGGCAGTGGAGGCCTCGCGGTCGTGCTTTAGGAGTTGTGTGTTAAGAACGGTCCAAGCTCTTGCCCGCGGACGTATCGATCCTGACGTTCCCTGCGGACGCGAGTAGCTGCAGCTCCCGAAGGATCTCCAGTTGCTGACTGTTGATCGCCATGAGCAGATCGATCTCTTCTTTGGATTTCACGTTGGTGTCATGATCGTGCCGGGACATCACCGCGGCAATCGCATCCTGGCGCTTGGCGGCGATGAGAAGGATGGCTCCCTGCAGCCCTGCCAGCATCGAAAGGAAGAGGTTCAACAAAATGTACGGATAGGGATCCCAGGCGTTGTTCGCCAACGCCCAGCTGTTGATGGCTGCCCAGAGGACCATGAACCCGACAAAGCCGCCGACGAATGGCCAACTGCCCATGCCGTTCCGCATGACATCCGCGGCGCGTTGCCCCTTCGTCAGTGATTCCTTATGTCTTTCGTGCCAGGTCTTTCCCTTATCGCTCATGCCTCACCCTAACGGCGCACTCCGAGCTAGCTCGCAACGAGTGCTGCAGTCGCTGCGCCTGACACGAGGTATGGTTCGCCGGCGTTCTGGTGATCAGCGGGTTCAAGGTGGGTCACACCCGTTGCATATGCGACGACCCCGGCGAGACTGCCGGTGCGTTCATAGGCTTGCCGTTGCCGGGCGGCTCCCGTGCCTTGGCTGAAGATCCTCTGCAATCCCTCCTTGGCGTAGTGCACGTCCCCGGTCTCTTCGAGGGCATCGCTGACGTGGGAGCAGAGTGCGGCGAGGACATGCCTTGCCGATGCGGGCTTGTGGGTTTTCGGGTCGAGCAGCTCTCCATGCAGGCCGAACCGGCTCGCTCGCCACGTGGCCTGTCGCAGGACAGTGGCAGAAACCATGTCCGGCAGTTGTCCGGACCTCCATTCCCTGGCGGCGGTGTCCACCAAGGCACGCACCAAGGCCGCAATCAGGACGGTATCCCGGGCATCAAGGCAAACATCCGAGACACGGATCTCCACCGTGGGGTGCCGGGCGGACAGTCTTGCATCGAAATCCGGGTTCATGACCACGCCGGTTCCCGACAGCTCCGCCGCCAACGAGTGATAAGCCGCGGCAGATCCGAAGACTTCGGTGGGACCGGCGCTGGACCATCGGTTCCAGGCCTGGGTCCGGAAACTGGCGTAACCGCTGTCGGCCCCGTTCCAGAACGGGGAATTCGAGCTCAGTGCAGTCAGCACCGGAAGCCAGGCCCTGATCCGGTCCAGAACTGCAACGCCTTCCTCATCCGAATCAACGGAAACATGGACGTGATATCCGCAGGTCAGCTGCTCCCTGGCCGTCAAGGCGAACTTTTCCAGGAGTGCGTCGTAGCGCTCGGTGTTTGTTGCATGCGGAGTGACCGCCAGCGGCGATGTCGCGAGTGCGGCAATTCTTGCGCCCGCTTCGCGAGCGAGCGAATCGGCGTAAGAGCGTCCCGCACGTATTTCGGCGGCGAGTGCACTCAGGCTGCTGTGCGGCGAGGTGATGACTTCGACTTGCTCCTGCTGAAGCTCGATCGCCAACGTCGGGCCGAAAGGAGGCGCCACACCCTGGGGACCGGCGCTATGAAGGCGCAACACATCGCCAGCGAGGGGCACGGGACTGCCGTTGTCAGGATCCACGATCAGAAATTCTTCTTCAACACCAAAAGTACGCACTTGCCAAGTGTGGGCCACAAAAGAGGCCGCCAACGACCACAAGTCGCAGGACCCCTAAAATCAAGCGTCGCTGGTCGGTTCCGAGGACGCCCGACTGCTGCTAGTTGGCCGGCGTCACCACGTCCTCCAGCATTGACCTGTCGAAGAAGCGGATCTCTCCCGTTGCCTCGAAAAACACGGGAACTACCGAAGTGTTCGCGTCCTTCGAAGTTTCATAGATCTCCGGCGCGCTGCCGTGTTTTCGCGCAATGGTTCCGACCAACTGGGTGCCGCGAACCCGGACGGTTCGATACTTATAGCTCATGTGGACTCCTATCGTCAGCCAAGGCAAACGCTACTCCTGTGGAGCACAGGCGGCAGTGGCCGCTCGCGGCTCGTCCTGCCGTTTACGACGTGAGCACAGCTGTGAGATGGTCAGGCACTACAGTATGTGGAACCGTAGGCCGGGCGTGAGGTCCCGGAACGATGCGGTGGGCGGCAGATGTGCCTGCCGCGGTGGAGGGCTATCCCTCGCCGCGACTAGGCGGACCAGGCAAACGGTGCCGAGAAGGAGTTCTTTCCGGCGTTGTCCCAGCTCATCCCGAACACGTCCACGCGGGCCGTGCTCGACGTGCCGGCCGCCAGGGTGTCCGCCGGGAATCCTATCCCGCTGATTTTCACTCCTAGTCCCGTGGCATCCAGCGGAGACACAAAGTCCTCCACAGCCATGTCGACTGCGCTGCCAACGCGGACCTGGTGCGTGCGCCCGTCCTCGGTGTAGGAGATTTCCAGGGACTCCATTCCCGCCATTTCACCGATCAAGGGTGCTAGGCCTTCCATCGGTCCGCCGAGTTGGCCACCGAAGACACCACCGAGCGCTTCCGCCTGCTCGGGCGAAGCAGCGGCATCCATCAAGACACCGAGCTTCCAACCCCCGTCACTCATGAGGGCAGGTGTATCGGCGACGACGCAGACCGTCAGGCCACCGACGTCGACGCCGTTTACCTCACCGGTGTCCACATGAAAGGCCAGGGCCACGTTGCAGCGATCGTTATCCGCCGGTGCGGTCAGCCCGGAAGTGGAACACGGGCAGACCATGTCGCAGTTGCAATTCTCAAAATACGTACCCTCGACGTGCCACGACATCTGGGGCTCCTTTCGACGAGGCATCCCCAAAAGAAAGTCTCCTCGCGGCCCAGAACGGTGTCAACGCTCTCAACATCCGTCACGGATCCATGGGGCGTACCTCGATCGGCCACAGCCTGGCCTCTCGGAATTTGCCGGCAATTTCCACAGCGCGGGCCATATCAACGCAATCCACAACGTAGAAGCCGGCCACGATTTCCTTCGTCTCGATGAACGGGCCATCCGTCACCGTAGGGCCGCCGCCATTGTTTCTCACGAACTTCGCTTCCTCACCCAGCTCATGGGCCTCCACGAACTCTCCGGAGGCCCTGAGTTCCTGCTGCAACGAAGCATGGGCCTGCACTATCGCCTCGATCTCGGACTCGGGAAGTGCGTTCCAGGTGTCGAAATTGTTTTGAATTAGCAAGAGGTGTTTCATTCTTTCTCCTCGGCGGATGTCGTGCGGCTGTTCTGCTTTGCTTCAGATACGGACGAGTACCCCGGACCGGTCTCCGCCAGGCGTTTGCCAAGATAGCGACGCTCTGCCTCTGATGGTGCGAGTTCCCGGGCCTTTTGGTATTCGTCCCACGCCTCTGTCCTTCTGCCCAATCGGCGCAGGAGGTCCGCTTTCGCAGCAGGCAGAAGGTAGTACCCCTCCAGAGATCGAGATCGGTCCAGTTGCTCGATGAGTGCAAGGCCTGCCGCGGGCCCTTGGGACATCGCGACGGCGACAGCCCGGTTGAGCTCGACGACCGGCGACGGTGCGATCTGCGCAAGGGAGTCATACAGCAAGGCCACCCTGGCGAAGTCTGTACTACCGGAGTTGCTGGCGGTCATATGGCACGCCGCGATGGCGGCCTGGACCCGGTAGCTCCCCGGCCGGGAACGGCGTGAAATGCCGAGCCGTTCGGCAACCGAAAGCAGCGCGACGGCCTCCGCAATCTCAGCCTGATCCCACGATTCGCGGTCCTGCTCCTCCAACGTCACCAAGTCCCCCGCAGCATCCGTTCGCGAGCTTCGCCGGGCATGGTGGAACAGCATGAGCGCCAGGAGACCCACAGCCTCCGGCTCCTGCGCGGAACCGTTAAGCAACGAAACGAGCAATCGGTTGAGGCGTATCGCCTCCCGCGCAAGGGGCTCGCGGATCAATGATTCTCCGCCGGTGGCCGAATAGCCCTCGTTGAACATGAGATAGAGCACGGCCAGGACCCCGGCCGTGCGTTCAGCTCTCAGCTCCGGCGGCGGAACCCGATACGGTATTCCTGCGTCCCGTATCTTGGCCCGTGCGCGGACGAGCCTCTTTGACATGGTGGCTTCCGAGACAAGGAACGCACGCGCGATCTCACCGGTGGTCAGCCCCGCGACCGTACGCAACGTCAACGCAACCCTTGCGTCGAGCGGGAGGGCAGGGTGGCAACAGGTGAAGATCAGCCGCAACCTGTCGTCCTCTGCGGCCGGATCACTGCTGCCCGGTTCTTCCAGGCCCTCGAGTTGGGCGATGATCGCGAGTTCACGGACCGCCCTCTTTTCACTGGCCGCACTCCGCATGCGATCGATCGCCCTGTTCCTGGCCACAGTGGTCAGCCATGCCCCGGGATTCCTCGGAATGCCGTGCTCCGGCCAGTCGACCAATGCTTTTGCGAACGCATCCTGGACACAATCCTCTGCCAGGCTCCAGTCGCCCGTCACACGGATGAGGGTTGCGGTGATGCGGGCGGTCTCCTCGGCGGAGGCGGCCTCGACGGCGGTCCGGGCGTCCGTCAGTCCTGATGCCACGTCATCCCTCCCACGATCATCGACGCCGGCCACCGGGCGAACCCCTACAGCCCGAGCGGCCACACTGGCCTGATCTCAATCTTGCCGAACTTCGCCATGGGATGCTTCGACGACACTTCGATGGCCTCATCGAGATCTGCACACGCGATGATGTCGTAGCCCGCGATCCATTCCTTCGTTTCCGCAAACGGCCCATCCGAGACAACTACCTCACCCGCCCGCACCGTGACGGTTGTCGCGTCCTCGACAGGACGCAGCCGGTCACCGTGACGGCTCACGCCCCGGGCTTCCATCTCGGCCACCCATTCCTCGATATTGTCCTCGGCGGCGACATATTCCGGCGCTGACGGGTCGTTGCAAATGAAAAGCATGTACTCCACGATGACTCCTTCTTATCGGTTGATACACCATGACGACGGGCGGAACGTCGCGAAAAGGACACTGCATGGGACATTATTTTTGCAAGTCAAAATGGCAGTGATCTTGCCCCTTTGACCATGTTGACACCCACAATGACGCGGGCAAGACTGATCATAGGTCCGCGTCCTACGACCTGCAGGACGTCTGGCCCTAAGGGGTGGACAATGCAGATTCCGGCTCCATTTGATTATGAGCGCGCGAGCGACGTCGCAAACGCGCTGGCCCTCCTCGAACGCCACGGTCCCGAGTCGCGCATCATCGCAGGCGGACATAGCTTGCTGCCGATGATGAAGTTGCGCCTGGCGCGGCCCGAGTGGCTGATCGACATCAACGACCTGGCGGAACTGGAATTCATCCGGCGGGAAGGTGACGAGATGCATGTGGGCGCATTAACCCGCCACACAGCGCTCCTCGAGTCCACCGACGTCGCCGGACTCTTTCCGATAATCCGCGACGCCGAGCAGGTGATCGCGGACCCTGTGGTCCGCAACCGCGGCACGATCGGAGGCTCGCTCTGCCAAGCGGATCCGGCCGAAGACCTGTCTACTGTCTGCGACGTCCTGCGTGCCCAGGCCGTGATCCGCGGGCCCGACGGCGAACGGATCGTGGCCATGTCGGACTTCCACCGCGGCCCCTACGAAACCGCCGTGGCGCAGAACGAACTGTTGTACGAAGTCCGCTTCGCGATCCGCCCACGCTCAGGCAGCGCCTATGAAAAGGTGGAACGCCGGGTGGGTGACTGGGCAATCGTCGCAGCCGGGGCCGCCGTCGGGCTTTCTTCGGACGGCACTGTGGAAGAGGCCGCAATCGGGCTGACAGCGGTCGGGCTGGACGGCACCGTCCCCGAGGCCGAAGCCGTGCTTCGCGGACAGCAACCGGATGAGGACCTGTTCGTCGAGGCCGCCCGCATCGCAGCCGCCGCCTGCCACCCGGTGGACGACCAGCGTGGACCGGTCGACTACAAACGGCATCTGGCCGACGAACTGACCCGCAGGGTCCTGCGCCGTGCTTGTGCGCGCGCCGCAGGTGCACAGGAAGGCTGAAGGCAATGCAGATCAGTATGACGGTCAACGGGGACAAGGTAACCCGCGAGGTCGAACCCCGCGTGTTGCTGGTCCACTTCATCCGCGAAAACCTTGGATTGACCGGCACGCACTGGGGATGCGACACCAGCAACTGCGGAACCTGCGTCGTGTTGATGGACGGCCAGCCGGTGAAATCGTGCACCGTACTGGCAGCCATGGCTGATGGACACGACATCCGGACCGTCGAGGGACTGGCCGCCGGCGGCACGCTCGATCCGGTGCAGCAGGGGTTCATGGAGGAACACGGCCTGCAATGCGGATTCTGCACTCCGGGAATGATGCTCAGCGCCAGGGCCCTGCTCGACCGCAACCCGCATCCCGACGACGCCGAGATCCGCCAAGCCATTTCCGGCCAGATTTGCCGGTGCACCGGTTACGCGACCATTGTCCGCTCGGTGCAATGGGCCGCCGCCCACCCGCTCGGTGGGGACGCCGGGACGGACGACGGCGCTGCCGGAGGGGCCACCGCGGAAGAGGTGACGGCATGACCACCACCCAGGAGCATGCACCCAACCCGGCGGCCGGAGACCCGCGCCGCCCGATCGGGTTCGGCCGCCTCCAGCGCAAGGAAGACCCGCGGTTCGTCCGCGGCAAGGGCACTTACATCGACGACATCGTGCTGCCCGGCATGCTGCATGGAGCCATCCTGCGCGCACCCGTTGCGCATGCGCGGCTGGTCTCAATAGATACCACCGAAGCGTTGGCGCATCCCAAGGTACTCGCCGTCATCACGGGCAAAGACCTGCAGGCCCTCAACCTCGCGTGGGCGCCCACGCTCTCGGCCGACGTCCAGGCAGTCCTTGTCACGGACAAGGTCCGCTTCCAGGGCCAAGAGGTAGCTTTCGTCGTCGCGGAGGACCGCTACGCCGCGCGCGACGCCCTGGAACTGATCGACGTCGAATACGACATGTTGCCGCCGGTGATTGATGCCCGCCACGCCCTCGACCCCGGCGCGCCGGTCATCCGTGACGATATCGAGGGCCGGACGGACAACCGGATCTTCGATTGGGAGATCGGCGATGCGGCTGAAACCGAGGCGGTGTTCGCCGCTGCCGACGTCGTCGTCGCGCAGGAGGTTGTGTATCCCCGAGTGCACCCCGCGCCCATGGAAACCTGCGGCGCCGTCGCGGACTTCGACCCGATCGACGGCAGGCTGACCCTCTACGAAACAACCCAAGCGCCGCACGCCCACAGGACGCTGTACGCGATAGTGGCGGGCATTCCGGAGCACAAAATCCGGATCGTCTCCCCCGATATCGGCGGAGGCTTCGGCAACAAGGTGGGCATCTATCCCGGCTACGTCCTGGCGGTCGTCGGCTCGATTGTCACCGGCAAGCCGGTGAAGTGGGTGGAGGACCGCTCGGAAAACCTGATGTCGACGTCGTTCGCCCGCGACTACATCATGCAGGGCGAGATCGCGGCCACCAAGGATGGCAAGATCCTCGCGGTCCGGACCAACGTCCTTGCAGACCACGGTGCGTTCAATGCCACTGCGCAGCCCACCAAGACCCCGGCCGGGTTCTTCTCCATTTTCACCGGGAGCTATGACCTGAAGGCGGCTTACTGCAAGGTCACGGGTGTCTACACCAACAAAGCGCCCGGGGGCGTAGCCTATGCCTGTTCCTTCCGCGTAACCGAAGCGGTCTATCTGGTGGAGCGCATGGTGGACATCCTGGCCCGGAAACTGGAGATGGATCCTGCAGAGCTTCGGCTGAAGAATTTCATCAGGCCGGAACAGTTCCCTTACGCCAACAAGACCGGCTGGGTTTACGACTCGGGCAACTACGAGCCTGCGATGCGTTTGTCCATGCAAATGGCCGGGTACGAGGATCTGCGGCGCGAGCAGCTCGAAAAGCGGGAGCGCGGCGAGCTGATGGGCATCGGCGTCTCGTTCTTCACCGAGACGGTCGGTGCCGGTCCGCGCAAGCATTTCGACATCGTTGGGCTCGGTATGGCCGACGGCGCCGAACTCCGCGTCCATCCCACCGGCAAGGCCGTCGTCAGGATCTCTGTGCAGAGCCAAGGGCAGGGCCACGAGACCACTTTCGCCCAGATCGTGGCCGAGGAGCTCGGCATCCCGCCTGAGAGCATCGA
Organism: Arthrobacter sp. 2RAF6; assembly: GCF_052115205.1. Lineage (NCBI taxonomy): Bacteria > Bacillati > Actinomycetota > Actinomycetes > Micrococcales > Micrococcaceae > Arthrobacter > Arthrobacter sp. 2RAF6. The sequence continues at coordinate 7,118 of NZ_JBFRGF010000013.1, read as the reverse complement.
CGTCGTCCACGGCGACACGGACCAGACCCCCTTTGGACTGGGCACGTACGGCAGCCGCTCGACGCCGGTCAGCGGCGGCGCAGTGGCGCTTGTGGCGCGGAAGGTCCGGGACAAGGCGAGGTTCATTGCCGCCGCGATGCTTGAGACGCGGGCCGAGGACCTCGAGTGGGAAAAGGGCCGCTGGTTCGTCAAGGGCGATCCAAGCGCCGGCAAGACAATCGCCGAGATCGCCTTCGGCGCCCACGGCACGGTTGCCCTGCCGGAGGGCATCGACGGCAACCTCGACGCGGAGGTGACCTATGACCCTCCCAACCTGACGTTCCCGTTCGGCGCCTATATCTGCGTAGTGGACGTCGACGCCGGGACCGGCCACGTCAAGGTCCGGCGCTTCATCGCGGTGGACGACTGCGGGACACGGATCAACCCGATGATCATCGAGGGCCAGGTCCACGGCGGGCTGACCGACGGCGTCGGGATGGCGCTCATGGAGATCATTGCGTTCGACGAGGAGGGCAACTGCCTCAGCGGCTCGTTCATGGACTACCTCATTCCCACGGCGATGGAAGTCCCGGATTGGGAGACCGGGTTTACCGTCACACCGTCGCCGCACCACCCCATCGGCGCCAAGGGCATCGGCGAATCCGCCACGGTCGGGTCCCCGCCGGCCATCGTCAACGCCATCGTGGATGCTTTGGCGCCGTACGGAGTGACGCACATGGACATGCCGTGCACGCCGGCCCGCGTATGGGAGGCCATGCAGGGCCGAGCCAGGCCACCGGTGTGACATGCCACTGCACGGAGAAGCCCTGGCGGCGAGGGCGCAGGAACTTGTGGAACGCCGGGAACCTTTTGTGCGTGCCACGGTAGTGCGCGCGCAGCACCCCACCAGCGCCCACGCCGGGGACACCGCCCTGGTGCTGGCCAACGGGGAAATCGACGGGTTCCTTGGCGGCACGTGCGTCGAGGCCTCCGTGCGCGAATACGGCCTGCAGACTCTGTCCAAGCACGAACCCCTGCTGTTGCGCGTCGTCCCCGGCGAGCCGTCCCGCACCCGCGAGGAGGGCGCCGTTGAGGTCGCAAATCCTTGCCTCAGCGGCGGCGCGGTGGAGATTTTCCTCGAGCCGCAAGTGCCCGCTCCCCGAGTGGTGGTGGTCGGCGCGACCCCCGTGGCACAGGCATTGGGCGCCTTGGGTGCCATCCTCGACCTGGACATGGACCTCACGGACGGAACCGCGGCGGAACCGCGGGCCGACGACGCCGCCCTCATCGTCGCGTCGCAGGGCCGGGACGAGGAACCCGCGTTGGAGGCCGCACTCCGGCTAGGGGTGCCATACGTCGCCCTGGTCGCGAGCCGCACGCGCGGCGCCGCGGTCCTGGCCTCACTCGACGTCGACGACGGCCAGCGTGCGCGCGTACACAGCCCGGCCGGACTGCTGCTGGGCGGGCGGACGCCTGCCGAGATCGCGCTGTCGATTCTGGCGGAGCTTGTGTCCGTGCGCCGCCTCGACCGGACCGGAGAGACGGCGACAGCTGAAACCACGACGGCGGAGGCTGCCACGGCGGATCCGGGGCCGGCGACGGCCGAGCCCGCGAGTGCCGTGGACCCCGTTTGCGGCATGAGCGTTGCGGCTGTGGAGTCCTCGCTGCACGCCGAGTTCGCCGGAGCGACGTATTACTTCTGTTCCGCTGGATGCAGGAAGGCCTTCCTCGCCGATCCGGAACGCTATGCCACTGCGTCGTGAGCCCCGGCTGGGACGTGACCGATGAGCGGGCCGGTGCGGGCGGGTGCGGAAGACGATGTCCGGCGACTTGTCCCGGACGTTTCCGCGCTCATGACCGCGCTCGACGACGGCGACTACCTTGCCGACGTCGGACTGGCGACCGCATTGTTCCTGGCCATCCGATTGCCGCAACCCATCCTGCTGGAGGGTGAGGCCGGCGTCGGGAAGACCGAGGCGGCAAAGGCGCTGGCCAAGGTGCTCGACACGCCCATGTACCGCTTGCAGTGCTATGAGGGCATCGACGTGGGCGAGGCTCTGTACGAATGGAACCATCAACGCCAGCTTCTGGGCATCCGCTTGGCTGAGGTCCGGGATGTCCGCGTGGAGGAATCCGATCTCTTCGGGGAACAGTACCTGCTTCGCCGGCCGCTGCTGAAGGCGATCGAGCATCCCGGCCCGCGTCCGGCCGTGCTCCTGCTGGACGAGATCGACCGGGCCGACGCTGAGTTCGAGGCCTTCACTTTCGAGCTGTTGGCTGAGGCCGCGGTGACGATTCCCGAGCTGGGCACTATCCGGGCCACGCACCCGCCCGTCGTCGTCCTCACCTCCAATCGGACCCGGGACCTCCACGACGCTTTGACCCGGCGCTGCCTGTATCACTGGATTGACTACCCCCGGCCGGAGCGCATCGCCGCGATCGTTCGCCGCAGGGTGCCCGGCAGCGCCGAGCCGCTCGCCCTGGATGCCGCAGCGGCCATCACGAGGCTGCGGTCCCTGGACATGGCCAAGCCCCCGGGTATCGCGGAGGCAATCGACTGGGTGTCCGCCCTGACGGTGCTTGGCGTGGAACGACTGGACCCGGCTGCGGTGAAACAGACCTGGGGTTCAGTCCTGAAGAATCGCGACGATCTGGACATTGCCTTGGCCCGCGGACCGGCATGGGTGGCCGGCGGCCATGACTGAGTCTGCGCTCAGGGATGGCTTGGCTGGCGTAGATGCTGCGGCGTTGGCGGTGGGGTTCAGCACGGCGCTGCGCCGTGCAGGGTTGCCGAGCTCCCCGGACCGCGCTGCCTGGCTTGCCCAGGCGCTTAGGCTCGTTCCCCCTACCGCCCGTGAGCCGCTGTACTGGACGTGCCGGGTGGCGCTCGTCTCCTCGCATGACCAACTGCCGGTATTCGATGCCGTCTTTTCGGCCGTATTCGACGGGACACTCGATCCGGCAGACACCCGCGGCGATGCCAACAGTCCACCGGCAATCGGCGCGGCGGAGCACACCCGGACCGCTCCAAGCGGACGACGCCTGGCCCACGCCGACGGTCAGGTCCCGGCGTCGCGGGCACCCGTCGCCGCCCCTGGCGAAGCGAACGATAACGAATCCGATACACCGGCGTCCGAGGCAATCCTGGCCATGGCCTCCCCTGACGAGCACCTGCATGAGAAGTCGTTCGCCGAGCTGACACCCGAAGAAGCTGCCCACGTGCGCCAGCTGGTGGGGCGCATCGTGCTGGCTACCCCGGAGCGCCGAAGCCGCCGGACACGCCAATGGGCGCAAAGTGGCGCAAAGCTCGACCTCCGGCGCACCATCCGCGCGGCTCGGCGCACCGGCGGCGACGCAAGCTCCTTGGTCTATGCCCGCCGTCGTCCGCGTCCGCGCCGCCTCGTGTTCCTGTGCGATGTGTCCGGCTCCATGGAACCGTACACACAGGTCTTCCTTTCCCTGCTGCAGGGCGCGGTGGCCGGCGCACAGGCCGAGGCGTTCGTGTTCTCCACCCGGCTGACCAGGCTGACCCGCCAGCTTTCGAACCGGAACGCAGACAAAGCCTTGGCCCTGGGAGCCGCGGCCGCCCCCGACTGGGCGGGTGGCACGCGCCTGGCGGAGAGCCTCCGGCGCTTCATCGATGGCTATGGACGCCGCGGCTTGGCCAGGGGCGCGGTCATTGTGCTGCTTTCCGACGGTTGGGCCCAGGACGCGCCGGAACTGGTGGACGCCCAGATGGCGCGGCTGCGGCGGCTCGCCTACCGGATCGTCTGGGTCAATCCGAGGAAGGCCGGCACGGACTACCAACCGTTGGCGGGCGGCATGGCCGCTGCGTTGCCCTACTGCGATGCCTTCGTCAGTGGGCACAACTACACCGCTCTGACGGAAGTCGCAACCGCCATTCGCGCCGGAGATCAGCGACGAGGGCATCCGGTGGGATGCCCATTGCAGCCTGGTCGCAACCTTTGAACCCCTAGCATGGGGGCCAGGACGAAGACGTCTGTTTTCCAGAGGAGTGACCATGACTGTTTATGTACAGCCCGGCCAAGAAGGATCCAAGGTCCAGTTCAAGGACCGCTACGAGAACTGGATCGGCGGAGAATGGGTGGCTCCAACTACCGGCCGATACATCGAGAACGTCTCCCCGGTGAACGGGAAGCAATTCACCGAGGTGGCCCGCGGCGCTGCGGCGGACGTTGAGCTCGCCCTGGACGCCGCGCACAAGGCTGCACCGGCGTGGGGCAAGACGTCAGCCGCTGAGCGCGCTGCAGTGCTGAACAGGATCGCAGACCGGATCGATGCCAACCTCGAAATGCTGGCCGTCGCCGAAACCTGGGACAACGGCAAGCCCATCCGCGAAACCCTGAACGCGGACATCGCGCTCGCGGCTGACCACTTCCGGTACTTCGCAAGCGCTATCCGGGCACAGGAAGGCCGGCTGTCCCAGCTGGACGAGGACACCACCGCCTACCACTTCCACGAGCCGCTCGGTGTGGTGGGGCAGATCATCCCGTGGAACTTCCCGATCCTGATGGCCGTCTGGAAGCTCGCTCCGGCCCTGGCCGCCGGCAACGCGGTGGTCCTGAAGCCCGCCTCCAACACCCCGGCCTCCATCCTGGTCCTGGCGGAACTCATCGCGGACCTTCTGCCACCGGGACTCCTGAACATCGTCAACGGCTTCGGCTCCGAGGTGGGAAAGCCGTTGGCCTCCAGCCCCCGGATCCGGAAGATCGCGTTCACCGGCGAGACCTCCACCGGGCGCCTGATCAGCCAGTACGCCAGCGCCAACCTGATCCCGGTCACGCTGGAGCTCGGCGGCAAGAGCCCCAACATCTTCTTCAACGATGTTGCTGAATCCAACGATGCCTTCTACGACAAGTCGCTCGAAGGCTTCACCCTGTATGCCTTCAACCAAGGCGAAGTCTGCAGCAGCCCGTCGCGCGCCCTCGTCCAGGACGGTATCTACGACTCCTTCATGGCCGACGCCGTGGCCCGGACCAACAAGATCATCCAGGGCAACCCGCTGGACACCAATACCCAGATCGGTGCCCAGGCATCGGTAGGACAGATGGAGAAGATCCTCTCCTACATCGACATCGGGCTCGACGAGGGCGCCAAGATCCTCAGCGGCGGTGCCCGGGCCCAGCTCGACGGCGACTTGGCCGGCGGCTACTACGTACAGCCGACCATTTTCGAGGGCCAGAACAAAATGCGGATTTTCCAGGAGGAAATCTTCGGCCCGGTGGTCTCCGTTGCGCGCTTCACGGACTACAACGACGCCATCAATATCGCCAACGACACCCTCTACGGACTCGGCGCCGGCGTCTGGTCCCGCAACGGCAACGTCGCCTACCGGGCGGGCCGGGAAATCCAGGCCGGCCGTGTCTGGGTCAACAACTATCACGCCTACCCGGCCGGCGCTGCGTTCGGCGGCTACAAGTCCTCCGGGATCGGACGTGAGAACCACGCCATGATGCTGGACCATTACCAGCAGACCAAGAACCTCCTGGTCAGCCACTCCGAAAACAAACTCGGCTTCTTCTAGAGCCTGAGCGATGACCCCAGCAAGCTTTCAACAACGAGACAACGAAGGGCTACCTGAATGACGAGAATGCTGATTATTGGCCCGCCCGGCTCCGGCAAAGGCACGCAGGCGGAACGGATCTCCGAACGCGTCGGCGTCATTGCGATCTCCACCGGAGACATCTTCCGCGCCAACGTGAAGGGCGGGACACACCTTGGTCTCGAAGCCAAGAAGTACATGGACGCCGGAGATTTCGTGCCGGACAGCGTGACGAATGAGATGGTGCGCAGCCGCCTCAGCGAGGACGACGTCGAAAACGGATTCCTGCTGGACGGGTACCCCCGCACCACGGCGCAGGTTGATTACCTGGACGAGGTATTGGCGGAGGGCGAGCAGCTGCTGGACGTTGTCCTGCAGCTGACAGCCGATGACAACGAACTGGTCCACCGCCTGCTGGGCCGCGCAAAGGAGACGGGCCGCAGCGACGACAACGAAGCCGTTATCCGCCACCGGTTGGACCTCTACCACGAGCAGACCGAAGCCGTAGTGGCCAAGTATGCCGAGCGCGGCATACTGATTAAGGTCGATGGTCATGGCGGGATCGAGGATGTCACCGACAAGCTAATGGGCGCCATCGAAAGCCCAAGCAGGGTGTCCATCGCCGGCGGAAGGTAGTCCTGGAACGATCGGCATCAGTGATCCCGGAACAGTAATCGGCCCTGTCGGATTCCCTCAGCGGAATCCGACAGGGCCGAGCTGTGGTGTGCTCTTACAACGAGGGCTTCAGCGACTGCGCGATCCGGGCCATGATGGTGGGGTCGGAGAGGGTGGTGGCGTCGCCGGGTTCGCGGCCTTCGGCGACGTCTTTGAGGAGGCGGCGCATGATCTTGCCCGAGCGGGTTTTGGGCAGTTCGGGGACCACGAGGATGTGCCGGGGTTTAGCGATGGGCCCGATTTCCTTGCCGACATGGTTGCGGAGCTCGGCGATGGTGGCGTCGCCGTCGTCCTGTCCCGACGGGGCGGATTCGCGCAGGATCACGAACGCGACCACGGCCTGGCCGGTGGTCTCGTCGGCGGCCCCGACGACGGCGGCCTCCGCCACCCAGGGGTGGGAGACGAGCGCGGATTCGATTTCGGTGGTGGAGAGCCGGTGCCCGGAGATGTTCATGACGTCATCGACCCGGCCCAGGAGCCAGATGTCCCCGTCGTCGTCTTTCTTGGCCCCGTCGCCGGCGAAGTACATGCCCTCGAAGCGGGACCAGTAGGTCTCCTTGAACCGTTCCGGGTCCCCCCAGATGCCGCGCAGCATCGCCGGCCAGGGTTCGCGGACCACGAGGTAGCCGCCGTGCCCGTCCGGGACGGAGGCCCCGGCCTCGTCCACGACGTCGATCGCGATCCCGGGCAGCGCCACCTGCGCGGAGCCCGGCTTGGTCGCGGTGACCCCGGGCAGGGGGGCGATCATCTGCGCGCCGGTCTCGGTCTGCCACCAGGTGTCCACGATCGGGGCAGGGTGTTCCTTCTTTTCCCCGTTGTTGCCGGCGTTGGAGCCGATGACGTCCCGGTACCACATCCAGGCCTCGGGGTTGATCGGCTCCCCCACCGAGCCCAGGACCCG
>NZ_JBFRGF010000012.1:0-128378 GCF_052115205.1 Arthrobacter sp. 2RAF6 | reverse complement strand
GTGGCGTTCTTCGATGCTGACCGGGTGGTGGCGTTCGCGCCAGGTGCGTGCTTTGGCCCGGAACCGGGACGGGACGAGGTCCCCGGCCGGGCAGCCGCGGGCGGGGTTGGGTGCGTCGGGGTCCAGGAAGTGTGCTTCCAGGCCGGCTGCCGCGGCGGGGTCCAGGGCGCCGGTTTCGTCGACGATGATCCGGGCGTGCTGCCAGGAAATCGTCCCGGACTGCAGGGCCGCCAGCGTCAAAGGCAGGCCCATGGTCAGGGCCTGGGCGTCGGCCAGGAAGGCCCCGGCGGTTCGTTCGCTGACGGTCAGGACGCAGGCCACCTCCGCGAGCAGGGCCAGCTCGTGTGCGGTGCGTTCCTGCGGTGAGGACGCCGGTGGCGCCAGGGCCCTGGCCGCGTGGACGTAGTCCGCGGCCAGCCTCGCCTTCAAAGCGGCGGTCCGGGCCTCCAGCCGGGCCACTTCGGCGAGGCCGTCCAGGCAACCATCCGCCAGACCCCGCAGCGGATCAGAGCCATGACGCGGATCAGCACTTTCAAAGGAATCAGCGTCCCGCGTGACGGCGCTCAGGACGGCAACCGACGCGGCCACGGCCTCCACGGCCGCCCTGCTCTCCGCACTCCACGCTGTCCTTCCATCCATACCCACAGCATCGCAGGAGGCACCGACAATTTAATGATGGCGCTAGCGCACGACTCCGGAAGACACACTCGGCTAACTAAGGTTCCTGCGCTTGAGAAGGAACCACCCGCCTGAATCTCCGGAAAGGTAGCGCTGATCCCCTCCGCGCCACGCGCGAAGCTCCGCTCGGAGTGGACGCTGCTTTTGCGAAACGGAGGTAGAGCGAAGGAACAATGAACAAATTGAGCAGTGTGGACGTGACGAGTCCGCCGAGAATGACCACGGCCATCGGGTGTTCGATTTCATGGCCCGGGATATTGCCCATGACCACTAGGGGCACGAGGGCAAGTCCTGTAGCCAAGGTGGTCATGAGGATCGGGGAAAGCCGTTCCGCAGCTCCGCGCAACACGAGGGCGCGGCCGAACACTTCGTCCTCGTTCTTTTCCAAATGCTGGCAGTGGCTGATGAGCAGGATCCCGTTGCGGGCTGCGATGCCCATGACCGTGAGGAACCCGACGAGTGAGCCGAGCGAGAGGACTCCGCCGGTGATGTAGGCGGCGAAAACTCCGCCGACCAGGGCTATCGGGAGCGTCAGCAGCGCAAGCAGGGCCAGCCGCCAGCTCCGGAACGATGCCTGCAGTAACAGGAAGATCAGGGCCAGGGCCGCTGTGGCGAAGATCGTCAGGCGTTCGGTGGCCGCTTGGCGTTCCGTGTACTCACCGAGGAGTTGGACGCTGTACCCCGGCGGCAGGTTCATCTCTTCGAGGCCTTCCTGTAGCCTGCGGACAACTGTCCCGAGGTCCGCCCCCTGATCGATAAAGGAACCAACCTCAACGCGGCGGGATCCGTTCGTGCGGTCAATGAGGTTGGGCGTCGCTTGCACACTGACAGCGGCGACGTCGGCCAACCGGACGCGCTGTCCGCTGGGGGTGTCGAGCGGCAGGTCTTCGATGCTGGTGACGCTGGCACGGGTCTCCGGTGTGCTCCAGACTTGGACGTCATAGGCACGTCCGTCCCGGAAGACGTCGCCCACCTCTTCCCCGGCCACGAGTGTCGCGGCTGCCCGCCTGACGTCGCCGGGTTTCAGCCCGTACTTTTGCGCCGCGGCAAGATCCACCTTGACGGTAATCTGCGGCACCTCGACTTCCAGGGAAACGTGGGGTTCATTAGTGCCCTGGATGTGGTCAAGAATGGATTTGATCTTCTGAGCCTGGTCCCGAAGCACGTTCAGGTCATCCCCGTAGACGCGGACCAGGATTGGTTCGCTGGCGCCGGTCAGGACCTCTTCGATTCTCTCTTTCAAGTAGGTCTGGACGTCACGGTGTAGGCCCGGATAGCCGTCGACAACCTCCTGGACAGCTGCCACCGTTTTATCGTAGTCAGCGTGGCGGTCGATGCTGATCCAGTTTTCCCCGGCGTTGACGCCGACGATCTCGTCTGCGGTGAACGCCTGGCCTATGTGTGTTCCGCAGTTCAGGACTCCGGGCACCTTGAGGAGCTCCTCACAGCCCCTCTGTGAGATGCGGTATTCCTCTGCTGCCGATGTGCCGGGCTCTGAGACCCAGTGCATCAGGAAGTCCCGTTCCTTGAAGGTGGGGAACAAGGACTGGCCCAGCAGGGGAGCGATCACCAGACCCGCCAGCGCGACGGCGCCGAAACTGGCGTAGCCGTAGCGGGGCCGGTTCATGGTCCGGGACAAGGCGGCGTGATATCCGCGTTTGAGCACCCGGACCAGGGGAGGATCGCGCTGCTCCAGTTTCGCCCTGCCGAGCAGAATCAGTGCCAGCGCCGGTGTCACCGTGAGCGCGACCAGCATCGAGGCGAGGACGGCCAAGGTATAGGAGACAGCGAGCGGCCGGAAAAAGACACCGGTCAGTCCGTCGAGGAAGAAAATGGGAACAGCCGCGACAACGATGATCAAGGTCGCGTAGACAATGGGACTTCGCATTTCCAGTGATGCCCTGAGCACCACCGAGGCCGTCGGTTCCCCGCTGCCCAGGGCCCGATGCTGCCTGAGCCGGCGCACGATGTTTTCGACGTCGATGATCGCGTCGTCGACGACGACACCAACTGCGATGACCAGCCCCGCCAGGACCATGGTGTTGATGGAGCTCGCCGTGAAGTACAGCACGAGCGCCGCCGTCAGCAGGGAGAGCGGAATGGCCACGAGACTGATCAGCGCTGTACGCCACTGGAACAGGAAAGCGCCGAGGATCATGACGACCAGCAGGCAGCCCAGGAGCAGCGCGAGGCTGAGGTTGGAAATCGCCTCCTCGATGAAGCTCGCCGGACGGAAGATGGTGGTGTCGAAGGTGATTCCACTCAACCCTGGCTGGAGCTGGCGGAGGGCGTCCTCAACTCCCTTCGTCACATCGAGGGTGTTTCCCCAGGGGAGTTTCTCGACGATGAGCATGAGCCCGTGCCCGTTGTTGATGACCGCGTCCCCGATGAGCGGCTGGTGGTCCTCCACGACCTTGGCCACGTCACCAAGGTGCAGAGCGACACCGTCCTTTTCCCTGATCGTGACTTGCGCAAGGTCCTCGGGACTGGAAACCGCCTGGACATGCTGGACGCCCATTCTCTGGTTCGGACTGTCAATGAAGCCTCCCGTGCCGATGAACCGGCCGGGGGAATACTTCAGCAGGCCGGCGTCCACTGCTCCGGCGGTGACTTCCATGACCTCGTTGAGGGAAACGTTTTCAGCCTTGAGCCGGTCCGGCTGCACCTGGACCTGCAGCATCTGGAGCCGTTCACCCCAGATGGCGACGTTGGCCACCCCGGGCACCCGGAGCAAGCGGGCTCGGATCGTCCAGTAAGAGAGCATGGACATCTCGATGAGGGACCGGCTGGAGGAGGTCATGCCGATCTTCATCACGCGGCTCGTCGACGACAAAGGCTGAAGCATCACCGGCGGAGCCGCCCAGGTGGGCAGGGCGGAGGTCACTGCCGCCATCCGTTCAGAGACCACCTGGCGGGCGTTCAGCAGATCGGTACCCTGCTTGAAGACGAGCACGATCGAGGACAGCTGGGGCACGGACTTGGAGCGCAGCTCATCCAGGCCGGGCACGCCGCTGAGGGAAGCCTCGATCGGCACGCTGACCAACTCTTCCACTTCCTGCGCGGTCAGGCCCAGGCAGGCCGTCTGGATTTCCACGCGCGGGGGCGCGAATTCCGGAAAGACATCGATGGACGCTGAGCTCAACTGTGCGGATCCCAACAGCATCACCGCGCAGGCCAGTGCAACAACCACCGTCCTGAATTTGAGGCTGATGCCTATGATCCAACGCATCTCAGTGGGCCGTATCGAATTCCTCGCCGAACAGTTCCTCGGCCCCCAGCGTTACCACCGCCGTGCCGACCGGCGGACCGTCCCTCAGCAAGGCGGCTTCGCCGGCGATTCGCTCGACACTTACCGCCTGACGGACATACACACGGAGCTCCGGATTTGTGTAGACCCAGGTCCTGCCCTGGCTGTCGTATAGGAGGGCCCCGTATGGGACGGTCAGCTTCCCCTGCGGACCCGACGCTGCCATCCCGGTCTTTAGCCCAAGACGTTCGACGGCGCGTTCCGTCAAGGTGATGCGGTGCAGGTCCGTCCCCGGGACTTCTTCCATGGTGGCAGGGGCGTCTGCGGCAGACACGGCTTCGGCTTGCGGCTGGGAACAGGCCGGCAGCGACAGCGTCAGGAACGCGGCCACCACCAAGGCGATCAGGACCTTGGTCCCGTGGCCCCGTCGGGAAGCTGTCTTTTTCATGGTGCATCCTCGCTCTGTGCCCGGAGAAGCGAATCGTTCCGGGTTGCGGTCCTAGGCGCCCGTTCCGGTCCGAATCGAAGCAACAGTGCGGGCAAGACAAACAGCAGGAAAAGAGTCGTGGTGAGGAGCCCGCCCCAGATGATGACGGCGAGCGGTTGGATGATTTCCGTTCCGACCACACCACCAACGAGCGCGAGCGGCAGCAGGGCAAGAGCCGTCATCAGGGCCGACATCAGCACGGGCATCAACCGGTCCTGAGCGCTTCGGATCACGAGCGCGGGTCCGTAGGCCGCGCCGTCCTCGGACCCTAAGCTTCGAGCGTGCCGTATCAGCAGGATGGAACCACGCACGGCGATGCCCAGGACGGCAGAGAAGGCAGGAAGCGAGATCAAGGAGTTGATTCCGCCCGTCATTTGGGCTGCGAGCACCCCGCCCGACAGCGCCGTAATCAGGCCCAGGAAGACCGCCGCACCCAGCCGCCAGCTTCCCAGCGCCGTTTGGAGAAGCACCAGGATTCCGGCCGCAGCGACCGCCGCCAGCAGCCACAGCCACCGGGCGCTATTCTGCTGCTCCGCGTACTGGGTGAGGATTTCCGCGTGGTATGAGAGCGGGAACTGCAGTTGCTGGACGCCCTTCTCGATGTCCTGCTGCACGTCGTTGAGCGCGCGCCCCTGAATTTCAGCCTTCACATCGATCCGGCGCGAGGTGTCATCGTGCAGGATGACCGCCTCGTTCCCGACCATGTTGACCTGAGCCACGTCGCCGAGGCGGACATGCCCGCCGCCGGGGGTGTCGATCAGCAGCTCGCGGACGCTCGTAAGGCTGTTCCTGGTCGACGGAATTCCTTTGACGATCACGGAGAAGACTTTTTGTTGCTGGTAGATGTTGCCGACTTCGATTCCCTGCAGCAGGGCAGCGGCCGCGCGCCTGACATCGCCGGGGATGACCCCTGCTTTCTGGGCCGCGGCCAGGTCAACCTGGACCTCGACAATTGGTTGTTGGGCGGGCGCGTCGACATGGGGATTGACGACGCCGCCTGTCCGGGCCATAACTTGCCGCACCTCCTCTGCCTTCTGGCGGAGCGTCGTCATGTCCAGGCCGTAAACCCGGACGGTGAATCCGGGGTCGGCAGCCTCATGGATTTGGTCGATCTTCTGTTGCGGGTACGTGGTTACTTTGCTGGTCATCCCCGGATACCCAGCTACCACGTGCCGGACTGCCGCCGCCGTGTCGCGGTAGGAGGCCTCCGCGGAAACTGTCACCCAGAGCTCCCCGGCGCTGACGTCACCCACCTGGTCCGAGGTGATGGCGCGCCCGACGTGTCCCCCCACATTGGCCACGCCGGGAAGTGCCCGGAGCTCTTGGGCGGCCGCATCAGTGATCCGGGCCATTTCCTGGTCTGATGTGCCGGCGATCGCACTCCACTGCACCACGAGGGTCCTGTCCGGCAGGACGGGCACTGTCGGACGGCCGGTGGCCATCTGGGGCGCGAGCGCAAGTCCGGCGAGGGCGATGACCGCCGCGCCCGCGAAAACCCACCGTGCCTTTCCCGCCACCACGGACAAGGCACGGCCGTATCCGCTGTGGACCCGGCCCACGCGGCGTCCTTCACTTGCGATGGTCCGGCCGACGGGCAGGACGAAGACCAGCGTCGCGGTTACAGCCAGTGCCACGATCATCGCGACAGCCAACGTGAGCAGGTAGGAAAGGAGCAGCGGGCCGAAGAGGGCTCCGTCTTCGCCCGGGACAAAGAACACGGGCAGCACAGACAACGCCATGATCAGCAGAGAGTAGAGAATCGGCGCTCGCACTGCCCGCAGGGACCCCGTCACCACGGCGTCGCTCGACTCCGCGATGCCGGGCCCGACGCCGTACCCGGCGCCAGCCCTGCCAGCGCGGACTGCGCCATAGAGATCTTCGGCGACGTCACCAACAACGACGGCCAAGGCCAGGATCATGCCGGCCAAGACCATGGTGTTCATCCCGGTGCCTGTCAGATACAGCACCAAGGCTGCCGCCGTCAGTGAGACCGGAATCGTGACCAGGCTGATGACCGCTGTGCGCCAGGAGCGGAAGAACGCGCCAAACATGGTGGCTATCAGGAGCAGCGAGACAAGCAGTGCGACACCAAGCGTGCCGACCTCTTCCTGGATGAACGCTGCTTGTCGGTAAACGGTGGCATCGATCGTGACGCCGGACAACCCCGGCTGGAGCGAATGGAGCGCATCATCGATGCCCCGGGTCACGTCCATCGTGTTCGTCTCCGGGAACTTCTCGATGACCAGGAGCAATTCGGCATCCTGGCCGGAAAGTGAATCCCCGATCAGCGGCTGGTGATCGGTCACGACGTGGGCGACATCGCCCAACACCAGATTTCCGGCCGGCCCCTCCAGGCTGACTTGGCCCAGATCCTCGGGTGTGGTGATCGGCAGGACGTGCTGAACTCCGAGCCGCTGGTGGCCGGTCTCCAGAAAGCCGCCGGTGCCGGGTGTGGATGCCTCAAGGTAACTCAAGGGCGACACCCACACGGCGTTGCCGGTGGTAGTAATGACCTCGTCGAGCGTCACCCCTTTGGCCTCAAGTTGCTCAGGATCGACCAGGACCTGCAATTGCTGGTCGCGGAGCCCCCAAATAGCCACGTTGGCGACGCCGGGCACCGCCAGGAGGCCGGGCTTCAAGGTCCAGCGGGCCAGAACAGACATGTCAATGGCCGACATCTCTTTGGACGTCAGCCGAATCATCATGACACGACTCGTCGATGAGAGCGGCTGCATCAGGACGGGCGCGGCAGATACGTTCGGCAACGCGCGTGCCTGGGTCAGACGTTCAGACACAAGCTGGCGGGCCCGAAAAAGGTCAGTCCCCGGCTTGAACACCATCTGGATCGATGACAGGCCCGGGACGGACGTGGAATGAATGGCTTCCACCCAGGCCACACCGTTCAAAAGGTCCGCCTCCATGGGGGAAGTGATCAGCTGTTCAACTTCCGCGGCGGAGAGCCCCAGGGCCTCAGTCTGGATTTCAACCTGTGGAGGGGCGAATTCCGGGAAGGCATCCACTGCCATGCCCGGCAGGCTCGTGAAGCCGAAACCCAGGATCCCCGCTGCCAATGCGAGGACCAGAAACCGGAACTGGAGGACCCACCCGAGGATCGTGCTCATCATGGCCGGTTGCCCGGTTCTTCGGGCGCCATGACAGAGAAGCCATAGCGGGGAGGAGACACTCCAGAACCGATTTCCCGTAAGTGCCCGATGAAAAAGTTAGATCCCCGGTACCTGTCCACCACGCGGCTCCTTGGAGCTGTGCCAAAGCGCCCCCAGACGTGTACGTCAATAATGATCCCGGGCAAACCCCGGGTCAACGCTCCATGCAAGGATTCTCAGGAAAATAACAGGGAATTTTTTATCTTTTCACAAGTGATAGCGGTAATGGCACCAACTAGCCGCCGGAGCCCGGCGTCGCAACCTCGGCGTGGGGCGTTGTGCCGTAGACACTTGCACTGACCTGGTAGGCGTGCCCGTCCAGTTCCAGTGCCTGCTGATTGATCTCACTCAGCTTGGAGTCTGCGAGCGCCTCCGCTTTGATCAGGTCCAATGACTCCTGCTCCGCACCACCAACCGCTGTGACTTTCACCAGTCCAGTGCCCGCTGAATAGAGCTTTTGCTGGTGGCCCACAGACGGTTCCAGCGGATTGTATTCATCAACGACCAACACATCGTCGTAGCATGCGGCGGGGACGCATACCCGCTCGTGCTGCTTGAAGACAGTTCCGCAATCCAGGAAGCCCACGTCGGGTGCGTGGGCCTGGACGTAACCGGGGGTACCCGTCAGGGGCTGACCCTGCATGGCGATCCCTGCCTGGGCCTTGGAAATGCCGTGAATGAAAGTGCGGGGCGCGCCGGTGAACGTGCCGTTCTCGTACTCTTCCGGGTACTCCCCGAAGAGCCAGACCGCTCCCTTCTCCGTCTGGGCAAAGAAGGCCAGTTCGGATTCCACCAGCTGCCCGTCGAAGTAGTCCCGGTCCCACATCACGAGGGTCTTCACGCCGTCTATCACCTTTGTCAGTCCGGTCACGGAGTGGACGACGGTGCGCTCGGAGGTGCCATCGGCACTCTTGACCGTGCCCTTCGTCGTGTACTGCATGCCGGGCTTCAGCGGAAACCACTTGTTGTCAATCCTGGGCGTCGACTGGAAGGCGGAGCGGTCAAAGTGGATGGCGGACCCTGCGCCGCAGAACTCCGCGGCGTCCGAGGTCACTGTCGGGGTCACAGTTGGGGAGGCTGACCCCGACGTCGGCCCTGTCGGCGTCCCGTTTGACGTGGCCGGGGAAGGCGTACCGCTTGGCCCGGAACACGACGCCACCGCGGACATTGCCAGAAACAGCACGAGTGCGGATCCCAACGCCGTTAGTCGTTTGCTTGGCTGGAACATCTCGGCGTCCTTTCACAACAGGCTGATGAAAGGAGGACCGGGACAGTGGGAGAGAGTTTTTCATGCCGCACCGGCCACGGTCCAACATTTTTCAATTGTGCTCCGGCCGGCGCAAAAAAAGAACAGACGGCGCACAAACCTGACGTGGCGAGCGGGGTCCCTTGGGCAACCCCGGGGGGCCGGCGGCGTCTGGGGTAGAGAGCCCCGAGCCCCGGGCTCCAGGGACCCTCCCGCCGTCGGCCCCGTCCAATGCCGGTCCCGGAGGGCCGGCTGGTTTGTCTCAAGCCGCGGATGTGTTCCTGTGTTAATTCAACATCTTTCCCGGCCCAGAGGCACGAGTGCCGCCTACTCGTTTTCCAGGCAGGGGCGGCCAAACACGCGGAGAACCCTACGTAAGCAGGGCTTTCTTCACTTCCTGGCACAGGTCAGCTTAGGGGGCTTTCCCGCGGGGGAACCCACCGATTCAGGGCTTCATCCAAGGCAGCCAGATCGACGGGTTTGCTGAGGTAGTCGTCCATACCGGCTGCTAGGCAGCGCTCGCGGTCTTCGTCCTGGGCTCCTGCGGTCATGGCGATGATGGGCAGGTGCGCGGAGCGGTTCTCCCTCGCCCGAATGCTCCTGGTGGCCTCGAAACCGTCCATGACCGGCATGTGGCAATCCATGAGCACAGCCGCATAGGAGCGGGCGGCGATGGCGGAGACAGCCTCGGCGCCATCGGCAGCCACCTCGGCTTGGTAGCCCAGTTTGGCAACCATTTCACGGGCGACGAGCTGGTTCACCTCGTTGTCCTCCACTACAAGGATTCTTCCTTTCGAAGGCCTGTCCGGCCTCGGTGGCCGTGCAAGTGCGGACGCCGCGTCGATCGCTGGGGTGCCAGCTACGAGCCGCATCAGGCGGTCGTAGAGTTCTGAGCCGCGTAAAGGTTTGGTGAGCCATTCGCTGATTCCCGCATCAGTCATATCGGTCTTGGATACCTGGGACGCCGAGGTCAGCATCATGAGCCGGATGCCCCGCAGGGCGGGGTCGCTCGAGAACTCGCGAGCAAGCTCGAGGCCGTCCATGTCCGGCATGCACATGTCGAGCAGCGCAACGTCGAAGGGTTTCCCTGCGGCGGCTGCCGTCCGTGACCGGTCGAGGGCCGTGCGCGCGTCCGCTACTGCGTCCGGCCGCAGCCCCCACGTGTTCAATTGCGATTCCAACACGAACCTGTTGGTGGCATTATCGTCGACCACCAACACGCGCAGACCCGCCAGTAGGCTCAGGACCGGACGGTCGGGAACCCGCCCGTCTTCCTTGGACAAAGGCAATCGGAGAGAGAACCAGAACGTGCTTCCCTCGCCAGGGGTACTGGTCAAACCGATGTCCCCGCCCATCACCTCCGTCAGACGCCGGCAGATGGCGAGCCCCAGCCCGGTTCCACCGTACCGACGCGTGGTGGAGGCATCCGCTTGGGAGAACGAATCGAACAAGCGCAAATGATCCGCAGCATCGATGCCTATACCGGTATCGCTGACCTCGAATCGCACAAGCGCGGTTCTCGCGTCCTGGTCCGCGACGTTCACCCGGATGGCGACTTCACCGGAAGACGTGAACTTTACGGCGTTCGAAGCCAGGTTCAACAGAATCTGCCGGATCCGGCCGGCGTCACCAGCCAGCTGTGCGGGAACATCGGGGTGGCAATACGCGATGAGTTCCAGGCCTTTGCCCTGGGCTGCTTCGGCCAGCAGCGAGGCGACTTCCTCCATCAGGTATTGCGGATCGAAGGAGGTGATGTCCAGGTCGATTTTCCCTGCTTCCAACTTCGAGAAATCCAGGATGTCGTTAATCAGGGTCAACAAAGCTCCGGCGGCGGTCTGAACTCCTTCGGCGTATTTGCGTTGTGCTTCATCCAGCGGGGTGTCCAACAACAGCGTTGTCAGGCCTATGACTCCGTTCATGGGGGTTCGGATCTCATGGCTCATCGTCGCGAGGAACTCGGACTTCAACCTGCTGGATTCCAGGGCCGCCTCCCTGGCGGCCAACAGTTCCGCTTCAGCGGCACGCCGAGAGGTAATGTCCTGCCCGATGGTCGCAATTCCGATGACCCCGTGTTCGCCGCGGATCGGGGAAACCGTCAGGGACACGGGCACGATGGAACCATCCTTACGCATCCGGTCTGTCTCGAAGCTACGGGCCTGTCCGCCATTCTGGACGGCGGCCAGCACCTCGTCCTCGGATTGGAGGTAGTCCGGAATGAGGAGCCGGACGTTCTGCCCGCTCGCTTCAACGGCGGTGAATCCGTACAGCTTCTCCGCTCCGGGGTTCCAGCTGGTGATGATGCCCTCAGGCGTCATACCGATGATCGCGTCAGCCGAGGACTCAACGATGGCGGCCAGACCCTCCACTTGGGCGAGCGCCTCCCGCGCCTGGTCCTGTGCGCGTTGCCGGGACGTGACGTCACGGAAACTCCAGACCCGTCCCACGATCTCGTCCCCGACTTGTTGGGGCCGGGAATACCGCTCAAACGTCCGCCCGTCACGGAATTCCAACATGTCCAGGCTCTCCGCGCCCGGATCGGCGTACAGTTCCTGGACCTTGCCTATGAAGCCATCGGGATCCGTGAGCTGGTCGAGGACGAAAGCCAACAGCCGGCCGTCGTCGTGGGACTCCAGAAGCTCCGTCGGGATGCCCCACAACTCGGCGAACCGCTCGTTCGCCCCCGCGATAGTCCCGTCTGCCGCGACAACAAGAATGCCGTCGGCTGTGGACTCCAGGGTGGCACTGAGAAGGGAGAGGGCATCACGGAGTTCGGCATCCACGCGGCTGCGGTCACTTACTTCGCGGATCGAGGCGACGAGTTGCATGGCCGGTCCGACGCCGAGGGGAGCGAAGCTGACCTCAATGGGAAACTCGCTTCCGTCACGATGGTGGCCGAACAGTTTCAGGTCAGTCCCGGACCGGCGTATTCCAGGATCACTGGCAAAGAGGTCCCGGATGGCGCCGCCCTGGCCCTTGAACCGCGCCGGAAGCAGCATTTCATAATGCTTGCCCAGCAGCTGGCTACGCGAATAGCCGAAGAGCTGCTCCGAATAGGCATTGCCGAAGGTGATCTGACCGTCCGCGTCGATCACGAGCAAAGCGTCCGGCACGGCCTCAACCAGGCCGCTAAAAGAGCCGAAGCGATCCAGCGGCCGCACTTCGTTTGTCATTTCGGCCCCCAGAGCTGAATAGATGACAAGCCCGCCCACATCGGCGGACGCCTAGGTGTGCCTGTGTGGCCCTCCCCACGGACAGAGTATCCGGGAACGTACCCGAAAGCATCATAAAACTGCCCTGTACTTCGCGTCCTCTACAACCACCGCTGCCGCTTCGGAAAGGGAACCCTGTCCAGGTCGTTCGCGGCAATGACGGCAGCCCCGCCGGACCGTGCCCGGGCTTGCTCCGCGAGCAGTCCGACGTCGGTATAGCGCGAGGAGAAATGCGTAAGGATGAGCATGCCCGCGTCGGCGGTGGCAGCCAATTCCCCTGCCTGCCCGGCGGTGAGGTGGCGGTACTGCGCGGCCAGGGCGCCGTCGTCGTCGCTGAAAGTGGACTCAGCCACGAGAAGGTCCACCCCCTCGGCGAGTTCCCCGGCACCGTCACATGGCGCCGTGTCCATCACGAAGGCGAAGCTCTGTGGGGGCCTCGGCACGCTTACGTCTTCCAAGCGCACGCCGCCCAGGCTGCCGTCCCGCTGCAGGAGGCTGATATCCGATCCTGTAATCCCGGCTGCCGCAAGCCGCTCCGGCAGAAGGCTGCGCCCTTGGGGCTCGACGACCCGGTAGCCGTATGTCTCGATCCGATGGAGCAGCGGGCGCACCTCCACTCCTGCGGCAATAGGACCGGGGCCGCCGTGCGGATGAAGCCGAAGGTCGATGCCGGGCGACGCGACAGCCACGAGGGCGCGGATCATGTCCTCGCCGGATGCGGGATAGTGCAAATGGATTGGATGCTCCACCCGGTCCAGTGCCATTCGCGAGAGCACGCCGGGCAGCCCGAAACAGTGGTCGCCGTGGACATGGGTAATACAGATACGCGTGATCTGGCTGGCCGAGACTCCGGCTTGGATCATCTGCCGCTGGGTTCCTTCGCCAGGATCGAAGAGCAGACCCTCGCCATCCCAATGGAGCACGTATCCGTTGTGGTTGCGGGTCCTGGTCGGGACCTGGGAGGCGGTGCCGAGAACCACGAATTCACGCATGGAACCGAGTGTCTCATTACTTGGCGGCTACACCCATCATCTTGGGCACCCTTGCCCGGTGACGGTCTTGGGAGGAGGATATGCGGCAAACTCAGGAGGCCTTCCATGATCCAGCTCGGCAAATTTGAAAAGTACCTGGTCGAGGAATTCTTCGATGACTACCGCTCGGGAGACATGTCGCAGCGAGCGTTCATTCGTCGGCTCGTATTTATCACCGGGAGCATGGCTGCCGCCTCCTCGACGATGCTGCAGCTCGGATGTGCTCCGGATGAGGTCCCGCGAAGCACCGATCCCATGCCAAGCCCCGAAGCTTCGTCCGCCCGGCCCCCGGCGACGGCGACTACCGGGCCAGTACCGGGGGCGAAGAGTCCGCTTTCCGTACCTGAAGGCGCATCCGGACTTGTGACGGTTACTGTCCGCTTCCCGGCGGGCGGAACCGGGATCAGCGCTTACCTTGCCAGGCCTGAAGGGGCCGATGCGGGACCGGCGGTGCTCGTCTGCCATGAGAACCGCGGACTTACCCCGCACATCCAGGACGTGGCCCGCCGTTTTGCCAGGGCCGGGTACGTCGCTTTGGCCCCGGATCTTCTCAGCAGGGAAGGAGGCACGCCGAGCGTGGAAGCCGACGCCGTCCCCGGAGCGCTGACAAAGGCAGGCGCTGGGCGCCATGTTTCCGACTTCTCCGCGGGGTTCGATTACCTCCGGTCATTGGATTTCGTGGACGGCGAGCGGATCGCGATGAACGGCTACTGTTTTGGCGGCGGGATCACCTGGCAGGCTGCTACCGAGATACCCAGGCTGAAAGCCACAGCGGCCTTCTATGGCCCCGCACCCGAGCTGGACAAGGTTCCATCCATCAAACCGGCCGTCTTTGGCGTCTATGCCGAACTCGACCAGCGCATCACCGGCGCAATGCCGGCACTTCGGGATGCGCTCGCGGCCACCGACGTCCGCCACAAGCTCACTGTCTATCCCGGCGTCGACCATGCCTTCCACAACGACACCAGCGAGCGGTACAACGAAACGCAGGCGACAGCCGCCTGGCAGGACATGCTGGCCTGGTTTGGCGAGTACGTCTGACCGGACACTATTGCGAAAGAATGTTCGTGTGAGTGACGCCGCCGAGTTCATCGATGAGGCCTTGCGCCGTGAAAGCACTTGGATCCGTGCAGAGGAGGCACGCGCACGGCTGGGAGACGGGCTACGTCAATACGGGTCCTCGATCGGGGCTATCCGTGGAACTGTCCGCGATGCCCTCCGCCGCCACCCGGGACTCGCGCACGACGAAGTCACTGCCTTGAGCTCGGAATTGTGGGAGACGCCCGTTTTCGAACGCAGGCTCGCGGCAATCGTGTTGTTGCAGTCCAATGTCCATCTGCTGACGAATACCGATCTGACGCGCCTCGAGGGTTTTGTCCGTGAAGGAAGGCTGCGCGAACTAGTCGATCCGCTAGCTGTCGACGTGATCGGACCATTGATCGCCGGGCTGGAAGGGCAACCCAGGGCGCGCGCCGACGGCGTGCTGGATCGTTGGGCGCAGGAACCTGACGAGTGGCTGTGCCGCGCCGCCCTGATGTCACCGCTGAGGGCGTTCCGTGCCGGGGGCGGTGACTGGGAAGCATTTGTACGCCGCGCCACGGCCGCGCTGGATGCCGCTCCTGAATCGGGCGGGGAGGCGGACGTGGTCAGGGAAGCGGTTGACGCCGTGCTGAATGAGGTTGCCAAGCGGCGGCCTGAGCTCCAATTCCCATCGTCAGCCGCTTGAGCTTGTTGCCCCCAAGGCCTGGGAAACGGTCTTGACCGAAGTCGTTCCGTTAGCGGTACGCGCAGCCAGCCACGTGACGAACGTGTCAAAGAGCGTCGGGTTGATGGTCAGCGTGGGATCAGTTCCGACCGCGATATGGTGGAAAGTCAGCTCAAGCCACCCGCCAGTGCTTTCGGCATTGGTGACCAAACCTTCCAGATTCTGTAGGGTCCAGGTGCTGTCTACTTCGTCTGGCGCTTTGGTAACCAGGGGGTTTTCCGGAGGAAGGGTCTCTGCGAACGGGCAGTCCGGGCAGCTCGCGGGAGAGCGGATATCTCCCAGCCCCCGTCCGCTCGCAAATCCGCAGTCCCTGACCTCAGTCTGGACAGCGGCGTTTTCTGCTGCAAAGGGATAGGCGACGTCACTCACCTGGAATCCCCAGTTCTCCAGCGTCGATTTGCCGTTGCAGATTTCCGCGCTGGCGGCCGCGGACGTGATCGTGGTCAGATCCGGGTGTACGCCTTGAATCCCGCAGATTGAACACAAAAACGGGCGAAGGCCGAATTCACAGCTTGCGTTCAGGTTCCACGGCAGGGGCACGTCCCGTGGCCGCGACCGTTGCCGGTTCGTCAGCCAGTTCTGCCTCCAGGAGTTCGATGCTTGGCAGGCTTGAAGCGAGTTCCTCTGGCAGCGACTCGATGATCTTGCTCTGCCATTCCGAGACGCCGATGGGCAGGTTGATTCCCCGCAGCGCATACTCGGCCACCACGTTGTTCTTCTCCTTGCAGAGCAGGAGGCCGATGGTTGGCTTGTCATCCGGATGCGCCAGAAGATCGTCGACAGCTGACATGTACATGCCGAGCTGGCCGACAAATCCGGGCTCGAACTTCACCGCCTTGAGCTCGATGACAACATAGCAGCGGAGCTTCAAGTGATAGAAGAGGAGATCGGCGTTATTCCGAGCTCGGAATAACGTGGATTGTTCCGATTCTCGGATTATTCGGATTGCTGCGAGGGCAGGCCCCTGACCTCGACAGTCTCCCGTGTGGGTCGGAATAATCCTGTCGTGCTTCGAGGCTGAGCGCGGGCGCCTTGGTCCGGGGCGTTTCCTGTCCATCGAAGGGGTTTCCTGTGCATCGTGGTGGGATCGCGGCCCATTCGGAGTGGCCGCGACCGTCCGATGGAGGTCCGGGTCATGGAGAAGGGGTTATCAACGCTTGCTGAGGGCGTGCTGGCGGAAACCGCGAGTATCGGCTTAGCGGATGAGTCGGTCAGGTACTACCGAAGCTGCTGTCACGCTGTGATTAGGTTCTGCGACGGCCGAGGGATCGATCGGCTGACAGAACAGGCCGTGGAGGCGTTCCTGGCGGCCATCGACGAGCGGGAGCGCCGTGGGGAGATCGGTCCTACGATGCGGTCGGCGCTGGAGAAGACAGCCAGGATGATGCTGCAGTTTCAGGAGACCGGGGTCGTGGTCTGGCGGCGGCGCAGACCGGCGTCCGGCCTGAGCACGACTGGGGAGTCGGTCCTCATTGCCTTCGCCGGGTCGCTGCGCAGCGAGCTGGCATCGAGCTCGGCACGCCTGGCGGTCTGCGAGGCGCGCCAGTTCCTGCGCTACCTGGACAGCGCCGGCCGCACTCTCGGAGCGGCGACGCTTGATGATGTCCGTGGCTTCCTCGTCGCGGTCGGGCCCCGTCACACATCGGGCATGGGCAACACCGTGTGGGCCCTCAAGCGGTTCTTCGGGTTCGCCAACCAGCAGGGCAGCTCGGAGCTGAAGGTCCAGGCCATGCTGGCAAGGGTCGGGCCGCGTCGGGCACGGGCCCTGCCGTGTTTCACGCCCGAGGAGACCGGCCGGATCCTCGCCGCGATCGAGACTGGCTCCCCGCGCGGGAAAAGGGACTACGCGATGGTCCGGTTGGCGTTGTCGACCGGGCTGCGCTGTGGCGACATCGTCTCGCTACGGCTGAACCAGATCGACTGGCGTCGGGATGAGATCCACTTGGTCCAGCACAAGACGTCAGCACCGCTGACACTGCCGCTGTCGGCAGAAGCTGGCAACGCGATTGCCGACTGGGTCCTGCATGGCAGACCGGTGTGCGAGACGCCTGAGGTCTTCGTCCGTGTCTACGCCCCGTTCGTGAAGCTGAGCGGCCCGACCGGGGCGCTGATCATGAATCGGTGGCTCCACAAAGCCGGAGTGTCCCACCAGGCCCACGACGGCAAGACCTTCCACGCCCTGCGGCGCACGACGGGCACTCGTCTGGTCGAGTCCGGTGCCGAGCTGGAGCTGGCCGCACAGGTACTTGGCCACGGCCAGCTCGCCTCCTCGAGGCGCTACATTGCCCTGGCAGATGAGTCGCTGCGGGAGTGCTGTCTGCCTCTGGACCGCTTCGTTCCAACCATGGAGGGCCTGCGGTGAGCGCGTCATTCAGCAGCGGCTTCGCGGCACACATCGAGGCGATGCTCGAATGGCGAGTCGGTCTGGGCTACGCGAAGACCTTGGTCTATCCGATGACGAGCTTCGACCGGTTCTGTGTGACCCGTCGGCCCGGCGAGACGATTCTGTCGCGGGAGCTGGTGACGGCCTGGTGTGAGGAAGGCACACGTACAGAATGGCCTGCCTACAAGGCCCACGCGATCCGCGAGTTCGGCAAGTACCTGAAGATAGTCGACGTTGAGGCGTTCGTGCTGCCTGCCGAGTGGATCAGCCACCACGCAAGGAGCCTGCCCCACATCTTCACCGACGAGGAGCTAACCACCTTCTTCTCGGCAGCCGACTCGATCACTGCCTGCTCGGCCAGCCCGTTTCGCGAGTACACCATCCCTGTGGTGTTCCGGCTGATGCTGGGCTGTGGGTTACGGCCGCAGGAAGCCCGGCGGCTGCACCGCCGCAACGTCGATCTCGACAAGGCGATCGTGATGATCGAACGGACCAAGTACAACAAGGACCGCCGCGTCCCGATCGACGCTGGCATGGCCGCCCTGCTTGCCCGCTTCGACGATCTGGCGAACCTGCGCCGCCCCGGCCGGGAGTTCTTCTTCGAAGACCACCCCGGACAGCCCTACCCGGGCCGCTGGCTGACAGCCTCCTACCACCGTTGCCGCGCCATCGCTGGAGACTTAGCACCCGGCTCCACGCCCTACACGCTGCGCCACAACTATGCCACCCGCACCCTGACGCGCTGGGTTGAGGAAGGCCGCGACCTCAACGTGTGGCTGCCGTATCTGTCGGCCTACATGGGCCACGAGACCTACTCCGCAACCGCGTACTACATACATCTGCTGCCCGAGCGTCTGTCCGCAACAGGGCTGACCGGCACGGCAGGAATCATCCCGGAGGTGACGCCATGACCACGCCAACCGACAGTTTCTACCGGCACCTGCGCGAGTGGTTCACCGTGTTCCTGCCCCGACAACGCGGCGCCAGCCCCCGCACCATCACCTCCTGTCGTCACACCTGGAACATGCTCCTGGCCCACCTCGCCGATACCCGTCAGGTTCCACTCAGCCAGATCACCTTCACGATCCTCGACCGTGCCTGCGTCATCGGTTTCCTCGACCACATGAGGACGACGCGCGGCTGGACGGCGACGACCTACAACCAGCGACTGGCCTGCATCCGCTCCTTCTTCAGATACGCCGCCACCGCTGAGCCGACACTGGCCATGCACCTGGCCGACCTCAACGGCATCCCCCAACTGAAGACCCCGGCAACACCGACCGTTCGCTACATGACGACCACCGCTATCACCGCTCTCCTGGCGTCCCCCGACGCCAGCACCACGACCGGCCTGCGGGACCAGTTCTTCATGATCCTCATGTATGACCTGGCCGCCCGCGACGCCGAGATGCTCGCCCTGACCCTCGGCGACATTGACACCAAACGGCTCACCGTCGACCTGATCGGGAAAGGATCCAAACCCCGCCGTCTGCCCATCAACACCGAAACCGCCGCCCACTGTCGCCGCTACACCGCGGCCTTCCACGCCGACTTCGACCCTGGACAGCCGCTGTTCTACACGATCCACAGGCACCGCAAGACGTCCATGTCCGACGACAACGTTGCCAGGTTCCTCCGTCAGCACGCCGCCAAGGCCCGTGAAAGCTGCCCCGAAATCCCCGAGAAGGTTCACCCGCACATGCTGCGCCACTCCCGCGCCATGCAGCTTTACCAAGCAGGCATGCCTCTGGCGCTGCTCACCGAATGGCTCGGTCACGCTGACCCCGAGACCACGCTCATCTACGCACACGCCGACACTGAAATGAAACGTCAAGCCCTCGCCAAAGCCACCAGCGGAATCAGCACCAGTCCGCCAGCCGTGCCCATCTGGCACGACCACGAGGACATCATCCAGCGACTATGCGGACTCACCGACTGAGGCGTTATCCCGATAACCGCGGGAACCGGCGCAGCCCTTCCCCAGGTCACGCGCCCTTCAGGCGGCCACACCAACCGTCCTCGGAATAATCCGAGAATCGGAACAATCGGCGAAGAACTCATCGCCGTTGATCTCCAATCGGACTTGCTCGCCGACAAAGGCGAAGCCTTGGCCCAGTTCCAGGAGGAACTTCTCGACATGCTGGACGAGTTGAAGCTCCAGTTCGCGCTCATTGCGGCGGTCGGTCATGGCGACGAAGTCGAACACATACGGGTCCCTGGTGGCTTGTTGGGCAAGGTCGGAGTCCGCCGGCATCATGGTGGTCTTGAAGTTCGTAATCGCCTGCCCGGAGCGCTCATGGAGGCGCGTTTCGATCTGATGGGCAAGAACGTTGCGCGACCATCCGTGTTCGACGGCGGCCGCTGCGTACCACAGGCGGGTCGCGGCGTCGTCGAGCTTCTCAAGCAGCGCGATCTGGTGGTACCAGGGCAATGTTGCAAGCGGCGCTTGCAACATTGGGAACTCCGGCCAAGCCTGGGCGAAAGTCTTCATGTAGCGGAGGTTCCTCGGCGAGAATCCCTTCGAGCCAGGGAACCGGGTTTGTATGTCCGCTGACAAGCGGGTGACGACCTTCGAGCCCCAGCCTTGCTCTGATTCCCGCTGTGCCAGTTGCCGGCCGATGGACCAATAGGAAGCGAGCAGCGCCCTGTTCGCTGCGGAAATAGCCCGCGAACGTCCCGTGCCGACTTCCTTGGCGACACTGGCAAGCAGTTCGGGATACCAGTCCGGCATGGAGGTGCGCGCGGGGGGAGCCGCGAACGACGCCGCTCCTGCCGCCGTCGTGCTCTGTTCCGGTTTCAGTTCTTGACTTTGCACTGGCTGCCCTCTTCTAACGCGACTGGGTACGGCGGCCGGTTCGGCGACCATTTCGTCAAACGTAGGGGAGGGGGCTGACACTTTAGGCGCTGGGTCGTGCCACCGCCCGGCCAATTGGATGGGCCCCTGCAACCTGTTCCCACGACGCCCCAACACTCGTAATCTGAATGCTGGGAGGTGGTTCCTGTGGAAGCAGCCCAGGGAGATCGGATCATCATTCATGGCAGAACGGTCGGGGCGTCCGACCGGCACGGCGAGATCATCGAAGTCCGCGGAGCAAATGGTGCGCCGCCGTATTTCGTGCGTTTTGATGATGGCCACGAGACCATCCTGTATCCGGGTGGTGATTTCACGATCGATCGCACAGGCGGGAGTTCGTAACCCCAGGGCCGGCCGTCTTCGCGTTGAGCTAAGGTAAGACTTAGCTGCGGAGACGACCGGGGGGAGGGTGCGCGTGGACCAGATCCTTGACCTGCCCTTTGAAGTTGCCCTTGTGGCACTCTTCGCTGTGGTCATGGTCCGGGTCAACGCGACATACTGGATCGGCCGCGGCGCAGCAGCTGGAATGGAACGCACGCGTTTCGCACGCGCTTTGCATCGCCCCAGGGCAAGCAAAGCGCAGGTCTTGATTCAGCGCTTTGGCCCCTACGCCGTCGTACTGACCTTCCTAACGATCGGACTCCAAACGGCTGTCAACCTGGCTGCGGGGGCTGCGAGAATGCCACTGAGCCGGTATCTCCCTGCGGCAATAGTCGGCTCCGGCGTCTGGGCCTTCGTCTACGCGACGATCGGGCTGGCGGCCATAGATGCGTGGCTCGCCGTCATGGCGGCCTCCCCTTTGGCCGCCGTTCTCCTGGTCCTTTCCCTTGCCGGCCTCGCAGTCTGCCTGGTCATGCGGCGCCGACGTCGGACGGCTGTGGCGCCAGAAGATACAGTGGTCTGAGTTCCATTACCGGACCGGCGAAAGGGCAGGCGTTGAGTATTGAGCTTCCGGACCTTGCGGAAGGCGACTTCTACTACGAATCGCTCGGAAACGGGCGGTTCCGCTCGACCATCCACGCCCAGGGCGCATGGAATCCGCACGAGCAGCACATGGCGCCCGCATCGGGCATCATGGCTGATGCCCTGCTCCGCCATGAGCCGCGCGATGACGTCCGGATGGCCCGCCTCAGCTACGAAATCCTGGGATTGATCCCGGGCGGCGAATTCGAAGTCACCACCAGCACGCTCCGCCCGGGCAGGACGATTGAACTGATCCAGGCGGAACTCTCGGCGGCAGGACGCGTGGCCATCCGGGCCACCGCCTGGCGCATGGCCACGAGCGACACGAGTGCCGTCGCCGCCATAGAAGACGTCGCCATGCCGGCCCCGGACGAATGCAAACCCTGGGACGGCGCGAGCGTGTGGCCCGGCGGCTATATCCGGTCCCTGGAAATGCGGATAGCAGAAGGACACCGGGCGGGCTCGGGCAAGGTCTGGATCCGCACGGAGCATCCGCTGACTGATGCAGCCGACAGCCGTGACCTCGCGAGGCTCGTCGGACTCGTGGACACCGCCAACGGTATCGCCGCCCGCGTCTCACCGGGCAAGAACAGCTACATCTTCCCCAACCTCGACCTCCAGGTCCACATGTACCGCGAACCGGCAGGGGAATGGCTGGGACTGGACAACATGGTCTCCTTTGGCGATGACGGCATCGGACTTACCTCCACAGTGCTCCACGACATCAGTGGACCCTTCGGCCGCGCTGAGCAGATCCTCACGCTGAGGAAGGGCTGATGGCCCGGGAGGGCACCGGGGAGCAGCGCACTCTGACGGTGGTGCGTCAGGAAGAATCGCTTGGCGTCGCTGATGACCTGGACTTCGGGATCGAGCTCCTCAACCGTGCCCGCAGGGGGCTGCTGGCGCCAACGCTGCGTTTGTACCGGCCCCGCCCTACCGTGGCGTTCGGGCAACGCGATGCCAAGCTGCCGGGATTCCAGGCCGCCTCCGAGGCCTGCCGGGACCTGGGTTTCGAACCATTGATCCGCAAGGCGGGTGGCCGGGCAGCGGCCTACCACCGGGGCACCTTGGTGATCGACCATGTGGAGCCGCACACCGACGCGATTGCCGGGGCGAAGGCCCGTTTCTCTTTCTTTGGCGAGCTCCTGGCGGGCGCGCTCCGCCGCGTCGGCGTCCAGGCCGCCGTCGGCGAGATCCCCGGGGAGTACTGCCCGGGTGAGTTCAGCGTCCACGGCCTCGACCCGGATTTTCCAACACACCAGATCAAGCTCGTCGGCACCGCCCAGAGGGTGGTCTCCGGGGGATGGCTGTTCAGTTCGGTGATCGTCGTCGAGAACTCCGCACCCATCCGCGAAGTCCTCACTGCCAGCTACGGAGCCCTCGGACTGGAGTGGGATCCCGCCACTGCCGGGGCGGCCAATGACCTTCTGCCGCAGCTGGACGTACCCACGGTGGAAGACGCCGTTGTCGCGGCTTACGCGGAGTACGCCGAACTCATCGACGGCGATTTCCAGAGCCTTCTCCCTGTAACGAGCACCAGCACGCCGTTGTAGACGAATACCGCCAGGACTACGCTTGAGGCCACAACCAAGTGGACCGGGCGGTGGCTTCCTCCCGGAATGGAATCTGCCGCCCTCCTGAAGCGAGGTAGAGCAATGGACAAGAAGCCATCCGTTGTCCACGATTCCGACGCGGACCTTACCGTTGGTCCGCCGAAGCGATCCGCCGCGGGTTTTCCCAGCCTGGTGGACTCCTTGCCCCGGGCGGTGAGCCAGATGGGGCCGTCCCGCACCTGGAAGTCCCTGCGGGCGATGAACCAGAAGGATGGCTTCGACTGCATGAGCTGCGCTTGGCCGGATCCTCCGGAGCGGAAGCTGGCCGAGTTCTGTGAGAACGGCGCGAAGGCTGTTGGGTGGGAGGCTGATCCGCTCAAAATTCCGTCCACTTTCTGGGACGAGAACGACGTCGATTCCCTCGCCGGGCGCTCCGAATACTGGCTGGGACAGCAGGGCAGGCTCGTGGAACCCGTGTTCAAACCTGCGGGTTCGAGCCACTACCGTCCCATCAGTTGGGACAATGCGTTCCGGATTGTCGCCCGTGAACTGAATGCCCTGGAATCGCCCGACGAAGCCACCTTCTATACGAGCGGCCGGACGAGCAACGAAGCCGCGTTCGTCTACCAGCTCTTCGTTCGCGCCTTCGGGACCAACAACCTGCCCGATTGCTCCAATATGTGCCATGAGTCCACCGGGGTGGCGCTCGGTGAGACGCTGGGCGTGGGCAAGTCCGCAGTCACCTACACGGACTTTGCCAAGGCTGATTTGATCATCATCATGGGCCAAAACCCAGGGACCTGCCATCCTCGGATGCTCACCGCCTTGGAAGAGGCAAAGCTCGCCGGTGCCGGCATTGTGGCCGTGAACCCGCTTCCGGAAGCCGGACTCATCAACTTCAAGAACCCGCAGCGGCCCCGTGGGCTGGTGGGCAAAGGAACGGACTTGGCAGACCAGTTCCTGCAGATCCGCCTCGCAGGCGACATGGCGTTGCTTCAAGCCGTCTCCAAGAGGGTCCTGGACGCGGAGAGGGCGGCACCCGGGGCAGTACTGGACCATGCGTTCATCGAGGAGCACTGCCAAGGCCTCGAAGAGTTCCAAGCCCATATCGACAGCCTGGATGAGCAGGACGTCCTTGCCGCAACGGGCCTGCGGACCGAGGAAATCGACGAACTCGCGTCCCGCTACCTGCGTGCCGGAAAGGTCATCGTCACCTGGGCCATGGGCCTGACCCAGCACAAGAAGGCCGTGGCGACCATCAAGGAGATCGTCAATCTGCTCCTGCTCCGGGGGAACATCGGCAAACCCGGCGCAGGCCCGTCGCCGATCCGGGGGCACAGCAACGTCCAGGGCGACCGCACCATGGGCATTTGGGAGAAGATGCCGGAACCGTTCCTTAACGCCCTGCAGCAGGAATTCGGCTTCGACCCGCCACGGCACCCGGGCGTCGATTCCGTGGACAGCATCCGGGGCATGCGGGACGGCCGGATCAAGGTGCTCGTGGCGCTCGGTGGAAACCTCGTGCATGCAATGTCGGACACCGCTGCGGCTGAGGCAGCCGTCCGCAAGACCCGCCTGTCAGTCCAGATTTCCACGAAACTCAACCGTTCCCACGCCGTCGTCGGGGAACAAGCGATGATCCTGCCGACGATGGGCCGCACGGAAATAGACCGCCAGGCCGGCGGCGAGCAGTTCGTCACCGTCGAAGACACCGTCTGCGCGGTTCACCGTTCGGCGGGAAGGCTGGAGCCGATCTCCGACAAAGTCTTGTCCGAAGTGGCGATCGTGTGCCGCATGGCAGGGACGGTACTCGGCGATAAAGTCCCCGTTGATTGGCAAGGTTTCGAGGCGGACTACGACTCAGTGCGCGAACACATTTCCCACGTGGTGCCTGGTTTCGAAAACTTCAACCAGAAAGCCCGGAGCCGTGACGGTTTCGTCCTGCCCCACGGCCCCCGTGACGAGCGGAAGTTTCCCACCGCCACGGGAAAGGCGATGTTCACGGTCAACGAGCTTGAGACCCTCCACGTCCCGGAAGGGCGCCTGCTGCTCCAGACAGTGCGCTCCCACGATCAATTCAACACGACCACCTACAGCATGAACGACCGCTACCGGGGTGTGAAGAAGGGCCGCATGGTGCTTTTTGCGCACATCGACGACCTGGCTGATCGGGGCCTTGCCGACGGCGGCTATGTGGATGTCCACAGCGAAGCCGACGACGGCGTGGACCGGGTCCTGCGCCGGTTGCGGCTGATCGCGTACCCGACAGCGCGCGGTTGCGTCACTGCCTATTACCCGGAGGCGAACGTCCTTGTGCCGCTGGATTCGACCGCCGAAGGCAGCAACACTCCCGCGTCCAAATCCGTGGTGGTGCGCCTGGAACCGGTCGCACCACCCGGATAACTCCCTCGTGGGCGTCAGGCGGCGAGGCGCGCTTCGACCTCGGCTGCGGAAGGGTTGGTGGCCGCGGTGCCGTCCGGGAAGAGGACCGTGGGGACGGTCTGGTTACCGCCGTTCAGCTTCTCCACGAGAGCGGCAGTGCCCTCAACCTCTTCGATGTTGATCTCGTTGTAGCCGATGCCCTTGGCGTCCAGCTGCTTC
This sequence comes from Arthrobacter sp. 2RAF6, assembly GCF_052115205.1. NCBI lineage: Bacteria > Bacillati > Actinomycetota > Actinomycetes > Micrococcales > Micrococcaceae > Arthrobacter > Arthrobacter sp. 2RAF6. Next base: position 103,197 of record NZ_JBFRGF010000012.1, on the reverse strand, counting down.
TTGAGGCGGTTGCAATAACCGCACCAAGTGGTCGAGAACATAGTAATCGTGCCGGATTCAGGGGTGAAGTCCACGGATTCTCCTGTCGTCTTTGTTATGAACTACTCGCGTCAACGGTAACCCGGCAGGCGCTATTCCTTCGCGCGCATGTGTCACATGACACGGCGCACGTACGGGCGCACATAGAAACGGCGCGACGCATCGCGCCGCGCACGCCCGAAGACTAGAAATCGACGCGCGGTTCCCCGGGACCGTTAGTAGCCGATCCTAGAGCGACTCTTCGACGGCGACGCCGGACTGGAACTCGCGGCCGTCGGCTTCACTGAAGGCCGTCATCACGTGTCCCTTGCCAAGGCCGTTGATAGCAGAGAGAGGGAAATGGCCCGTAATGGTGTTCCCCGAGTGCTCAACACCCTTGAGGTCGTAGTTCTCTTCGGCGCTTTGGTCATGGTTGAACGAGAAGAAGGCGATCGCCTCCCCGTTCATGAACTCGATGCCCAGTCTTCGTTGAGAGGAATAATCAGGAGTGGCCGCGACCAGGCCGACGACAAAGGCGCCGGAACCAGGGATGTTGCCCTCGATCTCGAACTTCGCCACGAGCGTGGCTTCCGTGGCGGTGATGCTGGCCTGCTTCAGAAGTGCCTCATGGATGCTCATGGCTCAATCCTGCTCTGTGCGACCTCAGCCGTCCACCCCTGATCCGGGTTTTGTCCGAGCCTTGCCGTCGGCCGGATCTGATCGGGTCTGCGGCCAAAATCAGCCCTTACCAGCCGGAAGACGTGCTGATACAGGTACCGGCAGGGCCTCCCTCGCGGCCCGGAAGGCTTCTAGGGTTGAGGACGTGGATAACCGGAATGGAAGCATGAAGCGTTTGCTCGTCCCCTCTGCAGCACTGTTGTGGGGGCTCCAGTTCGCGTTCCTCAACCCTGCACTGGCACTCCTGCTGGTGGCCCTCTTCAACGCCACCCCGGCCGAGGTGGGATGGGTCCTCGCTGTCTACAACGCCAGCGGCTTCGTCGCTTCCCTTCTCGTGCCGGCGTATGCAGACCGTGCAAACGACTATCTGCGGCCCATGCTGGCCTGTGGCGTCCTGACCCTGGCGCTGTCCGCCCTCCTGGCTGTGAGCACTTCGCTGCCGCTCGCCGTCGTGGGCTTGATCGTCCTTGGCGGTCCTGCAGGAGTAGGCAACTCGCTCTTGTTCGCCCAGCTCAGGCACTCAGGCGCCGGAACGACTGAAGTGGTGAACACGCGCGCGATTGTCTCGTTCGCCTGGGTGGCGGGGCCGCCCTTGGCGACGTTCATCATGGGCACGCTGGGCAACCGGGCCATCCTGCTCGCCCTCGGTGCGGTTGCGGTGCTCAACGTCGCCACGACTGCTGCCATGATTTCCCGACGGCGCGCGGCCGTCGTCGAGGATCGGCCCAAGGCTCAGGGCGAAGAGGACGGGCACCCGTTCTCGAAAACGGGGGTGGTCGCCGTCGTCTTCGGCTTTATCGCCCTGCAGGCCACCAACAGCGCCGCAGTGTCCATCATGGGACTGTTCGTGACCCAGGGGCTCGGCGTGGACGTCATCTGGGCGGGCATCGCCCTCGGCGTGTCGGCCGCGCTTGAAATCCCTGCCCTCTTCCTGATCGGGCGGCTGGCGCGCCGCTACTCCAGCCGGGTCCTCATTGCCTCCGGATGCGTGGCGGGGATCGCCTACTACGCGGCTATGGCGTTTGTCTCCAACCCGGCCACCCTGATTGCGCTCCAAGTCCTGAATGCCTGGTTCTTCGGGATTGTGGCGGGCGTGGGGCTGACGTTGTTCCAACGGCTGATTCCCCGTCCCGGCCTGGCCTCCGGGCTCTACACCAACACCAGGCGCGTCGGAGCTATCGTTTCGGGCCCCATCATCGCTTTGGGATCGACGACGGCGTTCGGCTACCAGGGCGTCTTCGCGGCTTGCGCAGTCCTCACTATCCTGGCCCTGCTTGTCATCGTGCTGGCCGGGCGGCGGCCGCGGCGGATGCCGCCGAAGAAACGGCCTGCTGCCTCTGCTGCCTCTGCGCCCGCTGTTGACGCTATCGCCTGAGCCTGACCACGCGCAGGATGATGCCTGCTGCGAACATGAGCACGCCCAAGCCTGCCGATAGCGGTGGAAGCGTGGCCACGAGGATCACGCAAGCCAGTGCCCCGAACACCTGCAGCGCTTTGGGGTATCGGCGGTCTTCGGCCGGCTGGGTGAACGCCGCAATATTGGCGACCAAATAGTAGATGAGCACGCCGAACGAGGAGAAGCCGATCGCGCCGCGCAAGTCGGCGACCGCGACGATCACGCAGATCACGACGGCGAGGGTGACTTCGGCCCGGTGCGGGACACGGTACCGGGGGTGGACGGCGGCGAGCCAGTGCGGCAGGTCATGGTGCCTGGCCATTGCCAGGGTGGTCCGGCCCAGGCCGGCGATGAGTGCCAGCAGGGCGCCGAGGGAAGCGACAGCGGCTCCCGCACGGACCACCGGAACGGCCCAGGAGAAGGTCCCGGCTCCGACCGCGGCAGCGAGCGGCGTCGAGGTGCCGGCCACGCCGTCCGGGCCGAGCACGGCGAGAAGGGTCACCGCAATGACGGCGTAGAGGACGACGGCGATGCCCAACGCGATTCCGATGGCACGCGGAATGGCGCGCCGGGGGTTGCGGACTTCCTCTCCCATGGTCGCGATCCTCGCATACCCGGCGAAGGCGAAGAACAACAACCCGGCGGATTGGAGGATCCCGTACCAGCCGTGTGCAAGCAGTCCCTCCCCGGGAATGTTGGCCGGGGAGGGAGCAGAACCGCCCCAGGAGGCTGCCACGCCAACGGCGAGGGCCGCCAGAACTGCGAGAACCAGAAGCCGTGTCAGGCGGGCCGTGCGGGTCACTCCGTGATAGTTCACGACGGCGAGGACGACGACGGCGGCGATGGCCACAGGACGTTCCCACCCCGGAGGGGCTGCATAGGCAGCGAACGTCATGGCCATGGCTGCCGCGCTGGCGGTCTTGCCGATGACGAATCCCCAGCCGGCCAGGTAACCGGACCACGGTCCCAGTCGCTCACGACCGTAAATGTACGTTCCGCCCGACGTGGGATACGCGGCGGCGAGCTGGGCAGAGGACGTCGCGTTGCAGAATGCCACGACTGCCGCGACGACGAGTCCAATCAGCAGTCCTGATCCTGCGGCGACAGCGGCCGGAGTGAAGGCCGCGAACACGCCGGCGCCGATCATGGAGCCCAATCCGATCACGACCGCGTCAAAGGTACCCAGCCGACGGGCCAGGGCCTGGGGGTTGCTCATGAGCCTAGGACTTCCCCGCGATTGTCAGGACGATGAGGACGCAGTTGAGGCCCACGATGAGTGCCGCGCTGGTCCACCCGGCAATTTTCAATGCCGTGGAATCCGTGTGGACGCCCATGACCTCACGCTTGCCGGTGAGCCTGATCAGCGGAATCAAGGCGAAGGGTATGCCGAAGCTCAGCAGGACCTGGCTCAGCACGAGCGCCAGGGTGGGCTCTATGCCCGCGCCGAGAATGACCAACGCCGGGACCAGCGTAACCACCCGGCGGAGCAGCAAGGGCACCCGGATCTTGAGGAGTCCGCCCATGACCGTTGCGCCGGCGTAGCATCCGACGGACGTTGAAGCCAGTCCCGAGGCGAGCAATCCGACGCCGAAAGCCACTCCGATGATCGGGCCAAGGGCCGATGTAACGGCGGCATGGGCCCCGGCGATGGTGTCGGTTCCTTCTACTCCCCGCAAGCTGGATGCCGCTAAAAGGAGCATGGCGATGTTCACGACTCCGGCCAGCATCAAAGCCCCGACGACGTCCACGCGGGTGGCCTTGATGAGCCTCGTCCGGACGGCGGGATCTTCCGAGAAACCATGCCGGTCACGGGCCAGGGCCGAATGCAGGTAGATGGCATGCGGCATGACGGTGGCACCAAGCATGCTTGCAGCGAGGAGGACAGTGTCCGTGCCTTCGAACCTCGGCACCAAACCAGCCAATACTCCACCGGTCTCGGGGGGATTGACGAAGAGCCCCGAGACGAAACCGACGGCGATGACAGCCAAGAGCATCATGATGGCGTACTCAAAGGATTTCTGGCCCCGTGACGACTGAAGCGCCAGGAGCAACATGGATGCCACGCCGATGATGATTCCGCCCATGAGAAGCGGCAGTCCGAAGAGAAGGTTGAGGGCTACCGCTCCGCCGATGACTTCGGCCATGTCGGTAGCCCCGGCAACCACCTCTGCCTGGACCCAGAACAGTCTGCGGCGGTGGGTTCCCAAGCGTTTGCCCAGGAGTTCCGGAAGGCTGTGGCCGGTGGCCAAGCCGAGCTTCGCGGACTGGTACTGCACCAGGACCGCCATGATGTTTGCCGCTACCAGGACCCACACCAGCAGGTAGCCGTAATTCGCTCCGGCAGTGAGGTTTGCCGCGACGTTTCCCGGATCCACGTATGCGATCGCAGCCACGAAAGCCGGACCCAACAAGAGCAGCCGGGACCTCCACCGGGTCTTGCTCGCTGGTCGCTCAACAATCGTGGCAGCCATGGTTTCCTCAACATCGGGGATACGGACATGTTGAGGATACCGTTAAGTTAGGCATGCCGAAAAGTGGTTTTTAGGTGAGGCTTGATAACGCGCTTTGCCCAACTGACTGGCATTAGGTGTCATTTTGAGCCCTCCAAGCGACATTAACTGCTAGTCACTTGGATAGGCTCAGGCGTGGGTGGGTTCTTCCACCAGCGCCGTCGCGATGCTGTCCGCGTCGTCGAGTGCGGCGAGGTACCGTTCGGCATCCAGGGCCGCGGCGCAACCCGTGCCGGCGGCCGTAATGGCTTGGCGGTAGCGGTGGTCCACGGCGTCACCGCAAGCGAAGACTCCGGAGAGATTGGTAACTGTCGTGGGGGAGTCGACCTTGATGTAGCCTTCGGCGTCGAGCTCCACCTGTCCCGCAACAAGGTCCGTCCGCGGGACATGTCCAATGGCCACGAATATGCCCGTAGCCGCATGTTCGCGCGATTCACCGGAACGCGTGTCAGCCAAGGTTACCCCAGTGACTTTGGTGTCGCCCTGGATTGCGGTGATCGCGGAGTTCCACGCGAAGCGGATTTTCGGATTGTCCTTGGCCCGCTGGGCCATGATCCGGGAGGCCCGGAGCTCTTCCCTGCGGACGACGACTGTCACGGTCTTCGCGAACCGGGTCAGGAACATCGCTTCTTCCATGGCGGAATCGCCGCCACCAACCACGATGATTTCTTGTTCGCGGAAGAAGAAGCCATCGCACGTGGCGCACCACGAAACGCCGTGTCCGCTCAGCCTCTTCTCTTCGGGCAAGCCGAGTTCCTTGTAGGCGGAGCCGGTCGCAAGGATCACGGCCGGTGCCTCGTGGGTGTCACCAGAGCCGGTGGCCACGCGCTTGAGGTGGCCACGCAGGTGGACTTCAGTGGCGTCGTCGAACGCTATCTTGGCGCCGAAGCGCTCGGCCTGCTCCTGCAGGCCATCCATGAGCTCGGGACCCTGGATTCCGGCGGGGAAGCCGGGGAAGTTCTCTACCTCCGTGGTGTTCATCAACGCACCGCCGGCGGTGACCGATCCGGCAAGGACGAGGGGGCTCAGGCCCGCCCGGGCGGCATAGATTGCGGCAGTGTAGCCGGCAGGGCCGGACCCGACGATGATCAGCTGTTCTTTGCTCATGGGACAAGTGCAACAAGGACGGGGACTTCAATCAAGGGCTCGTCAATCCAAGTGCATAATGGGTGAATGTCCAGCGAAGCCGGAGCCGTCCTGATCCGGCCCATGAGGCCCGAGGATTGGCCCGAGGTCCGTGCGATTTTCATCGAAGGTATCGAGACCGGTCAAGCAACCTTCGAAGCGGCAGCCCCCGAGTGGGAAAAATTCAACGCAAGCCGCCTTTCTGATCACCGCTTCGTTGCCGAAGCGTCCGGCCACGTGTTGGGGTGGACGGCCGTTTCCCCTGTGTCCGCACGCCCGGCCTATGCCGGCGTCGTCGAACACTCCGTCTACAGGCGAATGGCGGGATACGCTCCTGCTTGAACGCCGCTCACGCCGGGTCTGACGTGCTTCGGCGAGCCGGGGACCGGACGCTTCAGCGGCTCATGCCATCCGGCAGAGGCTGTTGAGGGCCGCCCATTGGAGGAGCATGATCGACTTTCCGTCCACGATGCGGCCGTCGTCGATCATGGCGAGAGCGTCGGCGAAGTTAATCTCGATGGTCTCGATGTCCTCGCCCTCCGCGGCTACGCCACCGCCTAGGCCTGTCTGGTCAGCCGGGCTGTAAGGCGCGACGTAGAAGTGCAGCCGTTCGGTGACCGACCCGGGGCTCATGTATGCGTCGAAGACATGCCGCAGTGCTCCAACGTCGACGCCAAGCTCCTCGCGTGCCTCGCGACGGATGGCCGTTTCGGGATCGTCGTCGTCCAGCAAGCCGGCCGCGGTCTCGATCAGCATTCCGTCGGGATGATCGTTGACATAGGCCGGGAAGCGGAACTGCCGGGTGAGTAGAACAGTGCCCCGGCCGGCGTCGTACAACAGAATCGTCGCGCCATTCCCTCGATCGTAACTTTCGCGTTGCTCCGTGACCCATCGGCCGTCGCTGCGGCAGTAGTCGAAGGTGGTGCGACGCAGCACGTGCCAACCGTCCGAGGTTACTTCGACGTCGCGCACAACCACGGCGGGATTGCGGTCGAGGCCTCGGCCGGCTTGGTCGAGACCCGTGCGGCCGCGGTGGTCGGGTACATCAATTCCAGGACGCAACGTCGTGCGAGGGGCATCGTTTCTGAGAGAGTCATCCCGCTAGAATAGTGCATGATCGTGCAACATCAGGAAGGAGTGCGCATGCTTGCTGCCGAACGACTCGAATACCTCATCACGCGCCTTGCTGCCGATGGCAAGGTGATCGCCAAAGACATCGCCCACGAACTTGGTTTATCCGAAGACAGTGTGCGCCGCGATCTGCGCGAGCTTGCCGCGGCCGGGCTGTGCCAGCGAGTGTATGGCGGTGCGCTGCCGGTTTCTCCTGCCATCGCCCACTACGCCACTCGCGTTACGGTTGAGCCGGAGAGCAAGGGCCGTATTGCTGCCGTCGCCGCTTCGATGGTCCAGCCGGGTTCCGCCGTGATCCTCGACGGCGGCACCAGCACCCTCGCGGTGGCTCACGCGCTGCCCGCGGAGCTCGACTGCACTGTGATTACCCACAGCCCAATCATCGCCTCGGCGCTTGTCGAGCACCCCCTCATCGAGGTGTTCCTCCTCGGTGGCCGCTTGTTCAAACACTCTGCCGTGACCTGCGGGGCGGCCGCCGTCGAGGCCACCCAGGCCATTTCCGCCGAGCTGTTCTTCCTGGGTGTCACCGGAGTCCATCCCGGCCACGGACTGACAACCGCCGACGCCGACGAAGCCGCCATGAAACGCGCCCTCGCCGCCCGTGCCGCAGATACCTATGTCCTCGCGAGCGCCGAGAAGATCGGCGCCGTTTCGCGCTACTCGGTATTGCCTTTCACCAGCGTCGCCGGCATCATCACCGATGCTCCAGCCAACCATGCGACCGTGAGGGAGCTCTCGCGCCTCGGCGTCGCCCTTCTTGGCAATGGCTGACTCTGCTGGTCCCTGGCTCGCGCTACTCTGCCCGGTCCTGGTGTGCGCGGCTGACAAAGTGTTCAACGCGCCGGTCCGGAACCAGCCAGATGAGTGCCACGACGGTGTAGGCGGCGACAGCGAGCAAAGGATGCAGAAGGCAGAGGCCAAGGCCGGCCATATAGATCAGCGGCGACGTCTTCCCCTTCCAGTCCCGGCCAATCGCTTGAGCGAGTGCACCCTGGCGCCCCTGGTGCCGGATCAATGACTGCTGCAGGACGAAGTAGGCAATCGCGGCGCAGAGCAGGTTGAACCCGTAAGCCAGCACCGGGACCTCGGCGAAGCCCGACTCATCCATCCAGCGTGTGCTGAACGGGAAGAGGGATATCCAAAACAGCAGGTGCAGGTTCGCCCACAGTATTCTGCCGTTGACCCGATCCGCCAGGTGGATCATATGGTGGTGGTTGTTCCAGTAGATCCCCACGTAGACGAAGCTGAGCAAGTAGCTGAGGAACGTGGGAAAGACGCTGAGCAAGGCATGCCAGCTCGGTTCCGGCGGAACCCGCAGCTCAAGCACCATGATGGTGATGACAATGGCGAGGACGCCGTCGCTGAATGCCTCGAGCCGGTTCTTGTTCATCGGATTGCCTTCATGGGGACATCTTCGTTGCTGCGGACTCCCGTGGCCAAGCGACACTCCCCGACAGCAGAAAGCCCCTGCAGGACGCAGGCGCGCGGCCGTAGCCGCGGTGCAAGCGCTCCGCAGGGACATTCGCGAGGGACGGGACCTGCGCGCTGACGTGACGCTTTCCCTTCCTCCTAGCCCAGCGTGGACGCGTCAATAACGAAGCGGTACCGCACATCGGAGGCGAGCACGCGCTCGTAGGCATCGTTGATCTTGTCGGCCGGGATGACCTCGATCTCGGCGCCCAGCCCATGTTCGGCGCAGAAGTCGAGCATTTCCTGGGTCTCCCGGATGCCGCCGATCGCCGATCCCGCGAAGGAGCGCCGTCCCGTGATGAGTGAGAACACGTTGACCGGCAGCGGTTCGGCCGGTGCGCCGACGTTCACCAGCGCGCCGTCGAGGGCCAGCAACTGAAGGTAGGAGCTGATGTCGATCGGGGCGCTGACGGTGTTGATGATCAGGCCGAAGGTTCCCGCAAGCTTTTCGAAGGTGGCCGGCTCGTTCGTGGCGAAGTACTGATCGGCGCCCAAGCGCAGGCCGTCTTCCATTTTCTTCAGCGATTGGGACAACACCGTGACCTCGGCGCCCATGGCGTGCGCGAGCTTGACGGCCATGTGGCCCAGCCCGCCGAGTCCGACGACGCCGACCTTCTTGCCCGGGCCGGCACCCCAATGCCGGAGCGGCGAATACGTGGTGATGCCTGCGCACAGCAGGGGAGCAGCGGCGTCGAGCTCTATCCCTTCAGGGATCCGCACCACGAAGTCCTCGGTCACGACGACGTGGGTGGAGTAACCGCCCTGGGTGACCGTACCGTCGCGGTCAACGGCGCCGTAGGTCCCGGTCATGCCTTTCAGGCAGTACTGCTCCTCGCCCTTACGGCAGTTCCCGCATTCGCCGCAGGAGTTGACCATGCAGCCGACGCCGACGCGGTCGCCGACCTTGTGGCGGCTCACTTCGGAGCCGATTTCAGTGACAATTCCGGCGATTTCGTGGCCGGGGGCGAGCGGGTAGGATTGCGGTCCCCAATCGCCGCGGACGGTGTGGATGTCTGAATGGCAGATGCCTGCGTACTTGATCTCGATCAGCACGTCGTGGGCACCGACGTCGCGGCGCTCAATGGTGGTCGGCACGAGGGCCTCGCTCGCGGACGGGGCGGCGTAAGCGTTCACGCTAAGCATGTTTTCTCCTGTTGGTGGACGGAGGATTGGCACTATCCATCCAACCGGAGATTGCCGGTGTGAGGGAGTCCCTGCTGGTAGGGGTACTGGCAGGGACTCCCTCAACCGAATCGGATGTGTTGCAGGCGTTAGCTGGCGCCCAGGAAGATCGGGTTCGTCAACGCTGCCATGGGACCGAGCGGGATGACCGCTCCCATCTCCGTGCCGCTGCCGGACGTTCCGTCGATCTTCGGATGCCGGACCTCCACGCGCACATACGCCGCGAGCTGCGGGGTGGTAACCCACGTGCTCGTTCCCTGGCCCGACGCAGGAAGCGTCACCTGCTGGGTCTGGCCTTCATCCGTGATGAAGCGTACGACGCCGCTCGGCACGCCGGCGATTTTCGCCGTGACCGTGACGGGGGCGTCTGCCGCGACGTTGAGACGGTCGCCAACGGTCGCGCTCTTGCCGCCGGACGAGACCTGGAAGTCCACCGAGACGTCAGCGGACTCCGCGATCCAGTTCCGGCCGTTGCGGATGCCGTCCAGGAGGGCATCGCGGGACAATGCTGCGGCATTGACCACGTTGTGGGGGAAGCCGATGACCTGCGGGACGCTGTGGGCGTCGCTGTTGCCCATCGCCGGAAGCCACCGGCCACCTGTGCGCACGGAGTGGGCCAGCATTGAATCCCACGTGTTGACGGAGGACTCGTCGTCCAGGGTCCACGGGCCTGTCCATACCTCAACCGCATCGGCGTCGTCGTAACCGAACTTCCAGCGGCAGGCGACATACGGGCAGTACGGGTGAGCCGGCACAACGATCCCGCCCGAGGAGTGGATCCGCTGGGCTTCCTGCTCGAACCCCTTGTCGCGGGCCCGGTAGCGCCAGTCGATCCATTCGCCCGGCTCCAGGCCGAGCGCGAGGTAGTGACCGTTTCGCGTGGTGACTTCCTCGCCCGTGAGGATGAGCAGATCGTTGCCGGCGAGTGGCCCCCAGACGCCGTGCGATGCCGGAGTGTTGTGGTCCGTGGAGATCATGAAGTCCAGACGCGCGGCGCGGGCGCCGGCCGCGACCTCCTCGGGGGTGCGCTTTCCGTCCGAGTAGACGGTGTGCAGGTGCGCATCTCCGCGGTACCAGGCTGCGCCTCGGCCGGCGATCTGCTGCGGCGGGTACTGGGGCTTGAAAGGAGTGACATCGGGTCCGTACTCAAGGGTGACGTTCACGGTGTAGTCGAGGCCGTGCTCGGCCACCTGATAGGGGCCGAGCACGACGTTCCACGTGCCCTTTCCAATCGGCCCCGGCAGGTAGCCCGGCGTCGTTTCGCCGGCGCTGATGCTGAATTCGGTCCGGAAACCGCCGGACCAGCCACGGAAGCCCTTGCCGGCGAGGTCGGTGCCCTTCTCATCGAAGATTCCGATGTCGCAGGCGTTCCCGAGGAGTCCAGAGGCCACCTGGGGCTTGCTGTAGGTGTACGAAACGCTGATCTTGTTGACGCCGGCCGGGACCTCGATGGGCAGATAGACGAAGTCCGCGGCGCCCGGATCCAGGTGGCCGGTGATCGTCTTGGTCTTGCTGGTTCCGGTAGCGGCTGCCGCGAACGAAACGGGGGCCAGGGTCAAGGCCGCGCCGGTCAGTGCGGCGGCCAGGAAGCCGCGCCGGGTAGGGGAGAAGGAGACGTTGTCGCCCGAATGGGCTTTGCATGGTGAAGTCACTTCCTCGATGTTGCCTAGCGCTACTGAACAGTAGGCAACGGAACCAAGAACGCAGCATGAAACCAGGGGCGTCGGCAAGCGGCGTCCATTTGGTGGGCTTGTCTTGTTTGGACCCTTGCCACGAGCGACGCCCGGCCTTACTGTTCTTGGCATGCACCAAGGGCTGGGGCGACGGCGCAAACCATTCCCATGTACCGAACAGGACGGTGTTTTTAGATGTGCGATATTCCGGGTTTGATCAGTCGCCTTGAGGCCAAAGACCTCGCCCGATTGCGCGAGGCAGGCAAAGAAAAGCCCCTGGAGCCGGGGATGATCGCCGCGATTGATGCCGCGGCCGGCGGGCCAGGCGAAGGCCGCGGTTATTACGTGGTCAGTGGTTCCTTGTATCCGGTTGAAGCCCGGGACTACCACCTCAGGGAGGATGTAGCGGAGGCTTTGTTCGAAGCAGAAGGATCCTCCGTAGGCGCCAGGTCCTAGGGCCTGGGACGCCGTTCCGCAGGCCACCCGCACCGGCCCACGCCGGAAAAACCGGGTGGGCCGGTGCTTTGGGGCTAGAGGGTGCTTTCGCCTACAGGGTGCCTAGCAGATCCTGCATTTCCTTGATCTCGGACTCCTGGGCCGTCACGATGTCCTTGCCGAGTTTGAGGGCATCGGGGTTCTTACCGTCGGCGCCTTCCTTTTGCGCCATGGCCACGGCCCCTTGGTGGTGGGCGATCATGTGGGTCAGGAACAGCCGGGCCGCTTCCCGGCCTTGGGCGGCCTCGAGCTTGGCGATGTCCTGGTTGTCGACCATTCCCTTCATGGTGTGGTCGCCGGACATCCCGGCTGGCTCGTTCCAGTCCTTGAGCCAGCCCGTCATCTTCTCGATCTCCGGGCCTTGGGCTGCCTTGATCCTGCCGGCGAGCGCAGTCACTTGGGCAGGGATGTCGCTCTTGGCGAGCATAATTTCGCTGATCTGAACGGCCTGGGCATGGTGGGGGATCATCATCCGGGCAAACCCTGCGTCCGCGGCGTTGTGGCCTCCTGTAGTGTCCGCAGCCGAACCGGACGGGGAGGCGCTTCCGTGGTTCATGCCCGGCATGCTGCTACCGCCGGTTCCGGCCGAGCAACCGGCAAGCGCGATTGCCGTGGCCACGGTAAAGGTTGTCATGGTCAGGTTTTTTCTCATGGTTTTGGGGTCCTTCAATCAATCAGCCTGCAGAGGTACGGCTGTGTGGGACGCGCACAGCAAGCCCACCGCGTGGGCGGCGCGTCAGGATGGAGTCTTGTGCAGCGGGCTGGTAGCTCGGTGCGGCGGTGGATTCTACGTGCGGCTGATGCAGAGATCGCCCGGGGAAGGACTGCCCGGGCGGTGCGAATAGCCGGAGACCAGGGCGCCGGCCTCGGCCGTGCCCGCAATGGCATAGGGCGGGACGCCGGGTAGGGGTGCTGTCAGCGTGTTATGGCCCGGCGCAGGTACGCAAACGGCGTGCAGGGCCGACATCCCGGTACAGGTGCCCGAGCTTGTGCAGGACGGCGCCGGCGGTGAAGCCGCGGGTTGACCTGCAGCTTTGTCCGGCAGCGACGCACGTTCAGCGTCTGTGTGGACCGCATGCGACGGGCCCACGACGGCGGCCGGGCCCACTGCGGGCGCGGCGTGCATGCTGTGGCCATCGGCCATGACATGCATCCCGACGATTCCGGCGATGATCGACAGCAGTCCTGCCAACAGGCCGATGCGGAGGAGGAAGGCGGTGGCGCGGCCCCGCAGGGGGTCGGTCATGGTCTTCCTCCTTCTGCAGCTTGCGCTGAGTCCTCACGTTACGACGGATTCAACGAGCATAGTCGCCGTTCAGTTCATCCGGCCGCCATAGTCCGGCCCGTCATGGTCCTCGGTGGTTGTGCGGCCTTCGCGGCGGCGGCTTCGCGGGCAAGGAATGCTCCAAGCTCGCCGATGGTGCTCATCAAGGGCGCAGGGAAGACGACGGTGGTGTTCTTGTCCACGCCGATCTCCACCATGGACTGCAGGTTGCGCAACTGCAGGGCCAAAGGGTGGGCCATCATGGTGTCCGAGGCCATGCCCAGTGCGGCGGCAGCCAGTGACTCGCCTTCGGCGGCGATGATCTTGGCGCGCTTCTCACGCTCGGCCTCGGCCTGCCGGGCCATGGCGCGCTTCATGCTGTCCGGCAGCTGGATGTCCTTGAGTTCCACGAGGGTCACTTCGACACCCCATTCCAAGGTCAGGCCATCCAGGATCTGACGGATATTGGCATTGATGACATCCGTTTCTGCGAGCGTTTCGTCGAGCGTGTGCTGGCCTACCACCTTGCGCAGCGTGGTTTGCGCGATCTGGTCAATCGCGGAGTAGACGTTTTCGATGGCGAGGACGGACTTGATGGCGTCCACCACCCGGAAATAGGCGACGGCGGAAATGTCCAGGCTGACGTTGTCCCGCGTGATGATGCCCTGGGACTGGATGGGCATGGTGACGATCCGCAGGGACACTTTCCTCAGCCGGTCGACGAACGGGATGATGATCACAAGCCCCGGAGTCCGGAGGCCCTGGACCCTCCCCAGCCTTAGCAGGACACCGCGCTCATACTGCGTGACAATGTGGATGGCCATGGAAAACCAGATGACCAGGAGGACAATCAAGACAATAAGCCAGGTGATGGCGTCCGCTGTCATGGCCGCCTACCCGCTTCGTCGCTTAGTGCTGATGCGTTCATGGCGGAGGTCCTTTGGTGGCAGTGAAGGGAAAAGGGAGCCCAATTTCCGCAGCGAGGCAGGCGAACCCGCTTACGTTGTATCTCCAGTAAATACCTTGGATTCGCCGAGTTGTAGGGCCTGCGGGCCTATCCTCCGGGTCGGATTAGCGGCGCGATGATCCAAGGGAACCGGCGTGGTCAGACACATGAAAGGAACGCCCCCTGGGGGACATTCCTTTCAATTTCGTGGCTTAGACCCTTTCGCGGGTCCGGTCGATAACCGGCTCCGGATCGTTCGTGAACTCACGGTGGCGGCGTGGGAAGGCCCAGAACATGAAGTCCTTCGCGTCCACCTTGGGCTCAGGGCGTTCCTCGGGTTCCTGTGAGGCATCTTTCCTGGTGTCCCGCCGGAAATCCTTGTTGTAGCCGTAGCACATCACAGACCTCCTTCTAGCAACTGCCCTTTAATCGTCCTCCCGATTCGGCAAGCAGTCCACCTTTCCGGGGCGGATCCGCATATATGCACAATGGAGGAGTGAAATCCCCACTCGTTCCCCGGAACGCCGCGCCCGCATACCGCCCTTTCGACCTGGACACGATCGGCGCGGCACTCGTCTTCGGAGAATCGCTGGGGGAACTCGCCAAAGCCCTCGGGGACGGCGGAACGGCAGGAACCGCCGTCGTGCAAGCGCCGCCGGGGACCGGCAAGACGACGCTCGTGCCGCCCTTGCTTGCCAACATCGCGGCCGTCACAGGGAAAGAGCGGCGCCGGGTGATCGTGACCCAACCACGACGGGTCGCAGCGCGCTCAGCCGCTCGGCGCCTCGTCGCCCTCGACGGCAGCCGGCTCGGCGATCGCGTCGGGTACACGGTCCGCGGTGAAAGCCAGACGGGTCCGGGGACCATCATCGAGTTCGTCACTCCGGGAATCCTCCTGCGCCGCCTGCTCGCGGATCCTGGGCTTGAGACCGTCAACGCCGTGATCCTGGACGAGGTGCACGAACGCGGCCTGGAGACGGACCTGTTGCTCGGAATGCTCATCGAGGTCCGTGAGTTGCGGGACGACCTCACCCTCGTCGCGATGTCTGCGACCCTTGACGCGCCACGGTTTGCCGCGCTGATTGGGGGCGCCGGCGCCGGTGAAGGCGCAGACGGCAAGCACGACGGCGGCGGGCCGGCACCCGTCGTCGACTGTCCGTCCGCGCTGCATCCCTTGAAGGTGGACTGGGCGCCCGCGGCGGTGCCACGGTTGGACAGACGCGGCGTGACCCGCGCCTTCCTGGACCATGTGGCGGACACGGCCGCGGCATCGTACGCGGACACCCTCGCAGCCGATCCGGACATCGACGCCCTGGTGTTCGTCCCGGGTGCGTGGGAGGTCTCCTACGTCGCTTCCCGGCTGCGCTCCCGCCTGGCTGCGAGGATGCCGGAGGCGGAGGTATTGGAGCTGCACGGACAGGCAAGCCCGGCGGAGCAAGACCGGGCGGTCTCCGGCCGGGAACCCGGCGGATCTCCCCGGATTGTCGTCTCGACCGCCCTCGCCGAGTCCTCCCTTACAGTTCCGGGAGTCCGGCTCGTCATCGACTCGGGGCTGTCCCGTGAGCTGCGGCGTGACGCCAACCGCGGCATGTCCGGCCTGGTCACGGTCTCGTGCTCCCGCGCGTCCGCCGAACAGCGCGCCGGACGCGCGGCACGCCAAGGTCCCGGACGGGTGGTCCGCTGCTACGAGCAAAAAACGTATGGCGCCGCTCCGGCCCATCCCACCCCGGAAATCGCGGCCGCGGACCTGACGGGCGTCGCGCTCGTCCTGGCCTGTTGGGGATCACCGGGTGGCCTGGGGCTGGCACTTCCGGACGCCCCGCCGCAAGGCGCGATGGACGATGCCATGGAAGTGCTGCGGGAACTTGGTGCGATCGACCCGGACGGACTGGCCACGGACGTGGGAAAGACCCTGGCCAGGATCCCCGCCGATCCACGGCTGGCCCGCGCACTGCTGGATGGTGCCGCCATCGTCGGGCACCGCGCTGCTGCCGAGGCGGTCGCACTCGTGGCCGGAGACCATCGGGCTCCAGGGGCTGACCTGACGCGCCTCCTGGCCACACTCCGGACAGGCAAAGACCCCGCCGCCCGGCGTTGGGCCGAGGATGTCCGCCGCATGGAGGGGATCGCACGCCAGGAGAGGTCCGGCGTCGGGCCTTCCCTGACCGCACCAGCGAGTCTGTCTTCCCCGGCGAGCGCCGCCGAGGCCGTGGGGTTCGTCGTCGCGCTCGCGTTCCCTGACCGCGTGGCGCGCCGAGTTCCAGGCACCGGCCCCGAACGCTACCTGCTGAGCTCCGGGACACGGGCCGGGCTCCCGGCGGGCAGTCCACTCGCCGGCCACGAATGGCTCGCCGTGGCCGAAGTGTCCCGCGCGGAGGGCCGGGATGCGGCAGGGACCGGCGCCGTCATCCGTTCTGCGGCGCCCTTGGCAGCCGACGCTGCGGAAGCTGCCGCCAGCCACCTCCTGAGCGACACGGTGGAAGCCGAATTCAAACAAGGCCGCGTCATCGCCAGGCAGGAACGGCGACTGGGAGCGATCCTGCTTTCGTCGACGCCGGCGCGGCCCTCCATCGACGACGGGCGCGTCGCCGTAGCCCACGCGCTGGCGAAGGAGGGCCTCGGGACCATTGGATGGTCGTCGCCCGCGGATGCGTTGCGCCGGCGGCTGGCTATGCTGCACAGGGAGCTGGGCGATCCATGGCCGGACGTCTCCGAGCCGGCGTTGCTGGCCCGGCTGGACAAGTGGCTGGCGCCGGAGCTCGAAGCGCTCGCCGGAGGCGCTGCGACGAGCGGGATCGACCTGGCCGAGCCGTTGCGGAGGCTTTTGCCGTGGCCGGAGGCGGCCCGTCTCGGTGAGCTGGTGCCGGAATGGCTTGAGGTGCCGAGCGGTTCGCGGGTGCGGATCGACTATCCGGACGCAGCGGACGACGACGGGCGGCCGGTAGTGGCCGTGAAGTTGCAGGAGTGCTTCGGCTGGGTTGAGACGCCCCGTTTGGTAGCCGGACGGGTGCCGGTGCTGTTCCACCTTCTTTCTCCGGCCAGGCGGCCCTTGGCTGTGACAGATGACCTGTCTTCCTTTTGGTCCGGCCCCTATGCCCAGGTCCGTGCGGAAATGCGCGGCCGCTATCCGAAGCATCCCTGGCCCGAGGACCCGTGGACAGCGCCTGCCACGGCCAGGACCAAGAGGAAGACGTGACTCCGGCTTGGCGGTGGTTCCAGCCGTCTGGGGGGCATTCACAGGCTTTTTCTTTAGGATGCGACGGTGATGAACATGGAATTGCGTCCCGCTGACCTGGCCAACGACTGGTGGCAGGCCGTGCTGCGGGGATTCACCACGGCAGAGGTCCCGAACCTGGCGACCCCGGTTGTGTTGGGCATCCTGGCCGCGGCCGTCGTGCTGAGTATTCCGCGGGCCACATGGCGCTGGTTTGGCCTCTACGTGACCTTCGTGCATGAACTGGGCCACGCGTTCGCCGCCCTCATGACGGGACGGGTTGTCCACGGGCTCCGGATCGGGCTGGACCACTCCGGACAGCTCCTGAGCAGCGGGCGCGGCAAGTTCGGCGCAGCCTGGTCCGGTTTCTGGGGATATCCGAGTCCCGCGGTGGTAGGCGTGGCGCTCATCTGGTCCGTCTCGGCAGGGCGGTCGGGAGCAGCCATGTCCATCGGCGCGCTTGTATTGCTGCTCGCACTGATCTTTCTCCGGAACTTCACCGGAATCTTCGTGGCGCTCGTGAGCGCGGCGACCGCCCAGCTTCTTGTCATGTTCGCCACGGCCTCGACGGTCAGCCACGTGGTGCTGGGACTCGGCATAGCCCTCGAGGTGGGCGCCGTGCGGGATTGGTTCAAGGTGGCTTCGGTCCACACCCGCCGCCGGGATCAGCTCGCGTCCTCGGATGCCTACATCCTGGCCCGTTCCACAGGGGTGCCGTCCTTGCTGTGGCTCGTGGCTTTCGCCGTTGTCATTGCAGCAAGCGCGGCCTTTTCCGTTCGCGTGGTGTGGGGCATGCTCTCCTAAGCCTGCGGTTTCGGCACAGACTGGGTCGATTGCTCTTGCCGTGCGCCGGTCCAGGGTGTGGAATCGGTTAGCAAAGGACGCGGGGGATTCGGCTTCTACTCCAGGAGGTGCTCATGTCGGTGAAAGGCCCAGGCAGTGCGACGAAGGGGTCGAACCGGACCAACCCCGATCTTCGACGCGCGGACCCTTCCTCGGCGCCGGCCGATCGGCCCGAGAACATCCGCAACGTCGTCCTGATTGGCCGCTCGGGTGCGGGAAAGACGATGCTCCTCGAATCACTTCTCTACGCTGCCGGCGTCGTAACCCGCATGGGTTCGATCGTAGATGGCACCACCGTCAGCGACTCCGAAGCGACGGCCATCCACCAGCAGCGATCCATCGGGCTGTCGGCGGCACCCCTGGTCTTCGACGACGTCAAAGTGAACCTTCTCGACACCCCGGGCTATGCCGATTTCATGGGAGAGTTGCGCGCGGGGCTCCGTGCTGCGGATGCAGCGTTGTTCGTGGTGTCGGCCGTTGACGGGGTCGACGTCGGAACCACCGCCCTGTGGGGTGAATGCGAGCGCGTTGGCATGCCCAGGGCAGTGGTGATCAGCCGCCTTGACCATCCGCGGGCGAACTACGACGCTGTCCTGGCCGAATGCCGGGCCGCCTTCGGCGATTCCGTCCTGCCGCTTCACCTGCCGGTCCTCAAGGGTGACGCTGTCTCGGGAGTGCTCGGGCTGCTTTCGGGCTCGGTGTCGGAGTACACCTCCGGGGAGCCACGGCCTGCGGTCCGTCCCGCGACTGCGGCGGAGTTGGCCGGCGCGGAGGCTGTCCGCGGGGAACTCATCGAGGGCATCATTTCCGAGAGCGAGGATGAGACCTTGATGGACCGGTACCTCGGCGGCGAGGAGGTCCCCATCGATACCCTCGTGGAAGATTTGGAAACCGCGATCGTCCGAGGGACGTTCTTTCCGGTGCTGGCAAGCTCCTCCGTGACCGGAGTCGGCACGGCCGAACTGCTGGAAGTGCTGACCCGGGCGTTTCCGTCTCCGACTGAGAGAGGCCTCCCGACGGTAACTGACCTGGGCGGGACACCTGTCCCACCCCTGACATGCGATCCGGATGGTCCGCTCCTTGGCGAAGTGGTGCGGACTACCGTTGACCCCTTCCTGGGACGGGTGTGCCTTGTCCGGCTCTTCTCGGGGACGCTTCGCGAGGACGCTGCCGTGCACGTGGGCGGGCACGGCCTGGCTGAACGAGGCCACCCCGACCACGACAGCGACGAGCGGATCACCCATCTTTACTCTCCATTGGGGTCCAGCCTTCGGCCAGTGCAGTTCGCCGTGGCCGGGGACATTTGCGCGCTCGCGAAGGTGGCGAGCGCCGAGACGGGAGACACGGTTTCAGCACGCGAGGCTCCATTGCTCGTGGAAACCTGGGACATGCCCGAGCCGCTAATGCCTGTCGCAATCGAAGCCGCTTCGCACGGCGATGAGGACGCGCTTTCCAAGAGCCTGGCCAAGGTAGCGGCTGGAGATCCGACCCTGAGGGTGGAGCGCAACTCCGAGACGCACCAGCTGGTCTTGTGGTGCATGGGCGAGGCCCACTCGGAGGCCGTCCTGGACCGGCTGCGCGAGCAAGGGGTGAAGCTGCAGACCGTGGACGTCATCACGCCGCTCCGGGAGACCTTCGCCGCCCAGGCCGCCGGCCACGGGCGCTATGTCAAGCAATCCGGCGGCCACGGACAGTACGCGATTTGCGACATCGAAGTGGAACCCCTCGAACGCGGGGGAGGCTTCGAATTCGTCGACAGGATTGTGGGTGGGGTCATCCCCGGCACCTATGTTGTGTCGGTCGAGAAAGGCGTCCGGGCCCAGATGGGCAAGGGGGTGCGGGCAGGTTTCCCGGTGGTCGACATCAGGGTGATCCTGGTAGGCGGCAAGACGCACAGCGTCGATTCATCGGACGCCGCTTTCCAAGCGGCCGGTGCGTTGGCCTTGCGGGAGGCCGCGGCGGCGGGCAGCATCCAACTCCTTGAACCGATTTCGGCCGTGACGGTACTTGTGGCCGACGAGCATGTGGGTGCGGTCATGAGCGATCTGTCCTCCCGCCGTGGACGCGTCACCGGGACGACATCCGTGGGCGGAGAGCGTACTGAGATCAGTGCCGAAGTCCCGGAACAGGAACTGCTGCGGTACGCGATCGTGTTGCGGGGACTGACGGCCGGCAGCGGTCGATTCCGCCGGGAATACTTGCGGCACGAACCGCTGCCGCCCGGCATAGCCGTTGCCTCGGCGAAAGCCTGATTTCCAGTGAAGGCTTGACGCCCCGCATCTGCTTCGAGCTCAGCCGTTCTGACGAAGGAATGCTGACACCGGGGCCGCCAGAGACGCGCCGACATCCGCCGCGCTCTTCTTGACACCCACGCGGTCAAAGGAATGGTCGCCGCCGTCCCACCACTCGATGGTGGCGGTGGGTCCAATCCTTGCCACCACGTTTTCGAGCAGCTCGGGCGTCGCGAAGGTGTCCCGGGAGCCCTGCAGGAAGAGCATGGGCAGCGTGAGGCCGTAGAGGTGCTCATCGCGGAGCTTCTCCGGTTTTCCAGGCGGGTGCAGCGGGTAGCCGAGGTAGACGAGTCCTGCCGCGGGCATGCCCTCGGCGACCGCCATCGACGCCATGCGACCGCCGAAGGACTTGCCGGCCGCCCACAGCGGTTCACCCTCTGAACGGGACGCCGCTACCGCCATGACGGCCCGCCACGCCGCGATCGCCGCGGGCGGCCGGTCGGGGAACCTCTTGCCGGCTTCCCGGTAGGGGAAGTTGAAGCGCAAGGTCGCGACGCCGTCGTCGTTCAACGCGTGCGCGAGGCCGCCCAGGAAGGGATGCTCCATGCCCGCCCCGGCCCCGTGGGCGAGAGCGAGGGTCGCGACCGGTTTGTCCGGCCGGGCGTAGATACCGGAGACGGGTGTGCCGTCGACGTCGATCGTGACACGGGATTCGGCGATGCTCATGCTCACTCGAACCGGGAGGGATCGCCGGTGCCGCGCCTGACCACTTCCGCCGTGCCGCTCGAGAAGTCCACCACCGTTGTGGGCTCTGCGCCGGTGTCCCCGGAATCGATGACGGCTTCCACCAGGTTGTCCAGGCGTTCCTTGATTTCCCAGCCTTGGGTCAAAGGTTCCTCCTCGTCGGGGAGCAGCAAGGTGCTGGAAAGGAGCGGTTCGCCCAGTTCGGCCAGCAGGGCCTGGACAAAATTATGGTCCGGAATCCGCACGCCTACCGTCTTTTTCTTGGGGTGCAGGAGACGGCGCGGCACTTCCTTCGTGGCAGGCAGGATGAACGTGTAGCTTCCCGGCGTGACGGCTTTGATGCTTCGGAACACATCGTTGTCGATCATGACGAATTGTCCGAGCTGCGCGAAGTCCTTGCAGACCAAGGTGAAATGGTGCTTGCTGTCGAGCTGCCGGATCGAGCGGATCCGGTCGAGGGCTTCTCTGTTGCCGATTTGAGCGCCGAGCGCGTAGCAGGAGTCGGTGGGGTAGGCGATCAGCCCGCCGGACTGGAGGATATTCACCACCTGGGCAATTGCGCGTGGTTGCGGGTCCTGCGGGTGGACATCGAAGAATCTTGCCATGCCACGAGCTTACGGGCAGGCCGTACTTCAGGACAGGACATCCTTGCTCGTGAACTTGCCATAAGCCAGCGCACCGGCCGCCACGATGTAGCCCGCCTGCAGCAAGGCATTGTCGCCGAAGCTCGTCCACGAGATGGGTTGGCGCAAAAGATCGGCGAAACCCAACCAGTAATGGCTGAACAGCCACGGGTGCAGCCACTCCAATTGCGGCAGGTTGTCCGCCACTTGCGACACCACGGACAACACGATGGTCGCAGCCATGGCCCCAACCGGTAAATCCGTAAAGGTGGAAATTGCCAGCCCGATAGCGGACAGCCCCAACAGTGACACAGCAATGTACGCGGCGATCAGCAGGGAACGCACCACGGATTCGCCGACGCCGATAGTGTCGCCGGAGAGCAGGGTGACCGGGCCTACAGGGAAGAGCGCGACGCCGGCCAGCGCACCGGCGGCGGCCACCGTAAGTGTCGCTGCCAGGCAGAACGCAGCGGCGGCCGCGTATTTGATCAACAAGAGGCGGACGCGTCCCGCCGGGGCGACGAGCAAGTACCTGAGCGTGCCAAGGTTTGCTTCACCGGCAATCGTGTCGCCTGCCACCACTCCGATCGTGAGGGGAAGGAACAAGGGCACGGAGACGACCAGTGCCGTCACGCCGACGAAAAGCCCGTTTTGGGTGATCCGGTCCAGGAAGGGCGGACCCCGCCCCGGCGCCACGGGATGCGAGCTCAGCTTGACTGCCGCGGCAATAAGGATGGGAATCGCCGCGAGCGCCAGGAGCATGGCCCAGGTCCGCAGCCGCCTGAACAGCACCGAGAGCTCCGAGGCCATGAGTGACCACGAGCTTGATGGCCGGGCGTTCGGCGCTGAGGTTATGACTTCAGCTTCGTGTTCAGCCGGCAATGTCGAAGCCCTCTCCGGTAAGGGAGACGAAGCGCTCCTCCAGGCTGGCGTTCTCCACGCCGAAGCCCCGCACCCGGACGCCGTCGGACACGAGGGCAGCGACGATCGCCTCGGGAGCCACCTCGTGCCCCGGTGGACCGGTGCTGACGAGGCTCTGGCCATCGGGACCGTACGAGCCGGGCGGTGGAGCCGATAGTTCCGACTCCAGGCCCAGCCTCGAGAGGACCCGGACAGCGGCCTCAATATCGGGCGTGTGGAGACGGATCGTGGCTTTTCCCGCGGCGCGCAGTTCGTGCAGGGTTCCTTGCGCCACGAGCTTGCCCACGCTCATGACTCCCACATGGGTGCACATCTGCTCCACTTCCGCGAGGAGATGGCTGGAGACGAACACTGTGGCGCCCCCGGCGGCGAGGGAGCGGACCAGGCTGCGAACCTCCCGGGTCCCTTGCGGATCCAGGCCGTTGGTGGGTTCATCCAGGACAAGCAGTTCCCTCGGACGCAGCAGGGCATGCGCAATCCCCAGCCGCTGCTTCATCCCGAGGGAATAGGCGCGGACCTTCTTGCCTGCGGCATGGGACAACCCCACCCTCTCGAGCGCTTCATCCACCCGCGCTGCCCGGGTCCGCGGGGAGGCATGCAGATCGGCGCTGTCCAATCGCCGCAGGTTCGCCGCCCCGGACAGGAAAGGGTAGAAGGCCGGACCTTCCACCAGCGAGCCAACATTGGGCAGGACCGTTGCCAATTGGCGCGGCATCTCGCCGCCAAGAACCCGGATGTGGCCGTGCGTGGCGGCCGCCAAGCCAAGCAGCAACCGGATGGTCGTGGTCTTGCCGGAGCCATTCGGACCGAGGAAGCCAAAGACTGAACCGCGGGGAACTGCCAGATCAACGCCGTCGACGGCGGCCCGGTGGCCGAAGCGCTTGCTGAGGCCTTGCGTCTCTATCGCCAGTTCAGCTGGCGCGGATGCCTCCGTCATTGCGTGGCGGCTGCGGATTGCAACCGCTCAAGTGGCACCATTCCCGCGAAGACGCGGCCGTCGTCGAGCACCAAGACAGTTACCAGGCTGGTTGTCAGCGCGCGGCCGCCCGGGACCGCCTGCGTGAGCTGGGCCAACAACGGAGCCGAGCGGACATCCGTGGGCACCGTGCCCGCGGGCATGCCGATCACTGCGTCCCAGCCGCTGCCTGTGATGGTTGGCCGGCCCGCTGCTGCCTTGGCTTGGGGTGCCTGCCCGGTCTTACCGGGGAGCGCACGCAGCCGCGGGGTTGCCTTCTCCTCCACGGCGGCACCGCGCGGCGGCGTGAAACTGAACAGCGCGGCGTCGGGCGTCGACAAGCTCAGCTCAGTGAACGCGAGCGAAAAGGCCGCTGCGGCCTGGCCGCCCGCCCGCACATCGACGCCGAGCGGCAGGCCCGAGGCGGAGTCCACGGCGATCGTCACGGAATCGACGAGCGTGCCGGTACTGCGCGGCTTGATCACCAGTTGGTAAGCCGTGTGGCCGGCCACGGTGGTTCCGTCGCCCACTGTCACGTCCGTGGTGGGCCCGACGGCGGCGAGGAAATGCTGCGCGACAACATCAGGGGTGGTTACCCCAGGGGTCGGTGTCGCGTGCGGGGCCGCTGCGCGCGCGGGTTCAGCGGGCATCGTCATGTGCGCCGCACTGTTGTCGGCCGAGTTGTAGAGCCAGAGATCGTTGCCATTGCGGACGAGGTCGCGCTCGGCGAGCATGTCCATCACCTGGAACCTGGCCTTGGCGGGACCGTCCAGGTAGACCCGGGCCGTGTGTGAACCACTCAGAAGCTCGATGACTGAAGCCGGACCCTGGGTTGCGGTTGGCCCGACGGAAGGGAGCTGGGGGAGTCCCAGCTCGGAACTTTGTTGAAGGGTTCCGGACAGGGAGCGGACGTCGGCGCGGCCGATCATCGCGATGACTTCCTCCGCCGTTTTGGGCGGCAGGCTCGTCGCAGCTCCTGCCTGGTAGGAACCAGCCAGGGCGGCCGCAGCAAGGGCTACCGGAACCAGTGCGGCGGGCAACCAACGCAACCACGGGCGAGTCATGGCAACCTCGCGAACCATCCACTATCCGGGAAGTTCATGCTTCCAGAGTACTCCTGCTACGTTTCCAAAGTCCTCCGCACGAAGTCCGCGCTCGGCCGTGAATAAGCGGCTCCGAGGCGCTCGAAGAGGGCGATTCCCGCCATGCCCGGCCAGTCCTCGGGAAGGAACTCGGCCGGCAGGCCTGGATCCAGATACGGAATAATGCGCCAGCGGTCGATGCATCGGACATAGCGGGCAAAGGTTTCGGCGGAGGCGGGCCCGCCGTGGGAACCGTTCACCGGGCCGCCGCCGTCGTCCTCGGAACCATGATGCCGGATGAAGTCGCGATGCAGTTCTGCCACGGCTTCCAGGTCCCACCATGCGGATGCGGCATCGCGGAGGCCGCCGCCGACCAAAGGAGTGTCAGTGACGAACACCGTGGCCATGCCTCGCAGCTCGAGGTCCGCCAGGATCTCCTCCACCTCCTCCCGAAGCGAATCCGGGCAGATCCACAGCCCCGCTGCCACCGTTCCGCAGCCAATCCAGTGCAATCTCCGCCGCAACTGGTGCCGCTTTTCCCGCTCCGTTTCCGGAATGGAAAAGGACACGAGGCACCAGCGGTCCGCGGGCGACATAAGGTGCGGGTTGAAGATCCGCCGGTCGCCGCGGGCAAGCATCGCTGCGGCGCCCTCGGTGACGGCGAAGCCGGCAACACCGTGACGCGATTGCGGAAGGACGATGTCCTTCTTCTTCAACCGTGACAAGGCCGTCCGGGAAACAGCCGCGGCCACCCCAAGGGCCTCCATGAGGGCGATGATGTGCCTCGTGGACATCCATCCGCCGGCATCGCGCAGGTACAGGCCGATGACCGTGCGAAGCAACGACGTGGTACTCCCGGGCCGGGAGTCCATGTCGTCGAGGACAGCGCTCACAGGAGCTCGGTGAGGGCGTCCCGGATGGCGGTCACTCCCAGCTCAACCTCCGCGTAGCTGGTGCTGAGCGGCGAGAGGCCGATCCGCAGTCCGTGCGGCGGACGGAAATCCGGAATGACGCCCCGTTCCCACAGCGACTGGGTCACCTCGCCGAACAGGGGATGGTCCACCGTGATGTGCGAGCCACGCTCTGCGGTGTTGCGCGGGCTGACAATCTCGGCGCCGAGGGGGACCAGCATGTCGTCAGCCAAGGCAACTGCGTACTCGCTGAGCTTGATGGACTTCTCCCGCACGGCGTCCATGCCCACTGATGCGATCAGCTCGACCATGTCCTTGAGCGGCTGCATGGCCAGCACCGGGGGAGTGCCGGTGATGAAGCTTCGGATCCCCCTTGCCGGCTTGTAGCTTTCCGTCATGCCGAAGGGGTTGTCGGCGCCCATCCAGCCCCAAATGGGCTGTTGCAGGCGGTCCTGCTGCGAAGCGTTGACGTAAGCGAACGCGGGGGAGCCCGGGCCGCCATTGAGGTATTTGTACGTGCAGCCCACGGCCAGGTCCACACCCCAGGCGTCCAGTTCGAGGGGCACCGAGCCTACGGAGTGGCACAGGTCCCAGAGCATGAGCGCTCCGGCTTCCTTGACCATCGCGGTGATCGCCGCGGCATCCGCCAGGAAACCGGAACGGTAAGCCACGTGGCTGAGCACGACGACGGCGGTCCGCTCGCTGAGCAGCCCCTCGAGGTCCGTGGTCCGGACGCCGCTGGCCGGGTTGGAGGCGACCCACTTGATGGTGGCGCCCTTTTCCGCGGCGATGCCCTCGATGATGAAACGGTCCGTGGGGAAGTTGTCCCGGTCCACAACAATCTCATCGCGGCCCGGCTGGGCGTCGACGGCTGCCCGGATGAGCTTGTAGAGCATCACTGAAGTGGAGTCTCCCACGGTGACCTGGCCGGCGGCCGCGCCCAGGGTGACGACGCCGATCCGGTCGCCTACCGTGGTGGGTTCGTCCATCCACTGTTCGTCCCAGCCACGGATGAGGCGGCTACCCCAGGCGTCCTCGACGAAAGACGCGAGCTTCGCCGACGTCGCCTTGAGCGGACGGCCAAGAGAGTTTCCGTCGAGGTAAGCGGTGAGCTGGCCGGCTCCCGGGGAGTAAAAGGCCTCACGCTGCTGGGCGAGGGGATCCGCGGCATCGAGTTCTGCCGACGTCGGCCGTTGCGTTTGCTGCGTGCTGTTCATGACTCTCCTGAGGGAAGCTGATGGGGTTGCCGGGACTGGGTTGCTGTTCAGTTGCCGATCTCGGTGCGGACGGCGTAGAGCTCGGGGAAGAAGGTCAGGTCAAGGGCCCGCTTGAGGAAGTCGACGCCTGAGGAGCCGCCCGTACCCACCTTGAATCCGATGGTCCGTTGCACCGTACGCAAGTGGCGGAAACGCCAGGCGTGGAAGTTGTCCTCGATGTCCACGAGGTCTTCGCAGGCCTCGTAGAAACCCCATGGGGTGGCTTCCGATTCGTAGATCTCCTGGAAGACCGGGACCAGGTCCTTCCGGAACGTCCATGGTTCGCTGGTGTCCCGTTCCAGGATTTCGGCGGGAACGGCATAACCGGCCCGCGCCAGCACCGCGAGGAAAGCGTCGTAAAGTGTCGGCTCCTCGAGGAGGGTGCTGAGCTGGCTGTGCGCCGCCGGATCGCTCTCGAAAACCCGGAGCATGTCCCGGTTCTTGTTGCCCAGCAGGAACTCGACGGCGCGGTACTGATGGGACTGGAAGCCTGACGAGCTACCCAGGAAGCGCCGGAATTCGGAGTACTCGCGAGGAGTAAGGGTGCCCAGGACAGACCACTGCTCGGTCATGGTCCGCTGGATCGCCTTGACGCGTGCGATGCATTTGAGGGCCTTGGCAAGGTTGTCCGCATCAAGGAGACGGCGGGCTTCAAGGAGTTCATGCAGGACAAGCTTGAGCCACAATTCGCTGGTCTGGTGCTGGATGATGAACAGCAATTCGTCATGGTGTTCCGGGGTGCTTAACGGGTGCTGGGAGGTGAGGAGGCGGTCAAGGTCCAGATACCCGCCGTAGGACATGGCCTGGCTGAAGTCGGTGCGGACCGAATCCTCGATGGGCCTGACGTTTTGGACCCTGATGCTCTCTTCGGAGTGGCCGGTGCGGTTTTCCATACATTGAGATTATCACTCTTGTGACGAACGTCAAGATAGTGAATTTCGGGAAGGTCCGGACTGCCCTGACGCACAGCGCTTGCCTTACGCTGGCCTTGTTGGCACGTCGGGGAGGGGGCTGCATGACCACCGTGTCGCTGTATCTGGACGTCGACGGCGTGGTGAACCCGTTCGGTCCCATGGGCTTGACCGATTGGGGTACTGAATGGAAAATCGCCGACGCCGGAATCCTTGACGTCGTGTACGCCTCCGAACTGGTTGACGAACTCAATGAGCTTGCCGCTCATCCCGGGGCAAGGTTTGTTTGGCTGACGACGTGGCAGCGGCTTGCGCCTGAGTTCCTGTGTCCGGCAATCGGCCTCCATGGCGAGCACTGGCCTGTCTTGACCAGCGACGGTTGGGACCAGACCGCTGATTGGTGGAAGCTGGACGTTTTGCAAAAGGACGTCCAAGAGTCCGGAGCTGAACGCATCGTGTGGATGGACGATCAGCTGAACCATGAAGCCGCTGCCCGGTCCTGGGCCGAATTCCTCGACAGCCGTGTGCTGTGGATCTCGCCGGACCCGCGGCGGGGCCTGTCACGGAGCGATATCGCGGCTGTTCGGCAATTCCTTGGATGATTCGATGTTTGGCCATGCCGGCAATGGCACGTAGGATTCTTAAGGTTTCACGCCCGCCATAGTTTATTCCGCCAGTGCAGTCAGATGAACGATTGCTGAACTGTTTTTTGTCAGGCAGGCCCGGGGAAGTGGAACTGCGCATCGTCGACTCTGCAGATTGGGCACAAGGTGGGAATCACCTTCATGGTCGCGCTTGTCATAGCGCTGGCCTTATTTTTTGACTTCACCAACGGGTTCCACGACACAGCGAACGCCATGGCGACTCCGATCGCCACGGGTGCCATCAAGCCCAAGACGGCTGTTGCCTTGGCCGCGGTGCTCAACCTCGTGGGCGCGTTCCTCTCGACCGAAGTGGCAAAGACCATTTCCGGAGGCCTTATCCGTGAGGGCACGGACGGCATCCACATCACGCCGGAGATCATCTTCGCCGGGCTGATGGGGGCAGTGCTATGGAACATGTTCACGTGGCTCAAGGGGCTGCCGTCCAGTTCTTCGCACGCGCTTTTCGGTGGCCTCATCGGTGCTGCGATCGTCGGCATCGGCTTCCACGCCGTCAACTTCGACACCGTGCTCCAGAAAGTCATTCTTCCGGCCATCTTCTCGCCGCTGCTCGCCGGTGCCGTGGCCTATCTATGCACCAAGCTGGCCTACGCCCTGACGTCACGGCATGACCCCGAAACCGGCGACAAGCTGACCCAGAAGCGAGGCGGATTCCGTACCGGCCAGATCTTCACCTCCAGCCTCGTCGCGTTGGCCCATGGTACCAACGACGCGCAAAAGACCATGGGCATCATCACCCTCGTCCTGATCGCCGCCGGAACCCAGCCGGCCGGCAGCGGCCCCCAGCTCTGGGTCATCGGGGCCTGCGCCCTCGCCATCGCCATCGGGACCTACGCCGGCGGCTGGCGCATCATCCGGACCATGGGCTCCGGGCTGACCGACGTCAAGCCGGCGCAGGGCTTCTCCGCGGAAGCCAGCACCGCTTCGGCCATCCTCGCTTCCTCCCACCTTGGCTTCGCGCTCTCCACCACGCAGGTGGCCTCCGGTTCGGTCATCGGCTCGGGACTCGGACGGAAGGGCACCACGGTGCGATGGGGAACCGTGGGGCGCATCGCCACCGGCTGGCTCTTCACCCTCCCTGCGGCTGCCATCGTGGGCGCCTTGACCGCGTTCCTCATCGGTACCGGCACTGTCGGCGTGGTTATCGCTTCAGTTGTGGGCACCGTCGTCGTCGTCTACATGTTCATTTACTCGAGGAAATCGCACGTGGGCCACCACAACGCCGTCGAAGTCGAGGAAGCCGGCACCGCGGTCCGCTTCCGCAAGAAGAACGCCGGAAAAAAGAGTCCGAGCAAGAACGTGAGTAAGGACATCCAGGCATGAAGTGGTTTGATCTGGTGGAGGTAGCCGGCGCGACCCTTGTGGCGGCCGTTCTCCTCGTAGTGCTGTATTCGCTCGGTGTCCGCCTCACCGCCATCGCGGGCGACGCCCGGCAGAAGTCACCGGTCATGGTCCGGTCCCTTGCCTACGTGTGCTTCGCGGCCTGCGGAATCGCCGTGCTTTTCGGAATCTACCTGATCGTTCCGTACTTCACGAAGTAGCTGGGAACGCCGCCGCCTCATGGGTAGGGTGGGGCCATGGCGGATTTCCAGTACTACGTGGCATCCTCGCTTGACGGGTTCATCGCCACGAAAGAAGACGATCTCGGCTGGCTGCTCCAGTTCGAAGAGGCCGAGGGCGTCACCGAAAGCTACGAAGATTTCATGGCGGGCATCGGCTGCATTGTCATGGGCGGCCAGACGTACCGCTGGCTCATGGAACACGAGCCGGGCAAATGGCCCTATCCGGGTGTTCCATGCTGGATCTTCACCCACCGCGAATACGCCGCGCCGCCCGGTGCGGACGTCACGTTCGTGCGCGGCGAGGTTGAGGAATTCGCGCCGGACCTGATTGCCGACGCCGGTGACAAGAACGTGTGGCTGGTTGGTGGTGGAAACCTCGTGGCCCAGTTCGCCAAGGCCGGCCTGCTGGACGAGATGATTGTCACCCTTATCCCCGTCGCCTTGGGTACCGGTAAGCGCTTGCTGCCTGTCGAGAGCCCGACGGCGCCGCTCGAGTTGATCTCGTCCCGCACCCTCGGTGGCGCGGCAGTCGAGTTGCGCTACAGGTTCCCTGCGCGTGCCGGGTCAGCGGGCCCTGTTCTCCCGGATCATGTTGGTAATCCGGGCGGTTGACAGCCGTCGGCCGTGATCGTCGGTCATGACAATTTCGTGGGTGGCGAGCGTGCCGCCCAGGTGGATGGCTGTGCACGTGCCCGTGACCAGGCCGCTCGCTATGGAGCGGTGGTGGGTTGCGCCCACCTCGATTCCTACCACGTGGCGTCCGGCTCCGGCATGCAAGGCCGCGGCGAAGGAGCCCAAGGTTTCGGCGAGGACCACATGGGCTCCGCCGTGGAGGATGCCGGCAACCTGGGTATTGCCCTCCACCGGCATGGTGGCGACAGTCCGTTCCGGGCCCAGCTCAACGAACTTGATGCCCATCTTCGCCACGAGCGACCCCACTCCATAGCGGGAGAGCCAACCGTGCAACTCCTGCGGAACGCCCGCCGCGTTGAGTTCGTCAGTGAACGGGCCCGGCGTGAAATTGTCCATCATGCCAACTAGGCTGGCACCTGTGAGCGAAACAACCAAACCGGACTCAGTTCCGACGGCAATGTCAACGCCAGTGTCAACTGGAACAACAACATCTACTGGAACAGCAACATCAACTGCCACCGCAACGGCACCAGACCCTTCAACAACCATTGCGGGCGCCACGGCAGGTGGCCAGCCGAGGCTCTTGGTCCTCGATGGTCACTCGATGGCGTTCCGGGCGTTCTATGCTCTTCCGGCAGAGAACTTCGCCACATCCTCGGGCCAGCACACCAACGCCGTGCATGGCTTCACCTCGATGTTGATCAACCTCATCAAGGATCAGAAGCCCACCCACGTCGCGGTGGCCTTCGATGTCTCGGACGACACGACGTTCCGCAAGGCCGAGTACAGCGAATACAAGGCTGGCCGCAACGAGACGCCGTCGGAATTCCGCGGGCAGATCGATCTCATCGATCAAGTCATGGAAGCGTGGGGCATCAAGACCATCAAGATGCCCGGCTACGAGGCTGACGACATCCTCGCCACACTCGCGGCACGGGGCGAGGCCGCGGGCTACGAAGTCCTCCTGGTCTCAGGGGACCGTGACGCTTTCCAGCTCATCACGGACAACGTGTTCGTGCTGTACCCGAAACAGGGCGTTTCCAATATTCCCCGCATGGACGCGGCAGCCATCGAAGAAAAGTATTTCGTTCCCCCGTCCCGCTACTCCGATCTCGCCGCGCTGGTAGGGGAGTCCGCCGACAACCTTGCGGGCGTTCCCGGCGTCGGCCCCAAGACCGCAGCCAAGTGGATCAACCTTTACGGCGGCCTGGAAGGGATCCTGGAGAACCTGGATGCCATCGGAGGCAAAGTCGGTGGAGCCCTCCGGGAAAACATCGACGCCGTCAAGCGCAATCGCCGCCTCAACCAGCTCCTCAGCGACCTTGAGCTCCCTGTGACGCTCGCGGAACTTGAGGAGCCGCGTCCAAATCGCCAGGAGATCGAGGCACTTTTCGACACCCTCGAGTTCAGGACCCTCCGCCCCCGGCTGTTCGCACTCTATGGCGATGACACCGCCGGCGCGCCTCCCGAAACCATCGACGCGCCCGACTACAAGATCCTGGAGGACGCCGCCGCCTTGGAGGAGTTCTTCGCCGCCGGTGCGGGGAGCCGTGCCGCCGTCGCCGTGCAGTTGGTCCCGGGACGGATTGGCGACGACGCCGATGCCCTCGCCATCGTGCGGTCCAACGGGGCTGCCTACATCGAGCTGTCGTCCTTGGACGCGGCGGCCGATGCCGTCCTGGCCAAGTGGCTGCGGGACCCGGAAGAGGCCAAGGTCATGCACGAATTCAAGGACGCTTTGAAGGCCTTGGACCACCGTGGACTTGGCTTGGAAGGCGTGGTGGACGACACTGCCATTTCGGGCTACCTGATCCAGCCGGACCGCCGCAGCTACGAGCTCGCCGAGCTTGCCCAGCATCACTTGAGGATCACTGTCACGGCTGCGGCGGCGCAAACCGGCCAGCTGGAACTCGAGCTTGGTGATGGGCCGGACGGTGCCGCGGCCGGCGCGCTTGTCCAGCAGGCCGCCGTCGTGCATGCCCTGAGCAAGCACTTCGAAAGCGAGCTCGCCGAGCGCAAGGCTGAGGCGCTCCTGACCACGTTGGAGCTGCCGGTCGCACGGGTCCTGGCCCAGATGGAACTCTCGGGCATTGCCATCTCCACGGAGCGCCTGAACGAACAGCTCGCGGACCTCGCGAAAGTGATCGACAACGCCCAGGAGCAGGCATTTGCCGCCATTGGCCACGAGGTCAATCTCGGCTCGCCCAAGCAGCTGCAGACTGTCCTCTTCGAAGAGCTTGGCCTGCCGAAGACCAAGAAGATCAAGTCCGGCTACACAACGGACGCCGCCTCGCTGAAGGCCCTCCTGGAGAAGACCGGCCACGAGTTCCTGGTGCAGCTCATGGCCCACCGGGAATCCTCCAAGCTCGCCCAAATGCTGGAGACCCTCAAGAAATCATTGGCTGAGGACGGCCGCATCCACACCACGTACGCGCAGAATGTCGCCGCCACGGGGCGTATTTCCTCGAACAATCCCAATCTGCAGAACATCCCGGTGCGCAGTGAGGAAGGTCGTCGCGTCCGCGGGATCTTCGTCGTCAGTGAGGGCTACGAGTGCCTGCTGTCCGCAGACTACTCGCAGATCGAAATGCGTATCATGGCGCATCTGTCCGGCGACGAAGGGCTCATCCAGGCGTACAAGGAGGGTGAGGACCTGCACCGCTACGTCGGCTCGCACATTTTCAACGTGGCGCCGGAAGAGGTCACGAGTGCCATGCGCTCCAAGGTCAAGGCCATGTCCTATGGATTGGCCTACGGCCTGACTTCGTTCGGCCTGTCCAAGCAACTCGAAATCTCGGTCGACGAAGCCAGGACCCTCATGAAGGACTACTTCGACCGCTTCGGCGCGGTGCGCGACTATCTGCGTGGCGTGGTGGAGCAGGCCAGGATCGACGGCTACACCTCCACGATCGAAGGCCGCCGCCGCTATCTTCCGGACCTGACCAGCACGGACCGCCAGCACCGGGAGATCGCCGAGCGCATTGCACTGAACTCGCCGATCCAGGGTTCGGCGGCGGACCTCATGAAGCGGGCGATGCTCGGCGTTTCGGCCGAGCTGACCAGCCAGGGGCTGAAGTCCCGGATGCTGCTACAGGTCCATGACGAACTCGTGCTCGAGGTTGCCCACGGTGAACGGGAAGCCGTCGAAAAGCTCGTGACCGAACAAATGGGGACCGCAGCCGAGCTCTCGGTGCCGCTGGACGTGCAGCTCGGCGTCGGCTCCAGCTGGTACGACGCCGGGCACTAGCAGGCTCGCCGGCCTGGGCGCAGGCTTGCATGGGGCACGCCGCCGATATGGTGGCGTGCCCCATGCTGTCTGGCTAGGCTCGGGACGTGGCTGATCCCAAGGAAACAAACGAAAAATACAACATCAAGCGCTTTCGTTCCGTCGACAAGGAGAACCCGGACTACGGACAAGCACGTGATTGGCTCCGGGCCGTTGGTTTCGGATTCCACGACGAGCAACGAAGCGATGAACTCATCGACAAGATTCTCGCGATGTACCAAGCGGACAACCGTGAGCTGACGGGCGTTTACGTCAACGACGAGCCTCCGTTGCACGCCCTCAACCCGGGATTTCCGGTGGCGACCTTTGGAACGCTGGAAAACAAGCTGAATGTTGGCTTCGGCCAGGAACTACGGACGCGCCAGATCACCGCTGTCACCGTCCGCGGAACGCATCGGCGCCATGGCATCCTGCGGGGGATGATGACCGCCGATCTCGCCGATGCCAAGGACGATGGCTTCGCCATGGCCGCCCTGACCGCGTCCGAGGCCTCCATCTACGGCCGCTTTGGATTTGGCGTCGCAACCTTCGAGCGGAGCATCAAGGTGGACATCGGTCCGAAATTCCGCATCCGGCACGAGCCCGTTGGCCGGGTGGAAATCGCAGATCCAAGAGTCCTTCTCGAACTCGCGCCCCAGGTTTTCGAACGGGTTCACCGCCGTACGCCGGGGTCTATCGTGAGGCAGGACTCCTACCGTCATCACGTGTCCGGGGCCATGAAGCGCGACGGCAGCGAAGACAAGGCCATCAAATGCGCGCTCCACTACGGACCGGATGCCGCCATTGACGGCTACGTGTCCTACAAGTTCGCCGGTTGGGACACGAAGCCATACACGGTGGAGATCGTGGATCTTGTCGCCGCGACGGACTCCGCATACCTGGAATTGTGGCAATTCCTGGGCAGCATCGATCTCGTCGACCAGGTCTCCTGGCCCGACGCTCCCGTTGAAGACCCCCTCGCGTGGGCGCTCGAGGACGGGCGTTGCGTCACATCTTCCGACTACCGCGACATGTTGTGGTTGCGCGTCCTCGACGTCCCTGCAGCCCTGTCGGCCAGGCGCTACGGCACCGATGGAAGCTTGGTCCTTGAAGTCCGGGATGCGCTCGGTCTTGCGGACGGTACGTGGGAATTGACGTCCGACGGCGTCGTCGTCACCGTCAGGGAGGCGCGTGGCGGGAGCCCGGACCTGAGCATGGACGTCACCGATTTGGGGTCTGTCTATTTGGGTGCCGTCAGTCCTGTAATCTTGGCTTCGGCAGGCCGGATCCGCGAGCACACGCCGGGAGCAGCATTGGCTGCCCAGCACATGTTCGCCGTCGAACGTCCGGCCCATTGCCTGACGCACTTCTAGGCACAACCCGCACGCAGGATCTACAACAGAAGAGGATTCCATGGGGGAATTCCAGCCGGGGAGCCACTCCTTCGGCCCATCAGGGCTGCCGGGCCGGCGGTCCTTGCTGGCGGCTGCCGCCGGACTCGCGATGACCGGACTGGCCGCCTGCGCCCAACAACCGGCAGCGGCGCCGGCGCCTCGCCCCTCATCGGCTTCAACGCCGGTCGTGGAAGAGGTGGGCCAGCATCCGGTCGTGCCCGAAACGCGGCCGGCACCGCCGTCGAAGGCCCAGGTTGTGGCCGAATTCTCCGGGCGCAAGCCCGTCGAATGGGGGCTTGCTGTCGCTGGCGTGGTCTCGAAAACCGCGTCCACGCATGCGGTCTTGACGTTCGACGCTTGCGGTGGCCCCCAGGGCTCGGACTGCGATCAACGCTTGCTCAAGACCCTGCGCAAGCTCAACGTTCCCGCCACGTTGTTCGTCAACGGCCGGTGGATCAAAGCCAACCCAGGGCTGGCGGCCGATCTCGCGGCTGATCCTTTGTTCGAGCTCGGCAACCACGGCTTCCGGCACCAGCCCCTGTCGGTCAGCGGGCGCTCAGCGTACAGCATCCCGGGCACCGCCAATGCGGGCGAAGTGTATGACGAAATCATGGGCAACCAGGAAGCCATGGAGCGGCTCTGCGGCAAAGCCCCCCGCTTCTTCAGGGCGGGAACTGCTTACTACGACGACGTCGCGGCGGCGATCACCAATGCCCTCGGACTGGTCCCCGTGAGCTTCACGGTGAACGGCGACGGCGGCGCGACCTTCCCGGCCCCGACAGTCGCGGGCGAAGTGGGCAAAATCGCTGCAGGACAGGGCGCCGGCCAGATTGTGATCTCGCATTTCAACCAGCCCGCCGGCGGCACCGCGGAGGGATATGCGCGAGCCCTTCCAGTCTTGCTGGACCGTGGCGTGACGTTCGCGCGACTCGGTGACACGCTGCCGCTTTGACCCCCCTTGCGGTGAACGACTAGAATGAACGGGCGCATACTACGTGCGCGCAAATTTACAATCCACAATTCAGGATGACCCGGCGTTTTGCCGTGTCCTGCGGACCGGCGACGGAAAGCGGGCGGTTTGCCTGACCGATTCTCTATCCACAACGGAGCCCCTACTACATGACCATCACCTCCACCGAGAAGCCCGGTACCCCCGTAGTCGCGATCAACGACATCGGTACCGCTGAGGACTTCCTCGCAGCTGTCGACGCCACCATCAAGTACTTCAACGACGGAGACCTCGTCGAAGGTATCGTCGTCAAGGTTGACCGCGACGAAGTTCTGCTCGACATCGGTTACAAGACCGAAGGTGTCATCCCTTCCCGCGAGCTTTCCATCAAGCACGACGTTGACCCCGGGGACGTCGTCTCCGTTGGCGATCAGGTCGAAGCCCTGGTGCTCACCAAGGAAGACAAAGAAGGCCGACTGATCCTCTCCAAGAAGCGTGCTCAGTACGAGCGTGCCTGGGGCGACATCGAGAAGGTCAAGGAAGAAGACGGTGTTGTCACCGGTACCGTCATCGAGGTTGTCAAGGGTGGTCTTATCCTCGACATCGGCCTGCGCGGCTTCCTGCCCGCATCCCTCGTCGAGATGCGCCGCGTCCGCGACCTCGCTCCGTACATCGGTCAGCAGATCGAAGCCAAGATCATCGAGCTGGACAAGAACCGCAACAACGTTGTTCTTTCCCGCCGTGCATGGCTCGAGCAGACCCAGTCCGAGGTTCGCTCCACGTTCCTCAACAAGCTGGAAAAGGGCCAGGTTCGTCCCGGCGTCGTTTCCTCCATCGTCAACTTCGGTGCATTCGTGGACCTTGGCGGCGTAGACGGTCTGGTTCACGTTTCCGAGCTGTCCTGGAAGCACATCGACCACCCGTCCGAGGTTGTTGAGGTTGGCCAGGAAGTCACCGTCGAGGTTCTCGAAGTGGATCTGGACCGCGAGCGCGTGTCCCTGTCCCTCAAGGCGACGCAGGAAGACCCGTGGCAGACCTTCGCCCGCACCCACGCCCTCGGCCAGGTTGTTCCGGGTAAGGTCACCAAGCTGGTTCCGTTCGGTGCGTTCGTTCGCGTCGAAGACGGCATCGAAGGCCTCGTTCACATCTCCGAGCTGGCTGTCCGCCACGTTGAGCTTGCTGAGCAGGTCGTCTCCGTTGGCGACGAGCTCTTCGTCAAGGTCATCGACATCGACCTCGAGCGCCGCCGCATCTCCCTCTCCCTCAAGCAGGCTAACGAGGGCGTTGACGCCGACAGCACCGAGTTCGACCCGGCTCTGTACGGCATGGCCGCTGAGTACGACGAAGAGGGCAACTACAAGTACCCCGAGGGCTTCGACCCCGAGTCGAACGAATGGCTCGAGGGCTACGAGACGCAGCGCGCCGCTTGGGAACAGCAGTACGCTGATGCCCAGGCACGTTGGGAAGCCCACAAGAAGCAGGTTTCCCAGCACGCTGCTGACGACGCCGCTGCTGCCGCTTCCGGCGAGAGCGACTCCGGCACCACCAGCTACTCCTCCGAGCCGGCTGCCACGGAGTCCAACGCGGGCACCCTGGCATCCGACGAGGCCCTCGCCGCTCTGCGCGAGAAGCTGACCGGCAACTAATTGCCACTCGCCCGGAATTCCGGGCCGGGTTAAAGCGGCTCCTGCGATTCGTAAATGAATCGCAGGAGCCGCTTTGTTTAAGCCTGTTTCGCTGCTGCCCAGATTGCTTCTGCCCGGGTTCTCCCCGGGCCGTGCCCCTCGTTCGCAGCAAGGACTGGACATATGCCCACTCCACTATGTCCAACGGTGGTGATCAGGGGAGGGCATGTCCCTGCGAGTGGAAGCTCAGCCTGGTCACTAATCGATAACGATCTATCAGATATGTCCCACCCACTAGTGGGCATGTGGTTCGCTTCTTGGACTGAATAGTCTCGTGAGGATGGGTGTAAACAGACTCATGAACCCCTTGGTTCCTACTTTTCCTGAGGCAGTACTTTCTTTTGCTCCCGCTGGCGTTCCTCTTGCTGGCAGCTCTGGCGCTCATCACTTTCTACGCAATCAAGTTGTTCCGAAAGGCAAGATCGAGGGCGCTCCCGCCTGGCTCACACGGAAACACTGCATCGCAGAATGACCAAAATCTGAAATAGAGCGTTTGCCGGTTCAAGAACTCAATGCAGTGCGATCCGAGTGCCACCCGTGGGACATGCCCCTCGTTGGCAGCAAGGACTGGGCATATTCCTAC
This sequence comes from Arthrobacter sp. 2RAF6, assembly GCF_052115205.1. Lineage (NCBI taxonomy): Bacteria > Bacillati > Actinomycetota > Actinomycetes > Micrococcales > Micrococcaceae > Arthrobacter > Arthrobacter sp. 2RAF6. Next base: position 64,885 of record NZ_JBFRGF010000012.1, on the reverse strand, counting down.
TATGTCCAGTGGTGGTGGTCAGTAGGGCATGTCCCTGGCGCGGAAGCTCAGGCCTGGACGTCGACCCATTCCGTTCCCCGCATTTGGAGTAGCGAGGCGCCCCCGGTCATGGATGCCAGCCGCTCACCGGCGTCGGCGATTGCGATTGCATCATCAGGCAGGGCCACGCGCAGGATCGCCTCCGAGGGCTCGTAACTTGTTTCGGCCATGACGTAGCCCGCGGAGCGCAGATCGTTTTCAAGCCTTCCGGCCGCGTGGTGGGGCACGGGGATGTCGCAAATCCGCAAGCGGCGTCGCTGAACCAACGGAGCGGAGTCCAGTGCGGCCGAAATTGACTCGGAATAGGCACGGACCAGTCCGCCCGCGCCCAGCAGGATCCCGCCGAAATAGCGCACGACGACGGCACTCACGTCGCTGAGGTCAGTCACCCCGGGCAGTGTCTCGCGTTTGATGAGTGCCTCAAGCATGGGGATGCCGGCTGTACCGGAGGGCTCGCCGTCGTCGTTGGAACGCTGGATGACGCGATCCGGACCGAGGACGAATGCCGAGCAGTGGTGCCGGGCGTCATGGAATTCCTTGCGCAGTTCTGTCACCAAGACGCGCGCGGCGTCCTCGTCCGAGGCGCGGCGCAGCACCGTGATGAAGCGCGAACGCTTGATCTCGAGTTCGTGGCGGAAATCGTCTCCAAGCGCCAACGTTGTGTACGCGGTCGCCCGGCTTTCTTCCTGTTCTGCCACCGACCCAGTCTAGTGTGGAGGGGTGCTGAAGATTGGACTTACCGGCGGGATCGCCTCCGGCAAATCGCTCGTGTCCGCCCGGCTGAGGGAGCTGGGCGCCGTCTTGATTGACGCCGATGCGCTGGCCCGCGAGGTCGTGGAGCCGGGCACGCCGGGCTTGGCGGGCGTCGTGGCCGAGTTCGGTGAAGACATTGTCGACGGCGAAGGGCGCCTTGACCGGGCACGCCTCGGCGCGATTGTGTTCGCTGAGCCGGATCGCCGGGACGCGCTCAACGCGATCATCCATCCGCGCGTCCGGGAGAGGGCTGCCGCGATGCTCGCGACCGCCAAACCGGGAGACATCGTCGTCCAGGATATTCCGCTCCTGGTTGAAACCGGGCAGGGCAGCAGCTTCCACTTGGTGCTGGTCGTCGATGCGTCGGACGACGAGCGGATCCGGCGCATGACGGAGATCCGCGGCATGACAGTCGAGGACGCGGTGTCCCGCATGGCCGCGCAAGCCGGCAGGGACGAACGGTTGGCGGCGGCCGACGTCGTGTTGGACAACTCCGGAAGCGTTCAGGACGTTACGGAGCTCGTGGAAGCCCTATGGGAAGAACGACTGGCGCCGTTTGCCCGCAATCTTGCAGCCGGCCGCCCGGCACCGCGGGCCGGCGGGCCCGTCTTGTCCCCGCCAAACCCCGACTGGCCGGTCCAGGCCGAGCGGCTGCTTGCCAGGATCAGGCGCGCATCTCCGGAGGTCTTGGGCGCAGACCATATCGGTTCGACGTCGGTACCCCGCCTTCCTGCCAAGGACGTCATCGACCTGCAAGTAAATGTGTCCTCGCTGGAAGCCGCGGACCGGATAGCAACGGCCTTGGGCGAGGCCGGTTTCCCGTTGCAGGAGGCCTCCGCCCGTGACACACCCAAGCCGCCGGACCTGGATCCATCGGCATGGCAAAAACGCTTCCATTGCAACGCGGACCCCGGGCGGGCCGCCAATGTCCATGTCCGGGTCCTTGGAAGTCCCGGCTGGCGTTATGCGTTGTTGTTCCGGGATTGGCTTCGTGCCGACCCCGACGCCGTACGTATGTATGCGGACATGAAACAGGAACTTGCCGCGCTGCACGCCGGCGACCACCGGACCTTGGCGTATGCCGAAGCCAAGGAACCCTGGTTCACCGAGGTGGCCTGGCCGCTCATGGATGCCTGGGCCAGGAGCAGCGGGTGGCAGCCGCCGTCGTACTCCGTGGCGCAAGGCTAGGCGGCACGCATGGACGGGAAACGGAGAATCACGCCCCATCTTGAGGCGCAGCGGCTTGGCGCCGTTCGCGCCCTGGCGTGGGCCGGCGTCGTTCTCATGGCCGGGGCTGCGCTGCTGTGGTTCCTGGCCGGCGGCCGCGCGGAGTTCGTCGCCGGGGCGCAGCCGCCGACGTGGCGCGTTCTCGTGCCGGGCGCAGCCTTTTGGCTCGCATGGACCGTCTGGCTTGTGTCCGGCGTGTGGTTCGCCGTGAAGATGTTCCGTTCCATCATGGGACGGCTGGATGACAGTTGGACCCGGCCCGGCGGCGGTGCCGGTTCAAGCGGAAAACGCGGACAGTAACTGTCCGCGGGCGGGGGTACATTGGATTCATGAGTCTTGCCCAGGAGATCAACCGTGTCGTCGCGCCCTTTGAGGTCATTAGCGAATTCAAGCCGGCCGGTGACCAGCCGGCCGCTATCGCGGAGCTGACCGAACGCATCAACAACGGCGAAAAAGACGTCGTGCTGCTCGGCGCCACCGGTACGGGCAAGAGTGCCACGACGGCTTGGTTGATCGAACAGGTGCAGAGGCCCACTTTGGTGATGGTCCAGAACAAGACCTTGGCAGCGCAGCTCGCCAACGAGTTCCGGGAACTGCTGCCCAACAACGCGGTCGAGTATTTCGTTTCGTACTATGACTACTACCAGCCTGAGGCCTACGTCCCCCAGACGGATACCTTCATCGAAAAGGACTCCTCCGTGAACGAGGAGGTGGAGCGGCTGCGGCACTCGGCCACGAATGCGCTGCTGACCCGCCGGGATGTCATCGTTGTGGCAACGGTGTCCTGCATTTACGGCCTCGGCACCCCGGAGGAGTACATCGCCGGAATGGTCACGCTCACCAAGGGCGCCGAAATGAACCGGGACGATCTTCTGCGCAAGTTCGTCGGAATGCAGTACACCCGCAACGACATGGACTTCCACCGCGGCACTTTCCGCGTCCGCGGAGATACCGTGGAAATCATCCCCATGTACGAAGAGCTGGCCCTGCGCATCGAGTTCTTCGGCGACGAGATCGAGAACATTTACACTTTGCATCCGGTCACGGGCGACGTCATCCGCGAGGAAACCGAGATGTACATCTTCCCGGCCTCGCACTATGTCGCTGGGCCGGAACGCATGTCCCGCGCCATCACCGCCATCGAAGGAGAGCTCGCGGAGCGGCTCAAGGTCCTCGAAGGCCAGAACAAGCTGGTGGAGGCCCAGAGGCTTCGCATGCGCACCACCTACGACCTCGAGATGATGCAGCAAATGGGGTTCTGCAACGGCATCGAGAACTACTCACGCCACATCGATGGCCGCGGCTCCGGCACGGCACCGCACTGCCTCATCGACTACTTCCCGGACGACTTCCTGCTGGTCATCGACGAATCCCATGTCACGGTTCCACAAATCGGCGCCATGTACGAGGGCGACATGTCGCGCAAGCGCACCCTCGTGGACCACGGCTTCCGGCTTCCTTCGGCCATGGACAACAGGCCGCTCAAATGGGATGAATTCCTGGAACGGGTGGGCCAGACCGTCTACCTTTCCGCGACCCCCGGCAAGTACGAGCTGGGCAAGGCCGACGGGTCCGTCCAGCAGATCATCCGCCCCACCGGACTGATCGATCCGGAAGTCATCGTGAAGCCGACCAAGGGCCAGATCGACGACCTCCTTGGCGAAATCCGGACGCGCGTCGACCGCGACGAACGCGTGCTGGTCACCACCTTGACCAAGCGCATGGCCGAGGACCTGACCGACTATTTGCTGGGCCACGGGGTCAAGGTCCAATACCTGCACTCCGATGTCGACACCCTCCGGCGCGTGGAGCTGCTCCGCGAACTCCGCATGGGCAGCTTCGACGTCCTGGTGGGCATCAACCTGCTCCGCGAGGGCCTCGACCTGCCCGAAGTGTCGCTCGTCAGCATCCTGGACGCCGACAAGGAAGGTTTCCTCCGCTCGGCCACGTCCCTCATCCAGACCATCGGGCGCGCCGCCCGAAACGTCTCGGGCCAGGTCCACATGTATGCCGACCGGATCACGGACTCGATGGCCAAGGCCATCGAGGAAACCAACCGGCGCCGGGAAATCCAGGTCAAGTACAACACCGACAACGGTGTCGATCCGCAACCGTTGCGCAAGAAGATCGCGGACATCACCGATCAGCTTGCCCGCGAAGACGCCGACACCCGCGAGCTGCTCGCCGCAGCTGGAAAGGGCGGGCGGACCGGCAAGGGCAAGGGCGCTTCGAAGGTCCGGCAAGACGGCCTCGCCGCGGCGCCGGCCGAAGACCTGGTGGGTCTGATCGAACAGTTGACCGAGCAGATGCACGCGGCCGCCGCCGAACTCCAGTTCGAGATCGCAGCGAGGATCCGTGACGAGGTGGGCGACCTCAAGCGCGAACTCCGCCAAATGCAGTCCGCCGGGCACGCCTAGGGTAAAGTTGGGCCTACGTAGGGGAGTATCCCAAGCGCTAGGTCCGTCAACACGCAAGGCACAGACGCCTCGCCGGGCCTAGTGGATCGCCGTTGGAGCGTTGTTTGCCTTTGGGCAGGGAGACGCAGGCAGGTCGGAGAGACTTACGCCGTTTTGGCGTACCTGCGAAAGGCATTTTAGATGCAACTCCCCGCCTGGTTTGAGATCGGCTCTTTCGTCGTTCTCGGAATCATCCTCCTTGTCGACCTTCTCCTGGTGGTCAAGCGTCCGCACGAGCCCTCCATGAAGGAAGCAGGCCTCTGGGTCGCGTTCTACGTGACCCTCGCCCTGGTTTTCGCCGGAGCGATGTTCGCCTTTGCCGGCCCGGAGCATGGCAGCCAGTTCATCGCCGGTTGGGTGACCGAATACAGCCTGAGTATCGACAACCTCTTTGTCTTCATCATCATCATGGCGCGGTTCTCGGTGCCCCGTAAGTACCAGCAGGAAGTGCTCATGGTGGGCATCATCATCGCCCTCGTCCTGCGCGGTATCTTCATTGCCCTTGGTGCTGTGGTGATTGAGCAGTTCAGCTGGGTCTTCTACATCTTCGGCGCGTTCCTGCTGTGGACCGCGTGGAAGCAGGCCACGGACAACGGCGAAGACGAGGAAGACGGCGCCGAAAACCCGCTGATTTCCCGCATCCGCAAAGTTGTCCCGATGTCGGAGAAGTTCGACGGCGGCAAGCTTCGTACCACGGTTGACGGCAAGAAGCTGTTCACGCCCATGCTGATCGTCTTCGTGACCATCGGCATGACGGACCTCTTGTTCGCCGTTGATTCCATCCCGGCCATCTTCGGACTGACGCAGAGCGCCTTCATCGTCTTCACTGCCAACATCTTCGCCCTCATGGGCCTGCGCCAGCTGTACTTCCTCCTTGGCGGCCTCATGACCCGGCTGATCTACCTCAAGCACGCGTTGTCGGTCATCCTCGCGTTCATCGGTGTCAAGCTGGTACTGCACGCCATGCACGTCAACGAACTGCCCTTCATCAACGGCGGCCACCATATTGAATGGGCTCCGGAGATCCCGACCTATGTGTCCCTGGCGGTCATCATCGGCACCATCGTGGTGGCTGTTGTCGCAAGCCTCCTGACCCCGGCCGCCAGCAAGTCCAAACTGGACGCCCGGCTCGAGGAAGACTCCCGCAAGAGCATGAACAAGGTTAGCGGCCACTGACAAATGCGTAACCACTGACAACTGCAGAGCGTTTCTGAGCCCCGGTCGTTGCTATGGCCGGGGCTCAGTTCGTGCCGCGGGCCATTCCCAAGAGCCGGTTGAAGATTCCTTCCCCGTCTTCGCCGATCCCGTCGTGATGAAAGTCCCCTGTGGTCCAGGCCTGGAGTCCTCGCACGGCCGCTGCGGTTTCCATGGATAGCTGGAAGTCCACGTAGATGTCGTCGCGGTACACGGCGGCCGCGACGGGCACAGTGTTCGCGTTCAGTCGCGACACATCGTAGAGCGGCTTCCAGTCTTGCTTGCAGGCCAACAGCCCGGCTACTTCCTGCAGGGGTACAAGCGCAGGATCCTGTTCGAAATACCAGGGGTAGACCATTTCGCCCGTCAGGAACGGTTCTGCGGCGTCGGGATGGAACCCGGGGAATTCGGCGCGCACCCGCCACGCCGCCCAGTCGGTGGCCTGCCCCTGGCCGTAGATGGACTCGTGCAAGACCGCGTACAGGGGATTCGATGCCCGGGAAACGAGCCCGTGGACCTGTTCCAGAAACGCATCGGAGAGGCGGTCTCCCTCCCGGGAAGGCACGAAGGCATCCTCGAGGAGGGTGTGCAGGGCATCCACACGGGCGTTCCCGCCCAGGAACGATCCCACCATTTGGAAGCGTTCCGTGGTGAGGCGCTCCCCGCTGGGCAGCCGCTCCTTCGTGGATTCCAGATGCCGCGCAATCCGGGTGACTAGCTTGCGGTCCTCCGGATACCGCGCGAAGTATTCCGCGTTTCGTTCCGCAACCCGTTGGAAAGTGGCCCGGTAGACGCGCTCGGCCGGACCTTTCAACGGCGCCAGCCCTCCCGTAATGAGGACTTCGCTCAAACCTTCCGGAGCGAAGGACAGGTAAGTCAGCGCGCAGAAACCGCCGAAGCTCTGGCCAAGGACAGTCCAAGGCTCCGAGCCCAAGGTCTTCCGGATGAGTTCGGCGTCGGCCACGATCGAGTCCGCCCGGAAATGGGTGAGGTAGTCAGCCTGCGCCGCGGCATCGCCGCGGAGCGGCAAGGTATTGCGGTCCGCAGGGGTGGACAGGCCCGTGCCCCGTTGATCCAGCATCAGGATGCGGAAACTCCTTGCGGCGGCCTTCATCCAGCCGGACAGGGTCGTGGTCCGGGTTCCGCGTCCGCCGGGCCCGCCTTGGAGGTAGAGCAGCCACGGCAGCCGGGCTGCGTCTTCCTCCGGGTGCTCGGTGGAGACGAACTCCCGGGCGAAGACGCTGATCGTTTCAGCGGTGCCAGGAGCGTCCGCGGACGCCCAATGGTCGAGGGGGACAGTGAAGAAGTGTTCGGCGGTGCGGACTCCCCTGAATTCGTGCTGTGCCCGGATGGTGTGCGCCCCTTGCATAACCGCTTGCCCTCCGGCGCGCCCAACCATGCGTTCAACCACCCGCTCAGCCACGAGCCATGACCTTGTCGCTGCCGAAGGCACCCAGGGCTTCGCCGGTCAGCCGGAACGTGGACCAGCCGTCCATGGGCACGGCACCGAGGCTGCGGTAGAAGTTGATGGACGGTTCGTTCCAGTCCAGGACGCTCCATTCCACCCGCGCATAGCCGCGTTCGATGGCGGTGGCGGCTAGATGCTGCAGGAGCGCCTTCCCATGGCCCTCGCCCCGCGCATCGGGCGTGACGTAGAGGTCCTCGAGATAGATGCCGTGGACGCCTTCCCACGTGGAGTAGTTCAGGAACCACAAGGCGAATCCCTGGACGTCTCCTGCCGCGTTTTCCGCCATGTGCGCGTATACCCGCGGATGCTCGCCGAACAAGGCCTCGGAGAGCATTTCCGGCGTGTTCTTCACGGCGTCGGGCTCTTTTTCGTAGACCGCAAGCTCGTGGATCATCTGCAGGATCGCGGGGACGTCGGACACTGTGGCAGGGCGGATAACACTCATGATTCGAGCTTACTAGGCGCCTAGAGGCGGTTGACCGAGGTCACCTTGACCACTGCGGTGCCGCTCTCGTCCGAGGCTGCCAGGTCCACTTCGGCGGAAACGCCCCAGTCATGGTTGCGGGCCGGGTCATCGAAAATCTGCCGCACCCGCCAGATGCCGGGTTCCTCCGTGATCATGAGGAGTCCCGGGCCCCGGGCGTCGGGGCCGGTTCCGATGTCGTCGTGTTCGTCGAAGTAGTCGTCCAGAGCGTCTTCCCAGCGCTCCCCATCCCAGCCGCTGCCGGCGTCGAGCTCGCCCAAGGCGGCCGCGTCTTCGTCCGCGAACAACTCAACGCGCCGGAACATTTCGTTGCGCACCATGACCCGGAAGGCGCGGATGTTGGACGTGAGCGACGGCGGGGGAGGAGGCGGAGCGTCGTGCGGCGTCGGAGCCACCCCGGAGGTGAGCTCTTCCCACTCGTCGAGCAGGCTGGAGTCGACTTGGCGGACCAGTTCACCCAGCCAGGCGATGAGGTCCTCGAGGTCTTCGCGGAGCGAGTCCTGGGGGACTGTCTGGCGCAGGGCCTTGAAGCCATCGGCCAAGTACCGCAGCACGATCCCCTCGGAGCGGGCCAGTCCGTAGAACTGGACGAACTCACCGAAATTCATGGCGCGCTCGTACATGTCCCGGACCACCGACTTCGGAGCCAGCTCAAAGTCGCCCACCCATGGTGCGGCCTTGCGATACACCTCGAACGCTTCGCCGAGGATCTCCGCGAGAGGCTGCGGGTAGCTGACCGCTTCGAGCATCGCCATGCGCTGGTCGTAATCAATGCCATCGGCCTTCATCGCGGCGACGGCCTCGCCCCGTGCCTTCTTCTGCTGCGCAGAGAGGATCTGCCGGGGCTTCTCAAGGGTCGCTTCGATCACGGACACGACGTCCAAGGCGTACGACGGCGACTCCGGATCCAGGAGCTCGAGCGCGGCAAGGGCAAATGGTGAAAGCGGCTGGTTCAGGGCGAAGTTGGCTTGCAGGTGAACGGTCAGCCGGACGGATCGGCCTTCTTTCTCCTGCTCGGCCTCGGGAATGCGTTCAACCACTCCGGCCGCCAACAGCTCGCGGTAGATACTCAGGGCCTTCTTCATGAGCTGCAGTTGGGCGGGCCGCGCCTCGTGGTTTTCGGTGAGGAGACGGCGGGCAGCGGCGAACGGGTCGCCGGGGCGCTCCATCAAGTTGAGCAGCATTGCATGCGTCACGGTGAAACTCGAGGTCAACGGGTCCGGTACGGACTCCACCAAACGGGTGAAGGTGGGCTGCCCCCACGAGACGAAGCCTTCCGGCGGCTTCTTCCGCACGACTTGCCGCAGTTTCTTCTGGTCGTCACCGAACTTCGCAGTGGCCTTTGCCATCGCCTTCGCGTTCTCCACCACGTGTTCGGGGGCCTGCACCACAACTGTTCCGGCAGTGTCGTAGCCCGCGCGGCCCGCACGGCCGGCGATCTGATGGAATTCCCGGGAGTTCAGCAGGCGGGTGCGGACGCCGTCGTACTTGCTGAGGGCAGTCAGGAGGACGGTGCGGATGGGAACGTTGATCCCGACGCCGAGCGTGTCGGTGCCGCAGATGACTTTCAGGAGTCCTGCTTGCGCCAATTGCTCCACGAGGCGGCGGTACTTGGGCAGCATGCCGGCATGATGGACGCCGATGCCGTGGCGGACCAGCCGGTTGAGGGTTTTGCCGAAGCCGGCGGCGAACCGGAAACCGGCAATCAGCTCGGCAATCTTGTCTTTCTCCTCGCGCGTGCACATGTTGACGCTCATGAGGTTCTGGGCCCGCTCGATGGCCTCGACCTGGCTGAAATGCACCACATACACGGGAACCTGCTTGGTGCTCAGCAGTTCCTCGAGGGTTTCGTGGACCGGCGTTTCCTGGAAGTAGTAGTGCAACGGGATGGGCCGTTCGGCCGAACTGACGGTCGTAGTGGACCGTCCGGTGAGTTCGCTCAGGCCGGTTTCGAAACGGCTGACGTCTCCCAGGGTGGCCGACATCAACAGGAACTGGGCCTGGGGGAGTTCCAGGAGCGGCACTTGCCACGCCCAACCGCGCTGGGGATCGGAGTAGAAGTGGAATTCGTCCATGATGACCGTGCCAAGCTCGGCTTCCTTGCCTTCGCGCAAAGCGATGTTGGCGAGGATTTCGGCGGTGCAGCAAATGATCGGGGCATCCTGGTTGACTCCGGAATCACCGGTGATCATGCCAACGTTCTCGGCTCCGAAAATGTCGCAGAGGGCGAAGAACTTCTCGGAGACCAAGGCCTTGATGGGGGCGGTGTAGTAGCTGCGCAAGCCGCGGGACATCGCCTCGAAGTGAGCGGCGATCGCCACAAGGGACTTCCCGGAACCGGTGGGGGTTGCCAGGATGACGTTGGAGCCGGACGCGAGTTCCATGATGGCCTCGTCCTGGGCGGGGTAGAGCTGAAGCCCGCGGCTCTCCGTCCATTCGACGAAGCGTGTGTAGATTTCGTCCGGGTCGACGCGTCCGCTGCCCGATCCGGCGTTGGAGGTTCCAGCGTTGGAGGTTACCGGGAGCTGCTCAAGAAGTTTCATTGCCTTCCAGCTTAGTGTGGGTGGAGCAGACCACGGAGACCGACGATGGAGGAAGCAGTGAAGTGGGATCCAGCCAAGTACGTCGAGTTCGGCAATCACCGCGACCGGCCGTTTTTTGATCTGACGTCGGGAATTCTGGCGGACGATCCGCGGCACGTCGTGGATCTCGGCTGCGGTCCGGGGAAGTTGACGGCGACCCTCGCGACGCGATGGCCCGGCGCCGTCGTCGTCGGGCTGGACTCCTCAGCCGAAATGCTGGCCAGAGCCCAAGTCCTCACTGGCGCGCAACCAGGTCTTTCGTTCGTCCGCAGGGACATTGCCGAGTGGACGCCGGAAGCGGACACCGACGTCGTGGTCAGCAACGCGGCACTGCAATGGGTGCCGGGTCACTTGACGATGCTCGCCGCGTGGCTCGAAGCGCTGAAACCGGGAGCATGGTTTGCGCTCCAGGTCCCCGGAAATTTCGGTGCGCCTTCCCACGTGCTCATGCGCGAGCTGGCCGGTTCGGCGGAATGGTCCGGAAAGCTGTCCGGTGTGCTCCGCCATGACGAGGCTGTCGGGGAGCCGGCCGACTACCTGCGGATCATGCTCGACGCCGGATGCGACGCCGACGCTTGGGAAACCACTTACCAGCAACTTCTGCCGGGAGCCGATCCCGTGCTGGAGTGGGTGCGGGGCACCGGCCTGCGTCCGGTGCTCGCAGCCCTTCCCGAAGACGAAGCGCGCGCCTTCGAAAAGCAATACGCAGCCGCGCTCCGCGAGGCCTATCCACGGGACCGGCATGGGACCGTGTTTGCCTTCCGCCGGATTTTTGCGGTGGCACAAAAGCGGGGTTGAGCGGACCCAAGTCCACAGGGCCCTGGAAGTGCCGCCATTACAAGGTTTCGCACTGTGATCTGAACTACAATGGCAACGCGATCGCGGTGCGGCATCGTGGAATTCGCTGCTCCGGAGGCCAACGATTGGAGGCGGTGTGCTGGCATCCTTGCTGTTGCAGCGCCTCGTCCCCTTCAAGGCCCACGTGCTGGCCATCGTTCTTCTGCAGCTTGTCCAGACCGGCGCCACGCTCCTCCTGCCCACCTTCAACGCCAAGATCGTCGACGACGGCCTTGTTGCCGGGAACAGCGAGGTGATCCTGCGCCTGGGCGCCTGGATGCTGGTTCTCACGGTCATCCAGGTGCTTGCCGCCGTGCTGGCCGGCTACCTTGGGGCAATTGTCGCCATGAAGATCGGCCGCGGGCTGCGGCAGGAACTCTTCGACAAGATTCACTCCCTGCCCGACCAGGACGTCGCAGCCTTCGGTCCGGCCAGCCTCGTGGTCAGGACCACCAATGACGTCCTGCAACTGCAGAACATCACGGTCCTCGTTTTCAGCATGCTTGTGGCAGCGCCCGTCATGGGCATCGGCGGCGTGATCCTGGCAGTCGAACAGGACGTAGCCCTGTCCTGGATCGTTTTCGCCATCGTTCCCGTGTTGCTGGTCATCATGCTGCTGATAGTCCGCAAGCTCGTCCCGCTGTACCGCGAAGGCCAAGGCTTGGTTGACCGGATCAACGGCGTGCTCCGCGAACAGATCCTGGGGACCGCGATCATCCGGGCCTTTGTCCGCCAGCCGTTTGAGATGAAACGGTTCGAGGCCGCCAACGAGGCGCTGACAAAGAACAATCTCCGTTCTGCCCGGATCGTCGCGGCCATGCTTCCGCTCGTCATGACCGTAGTCAACCTCTCTTCCGCGGGCGTGGTCTGGCTCGGCGGGCACCGCATCATTGCCGGAGACATGCAGCTCGGTGCGCTCACTGCGTTCATCGCCTACATCATGCAGATCCTCCTCGCGATCATGATGGCAATGTACGTGTTAAGCACGGCACCCCGCGCGGCTGTCAGCGCTGAACGCGTCACCGAAGTGCTCAATACGGAATCTGAAAAGGTCCTGCCGGGAAACACTGCCCACGGAACGGCCGCCCGTCCTTCGGCGGAAGGCCTGCGCTTCGACAATGTCGTCTTCGCCTACCCGGGAGCTGAAACCCCCGTGGTGGAAAGCATCACCTTCCACGCTGCTCCGGGAACCACGACGGCGGTCATCGGCTCCACGGGTAGCGGCAAGTCGACCATTGTCAGCCTTGTGCCGAGACTGCTTGAGGCGAGCAGCGGAACCATCTCGCTCAATGGCCGGGATATCGCCGCCGTTCCCCTCGGTGCCTTGCGCAGCCAGCTCGGCGTCGTGCCCCAGGAGACCTGGCTGTTCCGCGGAACCATCGCCGAGAACCTGCGGATTTCACTGCCGTCCGCGAGCGATTCGCAATTGTGGCATGCCCTTGAGACGGCCCAGGCCGCGGATTTCGTGAACGAGTTGCCGCAAGGACTGGAAACCACGTTGTCCCAGGGCGGCGCCGGTCTCTCCGGCGGTCAACGACAGCGCTTATGCATAGCCCGTGCAATCCTGCGCCCCGCATCTGTCTACCTCTTTGACGACAGCTTCTCGGCGCTGGACACAGTGACGGAAGCGAAACTCCGTGCCGCGCTTGAACCGGAACTCCGCGGGGCAACCGTCATCATCGTCGCCCAGCGCGTCAACACCGTGGTGTCGGCGGACCAGATACTGCTCATCGACGAGGGCCGCCTGGTGGCAAAAGGAACGCATGACGAACTTCTTGAGTCCTCGGAGACCTACCGGGAAATCGTCGCGTCCCAGATGGAAACGGAAGAAGCCGCGTGAGCACCGAAGGCGAGCACCCCGGCGTCACAGGGAATCCGTCACGGTCGCTCCTCCGCCTCGTGGGCTTGATGAAGCCCGCCAGGGGCATCATGACCGCGGCGATCCTGTGCATCTGCGGCTTTGTCACGCTCAATGTCGCCGCGCCGAAAATACTGGGCGACGCCACCGACGTCATCGCGGCAGCCGTGTTCGGCGCGCAGTTCGACGCCGGGCGCTTCGTCTTCCTGCTGCTTGTAGCCGCAGGCATGTATTGCGTCACCTCGCTGCTCAGCTGGGTGCAAGGCCGCCTCAACGCCCTCGCCGTGCAGCGGCTCGCGCACGACCTGCGGGAAGCCGTGGAAGCGAAACTGCACCGGCTTCCCGTGGCTTACTACGACGGCCGCACCCGGGGGGACGTCCTGAGCCGTGCCACGAACGACCTCGACAACGTGTCGCAGACACTCAACCAGCTCCTTTCCCAACTCCTGACCTCAACGCTGATGGTCATCGGCTCCCTCGCGATGATGCTGCTGCTCTCGCCGCTCCTTGCCGTCGTGTCCCTCCTGGCTGTTCCGGTATCGGCCTTGGCGTCGATAGTCGTGACCCGACGCTCGCAGAAATACTTCGTCCGGCAATGGGAAGCCACGGGGGACGTGAACTCCCTCGTGGAGGAGACAGCTACCGGTCATGAGACCATCAAGCTTTTCAACGCCCAGTCGGCGATGGCGGTCCGCTTCGCTGACCACAACGACGGGCTTTACGCCGCCAGTTCGAAGGCACAGTTCGCTTCAGGGTTGCTGGTACCCCTCATGGCTTTCGTGTCGAACGCCAGCTATGTGGGGGTCGCGATTGTTGGTGCTCTCCAGTTCCTCGCCGGGGCAATGACTATCGGCGGCATCCAAGCGTTCATCCAATTCAACAGGCTATTCAGCCAACCGCTGGGGCAGATCGGCGGAATGGCCCAGGTCCTGCAGTCCTGCGCAGTTTCCGCCAGCAGGGTCTTCGAGCTGTTGGACGCAGCCGAATTGGCAGGGGAACCGTCGGAGGGCTCCGGTGCCCGCGCCGACGGTTCAAGCTTTGATGCACGGTTTGATCTCCCTTCGGGGAGAGTTGCCTTCGAACGCATCTCCTTCAGCTACCGGCCGGATGCCCCCCTGATCGAGGACCTGTCCTTCCATGTGGAACCGGGGCAGACAGTGGCCATTGTCGGGCACACCGGAGCAGGGAAGACCACCCTGGTCAGCCTCCTCATGCGTTTCCACGAACTCGGCTCCGGAAGGATCACGATCGACGGCGTGGACATCGCCGGCATGGGACGTGATGCACTCCGCCGGAATTTCGGCGTCGTTCTCCAGGATCCCTGGATTTTCACGGGCACCATCCGGGAGAACATCGAGTATGGACTTCCGGGAGCCAGCGAGGCAGACGTCGTGGCCGCAGCCGAGGCGAGCCATGTTGACCACTTTGTCCGCTCGCTCCCCAACGGGTACTCAACCATGCTCAGCAACGGAGGGGAACCCCTCAGCCAGGGCCAGAGGCAATTGCTGAGCATCGCGCGCGCACGGCTCTCCGGCCGCCCCATTCTGATCCTGGACGAGGCGACAAGTTCAGTGGACACCCGCACGGAAGTCCTCATCCGCCAAGCAATGCACAGGCTGCGGAGCAACAAGACGTCATTCGTCATTGCGCACCGCTTGTCCACTATCCGCGACGCTGATCTAATTCTCGTCATGGACCACGGACGGATCGTTGAACACGGCACCCATCATTCGTTGTTGGTGCTTGGCGGGCACTACGCCCACCTGCACGAAGCACAGTTCGCCGCCGGAGGTGGCGGGCTCACCGTGATGCCGGTGAGGTCCGCGAAGCATCGCGCCGAGCACGGGGAGAGGGAAGCAAATGAGCCAGCTTGAGTTTCCCGGTTCGTGGCGTCCCAATCAGTCCAGCACCGTCGCCCTGTACGAACAGCTTCGGCTCCGCATCATCGAGTTGGCCGACGGCGGCACCCTGGCTGTCGGGACCAAGCTTCCCGCGGTGCGCAGCTTGGCCGAACAGTTGGATGTCGCCCCCCACACCGTGGCCCGGGCCTACAAGGAACTTGAAGCGGCCGGGGTGGTCGCCACCCGTGGCCGCAACGGAACAGTCGTGTGCGCCCGGGATGACCGCTGGAGCGCATTGGCAGCCGTGGCTGCGAGCTACTCGGCGGCGGCCAAAGCGCAGGGTGCCAGTTTCGCGGAGGCTGTGCAGCTTCTGGCAGCGGCCTACGACGCCGATTGATACCCGTCGGTAGGCTGCGGGAAGCCACATGGAAATTCGAAGAAGTTTTCGATTAGCATTAGTGGGTGCCTAAAGCCGTAGCTGAAGTCCCCGCCGTCGAATCCTTCGCAAGCGTTTCCGCGCAGCAAGCTGCGCCGTCCGTAAGACATGACCTGTCCCGGCTTGTGGTCAAGGGAGCGCGTGAACACAACTTGCGCAACGTCGATCTCGACCTTCCCCGTGACGCCATGATCGTTTTCACGGGCTTGTCAGGATCGGGTAAGTCGTCCTTGGCCTTCGACACCATCTTCGCCGAGGGCCAGCGCCGGTACGTGGAGTCACTGTCGGCTTATGCCCGCCAGTTCCTGGGCCAAGTCGACAAACCGGACGTGGATTTCATCGAGGGCCTTTCACCGGCGGTGTCCATCGACCAGAAGTCGACGAGCAAGAACCCGCGTTCCACCGTGGGCACCATCACCGAGATCTACGACTACATGCGCCTCCTCTGGGCACGAGTCGGCCGGCCGCATTGCCCGGTATGCCACGAACCGATCACGCGCCAGACGCCGCAGCAGATCGTCGACCAGTTGCTGGAGCTCGAATCCGGCACCCGTTTCCAGATCCTTGCCCCCGTGGTCCGCGGGCGCAAGGGCGAATTCGTCGAGCTCTTCAAAGAGCTCAGCGCGAAGGGATATTCACGCGCCCGGGTTGACGGAGATCTCGTCCAGCTGAGCGATCCGCCCAAGCTCGGCAAGCAATTCAAGCACTCCATTGAAGTGGTTGTGGACCGGCTGGTAGTCAAGGAAGGGATCAGCCAACGGCTGACCGACTCGATCGAAACTGCGCTCGGACTTGCGGAAGGCCGTGTACTGGTCGAGTTCGTGGATCTCGACGCCGAAGACCCCGCACGGATCCGGGCCTTCTCCGAAAACCTTGCGTGCCCCAATGAGCACCCGCTGGCCATCGACGAAATCGAGCCTCGATCCTTCTCGTTCAACAACCCCTTCGGCGCATGTGCGGCCTGCAGCGGTATCGGCACCAAGCTCGAAGTCGATGAAGAGTTGGTGATCCCCAACCCGGAACTTTCCTTGAATCAGGGTGCCATCGCGCCTTGGTCCCTGGGTACTGCCACCACGGAGTATTGGAACCGGCTCCTGGAGGGCCTTGCCCTGGAGCTCGACTTCTCCATGGACACCGCCTGGGAGAAGCTGCCACAGGAAGTGCGACAAACCGTGTTGCATGGCAAGGACCACAAAGTAGTTGTCCAGTACCGCAACAGGTTCGGCCGGGAGCGCAAGTACAGCACCGGCTTCGAAGGCGCCATCCAGTACGTTCACCGCAAGCACGGCGAAACGGACTCCGACTGGGCACGCGACCGCTACGAAGAGTACATGCGGCAGATTCCTTGCCCCGCATGCAACGGTGCCCGGCTTAACCCGGCGTCGCTATCCGTGCTGATCAATGGAAAGTCCATCGCTGAGGTGGCGGCCCTTCCGATGCGTGACTGCGCCGACTTCCTCGGCAGCCTCACGCTCACCGACCGCGAGGCCCAGATCGCCCACCAGGTTCTCAAGGAAATCCAGGCGCGCCTGACATTCCTCCTGGACGTCGGGCTCGAATACCTGAATCTCGAGCGGCCGTCCGGGACCTTGTCCGGCGGTGAAGCCCAGCGCATCCGGCTTGCCACGCAGATCGGCTCCGGGTTGGTCGGCGTCCTGTATGTCCTGGACGAGCCGTCCATCGGGCTGCACCAGAAGGACAACCGCCGCCTCATCGAAACGCTCACCCGGTTGCGAGACCTGGGCAACACGCTGATTGTCGTCGAACACGACGAAGACACCATCCACGAGGCCGACTGGGTAGTGGACATCGGACCCGGCGCCGGCGAGCACGGTGGCCAGGTGGTTCACTCCGGTTCCTACAAGGAACTCTTGGAAAACACGAACTCGCTGACCGGCGACTACTTGTCCGGGCGACGCAAGATCGATATCCCGGCCAAGCGGCGCAAGTATGACAAGAAGCGCGAGCTCAAGGTCATCGGCGCACGCGAAAACAACCTGAACAACGTTGACGCCACCTTCCCGCTGGGCCTCTTCACGGCTGTCACGGGCGTCAGTGGTTCAGGGAAGTCCACCCTGGTGAACGAGATCCTTTACAAGGTTCTTGCCAACAAGCTCAATGGTGCAAAGCAGGTTGCCGGCCGGCATCGTTCGGTGGCAGGCCTTGAGCATCTCGACAAGGTGGTCCACGTGGACCAGAGCCCTATCGGGCGCACTCCACGTTCCAACCCCGCCACCTACACCGGCGTCTTCGACAACATCCGGAAGCTTTTCGCGGAAACCACCGAAGCCAAGGTCCGCGGATACCAGCCTGGCCGCTTCTCCTTCAACGTCAAGGGCGGCCGCTGTGAAGCGTGCTCCGGCGACGGCACCCTGAAGATCGAGATGAACTTCCTGCCGGACGTGTATGTTCCGTGCGAGGTGTGCCATGGCGCCCGGTACAACCGGGAAACCCTCGAGGTCCATTACAAGGGCAAAACCATCGCGGACGTCCTCAACATGCCCATCGAGGAGGGCGCCGAGTTCTTTGCCGCTTTCACCCCAATCGCCCGGCATTTGAATACCCTCGTCGACGTCGGTCTCGGCTATGTCCGGCTCGGTCAGCCCGCCACCACCCTTTCCGGGGGTGAGGCGCAGCGCGTGAAGCTGGCCTCGGAACTGCAGAAGCGTTCGAATGGCCGGAGCGTATATGTCTTGGACGAGCCCACCACGGGCCTCCATTTCGAGGACATCCGCAAGTTGCTCATGGTGCTGCAGGGTTTGGTGGACAAGGGCAACACTGTCATCACCATTGAACACAACCTTGACGTTATCAAGTCCGCCGACTGGATTGTGGACCTTGGCCCCAATGGCGGTTCAGGGGGTGGGCGCATCGTGGCAACGGGCACGCCCGAACAGGTTGCCAAGTCCACGGAAAGCCATACCGCGACCTTCCTGGCGGAGATTCTCGGCTAGTCCTGCGTGATTGGCCGGGGAATATTTCGGGGGCGGCCGAAGTGTTCCTCGGCCGGCATGTGAGTTTCAGGCATGCCTCAACTCGTGAGAAACTAACCCGGTGACTCAAACAATGGTGCCCGTAATCTTTGATCTGGACGGCACCCTTGTCGATCCTGCAGGTGGCATAACCGGCGGCATCGCCGCGGCCCTTGGCGAAATGGGCCTCCGTGTCCCGGAACAAGCCGTGCTGGACTCCATGGTTGGACCCAAGCTCAGCGATTCGCTGGAACACATTGCCGGGGTTCCCGCGGGAAAAGTCGACGAGGTCATTGGGCTTTACCGCAGCTACTACCGTTCCGTCGGAATCGGTCAAAGCCGCCTCTATCCCGGTATCCGTGAGCTCCTGCAGTTCTTCGCGGAGTCGCGGCGGCCGGTTGCCGTGGCCACCCAGAAACCTCAAGGCCTGGCGCATATCGTGTTGGAGCACCACGGCATTGCCGGTTTCTTTGCCTCCATCTGCGGTGCCCCGGACGACGAGTCAATGGCCGCCAATACAGCTCCGGGCAAGGTGGCAATCGTTGGTGCCGCGCTGGCCACGTTGCGTTCCCAGCCTGCGGTGATGGTCGGGGACCGCCACCAGGATGTTGCCGGTGCCATGGCTAACGGACTCGACTGCATCGGGGTCAGTTGGGGATTTGCGCCCGACGGCGAACTTCAAGAGGCGGGCGCCGTGGCCGTCGTGGACAACGCGGCGCAGCTGCTGAAGAAGATCGAAGAACTTGACGCTGTCCGCGCGGCGGCCCTGAGCGAGGTGCAGAACGATGGAAGCCTTTGATGTCATCCGCTGGACCACGCGCGGACTGATTTCCAGCACCTGCCGGCCCACGGTCATCGGGCTGGAAAACGTGCCCAAGGAAGGGCCCTTCATTGTGGCCCCGAACCATTTGTCTTTCCTGGACAGCGTGATTGTCCAGGCCTTGATGCCGCGCCCGGTGGGCTTCTTTGCCAAGGCAGAGTACTTCACGACCAAAGGCTTCAAAGGCCGCGCTATGAAGGCGTTCTTCCAGGCAGTTGGATCCATTCCGGTGGAACGTGGAGAGCAAGCGGCCAGTGTGCAGGCCCTCAAGACCCTCCTGGACATCCTGGAGAACGGCAGGGGCATCGGCATCTATCCGGAGGGAACCCGCTCCCGCGACGGCTTGCTTTACCGCGGACGTACCGGGGTCGGCTGGCTTGCCCTGACCACGGGGGCGCCCGTGGTGCCGGTTGGCCTTATCGGCACGGACAAGCTGCAGCCCGTGGACCGCAACACCGTTCGTCCGCAGCATTTCACCATGAAGGTCGGCGAGCCGCTGTACTTCGAGAAGACCGGTCCGGACCATTCCCTGCCGGCCAGGCGCGAAGTCACTGACAAGATCATGGATGCCATTGCGGTATTGAGCGGCCAGGAACGTTCCACGAGCTACAACCAGAGCAAGTCCGCGGAGTAGCTCGGTGGGCTGATCGGCCCGTACGGGGGAGTGCGATTCCCTTACTAGACTGGATCTGTGGCAGATCCAGCGAGTTATCGACCCCAGACGGGAGAAATCCCCACCACCCCCGGCGTCTATCGGTTCCGGGATCCGCACGGTCGTGTCATCTACGTGGGCAAGGCGAAGAACCTCCGCTCCCGGCTGAACTCGTACTTCGCCAACCCCGCGGGTTTGCTGCCGAAGACGCATGCGATGGTGCACGCGGCCAGCAGCGTCGAATGGACCATGGTGGGCAGCGAGCTTGAGTCGCTTCAGCTCGAATACACCTGGATCAAGGAATTCAAGCCCCGTTTCAACGTCGTCTTCCGCGATGACAAGACCTATCCGTACCTTGCGGTGAGTATGGGGGAGAAGCTCCCGCGGGTCCAGGTCATGCGCGGGGAGCGCCGCAAGGGCACCCGCTACTTCGGGCCGTACACGGCCGGGGCCATCCGCGAAACCATGGACACTTTGCTGCGGGTCTTTCCGGTCCGCAGCTGCAGTCCCGGCGTGCTGAAGCGGGCCCAGGCCAGCGGTCGGCCATGCTTGCTCGGCTACATCGACAAATGCTCGGCCCCGTGTGTCGGCCGTGTCACCGCCGAGGAGCACCGTGCCATTGCTGAAGACTTCTGCTCGTTCATGGGTGGCGAAGCGAAACGCTTCATCACCCGCCTCGAAAAGGACATGGGCGCCGCCGTCGCAGAGCTGGACTACGAACGGGCAGCGCGGCTCCGGGACGACATCATCGCCCTCCGCAAAGTGTTCGAGCGCAACGCCGTCGTGCTTTCCGAAGACACCGACGCGGATGTCTTCGCCCTGCACGACGACGACCTCGAGGCTTCCGTGCAGGTATTCCACGTCAGGGGCGGCCGGGTACGCGGCCAGCGGGGCTGGGTCGTGGAAAAAGTCGAAGACGCCACCACTCCGGAGCTCATCGAGCACCTCCTGCAGCAGGTCTACGGAGAGGACAGCGACAACCAGGGCCGTATTCCGCGCGAAGTCCTCGTGCCGGAGATTCCGAGCAACCATGACGAACTGCTTGAATGGCTAGGCGGCCTCCGGGGCGCCAAGGTGGATATCAGGGTGCCGCAGCGCGGTGACAAGGCCGCGCTTATGTCCACCGTCCGCGAAAACGCCGAACAGGCGCTGAAGCTTCACAAAGTCCGGCGGGCCGGCGATATCACCGTCCGCTCCCAGGCGCTCCAGGAACTGCAGGAAGCGCTCGAGCTTCCCGTGCCGCTGCTCCGGATCGAGTGCTACGACATTTCCCATGTGCAGGGCACCAACGTGGTTGCGTCGATGGTGGTGGTGGAGGACGGTCTCCCCAAGAAGGCCGACTACAGGAAGTTCTCCATCACGGGCGCGGCGGCAAGCGACGACACCGCTGCGATGCACGACGTTCTTACCAGGCGCTTCAGGCACTACCTGCAGGATAAATCCGCCCAGCTTCCCAAGAGCGGAGAGGTTCCGAACTCCGGCGCCGGGGAGCCGTCGCCGGATGACCCTGCCCTCACGGGAGCCAAGGCGAGATTCGCCTATCCGCCGAACCTCGTCGTCGTCGACGGCGGGCAGCCTCAGGTGAATGCCGCCGCGAGGGCACTCGCGGAACTGGGGATCGACGACGTCTACGTCGTGGGCCTGGCCAAGCGGCTCGAAGAAGTCTGGTTGCCGGACAGCGACTTCCCGGTGATTCTGCCCCGCACTTCGCAGGGGCTCTACTTGCTCCAGCGCATCCGCGACGAAGCCCACCGCTTCGCCATCACCTTCCATCGGCAGAAGCGTGGAAAGGCGATGACGGTGTCCGCACTCGACGGCGTTCCGGGCCTCGGCGAAGCTAAACGGAAGGCGCTCGTGGCGCATTTCGGTTCCCTCAAGAAGATCAAAGCCGCGACAGCCCTTGAGCTCACGGCCGCGAAGGGGATCGGCCCGGCATTGGCGGATGCCGTCGTCAGCCATCTGGCGGCAGCCGGCGCCTCCGGAGAGGCCGCTCCTGCCGTGAACATGACCACCGGCGAAATCCTTGAAATTTAGCTAGGGTAATAAGCGGACCCCTCCAGAAGGTGGTCCGCCTTGGAGCATCCCAGAAACTTTGGACCATCTCAGAAACGGGGACACTTGATGTCAGAGTCAACAGCAGGATCCGGCGCGGAGCAGGACGGTCTCATCCCCGTCAAGCCTGTCGAAGCGGAACTGCTGGTGGTGACTGGCATGTCCGGAGCAGGCCGCAGCACCGCCTCGGACGCCCTGGAAGACCACGGCTGGTACGTCGTCGAAAACCTTCCGCCGCAGATGCTGGGGACGCTTGCCGAAATCGTCTCGCACGCGCCCCAGTCCATCCCCAAGCTCGCCGTCGTCGTCGATGTGCGCAGCAAAGGGCTCTTCACCGACATCAGGACGGCGCTTGGCGCCCTCAGCGCCAGCGGAATCACCTTCCGCGTCCTCTTCCTCGACGCCAGCGACAACGTCCTGGTGCGGCGCTTTGAGCAGGGCCGCCGCCCGCATCCGCTCCAAGGTGGCGGCCGGATCCTGGACGGCATCGCGGCGGAACGCGACGTCCTGAAGGAACTCCGGGAATCGGCGGACGTGGTCCTGGACACGAGTACGTACAACGTCCATGGCCTGGCAACCGCCATCACCGAACTTTTCACCGACACGGGCCCTGTCGCTTTGCGCTTGAACGTCATGAGCTTCGGCTTCAAATACGGCCTGCCCGTGGACGCCAACTTCGTTGCGGATGCACGTTTCATCCCCAACCCGCACTGGGTTCCGAAATTGCGTCCGCACACGGGACTCGACGCCGATGTCAGCGATTATGTGCTGGGTGCCGCGGGCGTGAAGGACTTCGTTGACCGCTACGTCCTTGCCTTGGAACCCGTCCTGGACGGCTATCGGACCGAAAACAAGCACTACGCCACCATTGCTGTCGGTTGCACGGGCGGGAAGCACCGTTCGGTCGCGGTCGCCGTCGAACTTTCCAAGCGGCTGGCGCAATATCCCCGCGTCACCGTCACCACAAGCCACCGCGATCTGGGTCGCGAGTAATGGGGGTCCTGACCGGACCCCTGCCGCTGGTTCCACCGAAGGGCACCCCGGGCAGCCAGCCCGCCAAGGGCCCCTCGGTTGTGGCGCTGGGCGGCGGACACGGCCTTTCCGCGTCGTTGTCGGCGTTGCGGCTCCTGACATCCGAGCTCACCGCGATTGTCACCGTTGCCGACGACGGCGGATCCTCCGGGCGGCTGCGTGAAGAGTACGGCGTCCTTCCGCCGGGCGATCTTCGAATGGCGCTGAGCGCCCTTTGTGACGACACCGATTGGGGGCGCACCTGGCGGGATGTCATGCAGCATCGCTTCAGGACTCCAAACGGTCGCAGGGGCTCCTTGGACGATCACGCCATGGGAAACCTGCTCATTGTTACCCTCTGGGAGCTTCTGGGCGACGCCGTGGCTGGATTGAAATGGGCAGGCGCCCTTTTGGGTGCCCGTGGCCAGGTCCTCCCGATGTCCACGCAACCGCTGAACATCGAGGGCGATGTCCGAGTCCCCTTGCCGGGAGGCGGGTACGAGTTCAAGGCCGTCAAAGGCCAGGCCAAGTGCGCCGTCGCCGGATCCCTCGAAAACGTCAGGCTCCTCCCGGATGACGCGCGCGCCTGCATTGAAGCGCTGACTGCCATCGAGCTTGCGGACTGGATCATTCTGGGTCCCGGATCCTGGTACACGTCCGTGCTGCCGCATCTGCTGCTGCCCGAAATGCGCCAGGCCCTGTGCGACACTCCGGCCAAACGCTGCCTCACCATGAACCTCGCCATGGACACCAAGGAAACCTCCGGGATGTCCGCCGCGGACCACCTGGATGCCCTGCGCCACTACGCGCCGGAGTTCAGTGTGGACGTTGTCCTGGCCGATCCCTCCTCGATATCGGACCTCAAGGAGTTCGAACGCGCTGCCGGGATGATCGGTGCAGAGGTGGTCTTGGGTAAAGTGGGGGCGTCGAGCCGCCGTCCAGTCCACGACCCGCTGCGTCTGGCATCGGCGTATCACGATATCTTCGGGAATAGTTAGGAACATGCGATGGCACTGACCGCATCGGTCAAGGAAGAACTTTCCCGGCTGGACATCAAGAAGTCGTCCGTCCGCAAGGCCGAAGTCTCGGCCATGCTGCGTTTTGCCGGCGGACTGCACATCATTTCGGGCCGAATCGTGATCGAGGCAGAGGTTGACCTCGCGTCAACGGCACGGAGGCTGCGCGCCGCGATCGCCGAAGTCTACGGGCACCAGAGCGAGATCATCGTCGTGTCCGGCGGGGGACTCCGTCGCGGTAGCCGCTATGTTGTCCGAGTAGTGCGCGACGGCGAGGCCCTGGCCCGCCAGACCGGCCTCCTGGACGGCCGCGGACGGCCTGTACGTGGCTTGCCGTCCGCCGTCGTCAACGGTTCGGCTTCGGACGCCGAAGCGGTGTGGCGCGGCGCGTTCCTGGCTCACGGATCCCTCACCGAACCCGGCCGGTCCTCTTCGCTCGAGGTCACGTGTCCCGGGCCGGAATCGGCGCTTGCCCTGGTGGGGGCCGCCCGTCGCCTCGGCATCCAGGCCAAGGCCCGGGAAGTGCGCGGCGTGGATCGCGTGGTCATCCGTGACGGTGACACCATCGCTGCGCTGCTCACCCGGATGGGCGCCCATGACGCCCTCATGGTGTGGGAGGAGCGCCGCATGCGGAAGGAAGTCCGGGCCACGGCCAACCGCCTCGCGAACTTTGACGACGCCAACCTGCGCCGATCGGCCCAGGCCGCAGTCGCGGCCGGCGCCCGCGTGGACAGGGCCCTGGAAATCCTGGGCGACGACGTTCCCGACCACCTCAAGTACGCTGGTGAACTCCGTGTGGCCCACAAACAGGCCAGCCTGGATGAATTGGGCCGGCTTGCCGATCCGCCCATGACAAAGGACGCCATCGCGGGGAGGATCCGCCGGCTTCTGGCCATGGCGGACAAGCGGGCCGGCGACCTGGGGATCCCGGGTACCGAGGCAAATGTGACCCCCGAAATGATGGACGAATAAAGCTCCCGCCCTAGAATCGTCAGGGTGTAGATTTCCGGCCGGTTCGCCGGCCGGATGAACAAAACGAGAGTTACCAACCGGACCCCGGTCCACTACATTGGAGGATTTCGTGACAGAGTACGTACTGCCCGAGCTCGGCTACGACTACGCATCACTTGAGCCGCACATTTCGGCGAAGATCATGGAGCTGCACCACAGCAAGCACCACGCTGCCTATGTAGCAGGCGCCAACAACGCTTTGGCCCAGTTGGCCGAGGCGCGCGACAAGGGCGACTTCGCCAACATCAACCGCCTCTCCAAGGACCTCGCGTTCCACACCGGTGGCCACATCAACCACTCCGTGTTCTGGAACAACATCTCCCCGGACGGCGGCGACAAGCCCGAGGGTGAGCTGGCTGCAGCCATTGACGACGCCTTCGGCTCTTTCGATGCCTTCCGTGCCCAGTTCTCGGCAGCCGCGCTCGGCCTGCAGGGATCCGGCTGGGGCTTCCTCGCCTACGAGCCCATCGGCGGCAACCTCCTCATCGAGCAGCTCTACGACCAGCAGGGCAATGTCGCAGTCGGCACAACCCCGCTGCTCATGCTGGACATGTGGGAGCACGCTTTCTACCTGGACTACGTCAACGTCAAGGCTGACTACGTCAAGGCCTTCTGGAACATCGTCAACTGGGCAGACGTCGCGAAGCGCTTCGAAGCGGCCCGCGCGAACGCCACCGGGCTGATCGTTCTCTAGGGAACTCCGTCCCGAATCGGTGAGTGACGCGGAATACACAGGAATGTAACAAACTTCACATTCAGGTGAATTTCGCCCAAATACCGGATTGTCTGCCCCCGCAGTTGCGGGGGCAGACGTAGTTAAACGTAAGATGGGTCACGGAAGGCGGTTAGCCTTCAGCAATGTGGCTGGTCGCCCTCCGATCTGATAATCACTTCTGCCCAAAGATGTGCGGGAATTGTTAGTTGGAATCAAGATCCGACTCACTAGGTGTGCTTGCAAGAGCACCAAGGAGACTGAATAGTGACCACCCGTATTGGTATCAACGGCTTTGGCCGCATCGGCCGCAACTACTTCCGCGCAGCACTCGCCCAGGGTGCGGACCTCGAAATTGTTGCGGTCAACGACCTCACGAGTCCCGAGGCGCTTGCCCACCTTTTGAAGTACGACTCCGTCGGCGGCCGCCTGACCCAGTCGGTTGAAGTCAAAGAGGGCAACCTCATTGTCGACGGCAACATCATCAAGGTCCTTGCAGAGCGCGATCCTGCGAACCTCCCCTGGGGCGAACTGGGCGTTGACATCGTCATCGAGTCCACCGGCTTCTTTACCAAGGCTGCCGCCGCACAGAAGCACATCGATGCAGGTGCCAAGAAGGTCCTGATCTCCGCTCCTGCGTCGGACGAAGACATCACCATCGTCATGGGCGTCAACCACGAGCTCTACGACCCCGCAACCCACCACATCATTTCCAACGCTTCCTGCACCACCAACTGCCTCGGCCCGCTGGCCAAGGTCGTCAACGACGCCTTCGGCATCGAGCGCGGCCTCATGACCACGGTCCACGCCTACACGGCAGACCAGAACCTGCAGGACGGTCCGCACAGCGACCTTCGCCGTGCCCGCGCCGCAGCGATCAACATGGTTCCCACCTCCACGGGTGCTGCCAAAGCGATCGGCCTCGTGCTTCCGGAGCTCAAGGGCAAGCTCGACGGCTACGCCATCCGCGTTCCGGTCCCGACCGGTTCCGCCACGGACCTGACTGTCACGGTTTCCCGCGAAGTGACCGTTGAGGAAGTCAACGCAGCGCTCAAGGCTGCCTCCGAGACCGAGCAGTTCAAGGGCATCCTCAGCTACACGGCGGATCCGATCGTCTCTTCGGACATCGTCGGCGATCCCTCTTCTTCGATCTTCGACTCCGGCCTCACCAAGGTCATCGGCAACCAGGTCAAGGTTGTTTCCTGGTATGACAACGAATGGGGCTACTCCAACCGCCTCGTTGACCTCACGGAGCTCGTCGCATCCAAGCTGGGCTAGGGTAGACACATGACATCTCACACCCTCAACGAACTGATCGCTGAAGGTGTCCGCGGGCGGTACATTCTTGTCAGAAGTGACTTGAATGTGCCGCTCGACGGCTCTACAGTGACCGACGACGGCCGCATCAAGGCCTCCCTCCCGGTCATCGAAAAGCTCTCGGACGCCGGTGCCCGCGTGCTCGTCACGGCCCACCTGGGACGCCCCAAGGGCTCTCCCGAGGCCAAGTATTCGCTCAAGCCCGCTGTGGCGCGGCTTGCGGAGCTCGCGCCATTCAAGGTCCAGCTCGCGGAAGACACCGTTGGTGAGTCCGCCAAGGAGCTGGCCGGGTCCCTGGACGACGGAGACGTCCTGGTCCTGGAGAACGTCCGCTTCGACGCCCGCGAAACCAGCAAGGACGACGCCGAGCGCGGCGCCTTCGCCGATGAACTCGTAGCGCTGACCGGTGACAATGGTGCGTTCGTGGATGACGCCTTCGGTGCCGTCCACCGCAAGCATGCCAGCGTGTACGACGTCGCCACCAGGCTTCCTTCCTACCAGGGGGACCTCGTCCACACCGAGGTGGAGGTTCTTCGCAAACTCACCACGGATACCCAGCGCCCGTACGTCGTGGTTCTCGGCGGCTCCAAGGTCTCGGACAAGCTCGCCGTGATCGACAACCTCCTGGGCAAGGCTGACACCATCCTCGTCGGTGGTGGAATGCTCTTTACGTTCCTCGCAGCGGTTGGTCACAAGGTGGCGGGCAGCTTGCTTGAAGCTGACCAGATCCCGGTGGTCCAGGACTACCTCAAGCGCGCTTCCGACGCCGGTACCGCCTTCGTCATCCCCACCGACGTGGTGGTCGCAAGCCGCTTTGCTGCTGACGCTGAACACGAAGTGGTCGCCGCAGACGCGATCGAGGACAGTTCGTTCGGTGCCTCCGGGATTGGCCTGGACATCGGACCGCTATCCGCGGCAGCTTTCGCCGAACAGATCAAGGCTGCCAAGACGGTGTTCTGGAACGGACCCATGGGCGTTTTTGAATTCGAAGCTTTCTCGGGCGGCACCCGTGCCATCGCCCAGGCTTTGACCGAGACGCCGGCATTCACCGTGGTGGGCGGCGGCGACTCCGCCGCGGCCGTCCGGACCCTCGGCTTTGAGGACTCCCAGTTCGGACACATTTCCACCGGCGGCGGCGCCAGCCTGGAATACCTCGAAGGCAAGGATCTTCCCGGCCTGAGCGTTCTGGACCGCTAAGGCCAGACGGCCGGCGGGGCGCCCTTCCTGGAAGGCAAGCGCCCCGCCGGCTCCCCTATCTCAACGCATCTTTGGAGCACACGTGACAAATTCTGCCAACGGAAACTTCATCCGCAAGCCCTTCATTGCCGGCAACTGGAAGATGAACATGGACCACGTCCAGGGCATCACCCTGCTGCAGAAGCTCGCATGGACCCTGTCCGATGCCAAGCACGATTACAGCCGGGTGGAGGTTTCCGTCTTCCCGCCGTTTACCGACCTGCGCGGTGTGCAGACCCTGGTTCAGGGCGACGAGCTGGACGTCGTCTACGGTGGACAGGACCTTTCGCAGTTCGACTCCGGAGCGTACACCGGCGACATTTCAGGCCAGTTCCTCAACAAGCTCGGTTGCGCCTATGTCCTGGTAGGCCACAGCGAACGCCGCACCATCCACAACGAGGACGACCAGGTCCTCAATGCGAAGGTCAAAGCAGCCTTCCGCCACGACGTTACGCCGGTCCTGTGTGTCGGCGAGGGCCTTGAGATCCGGCGGGCCGGCACCCACGTGGAGCACACGCTGGCCCAATTGCGCGCCGGCGTCGAAGGCCTCACGGCAGATCAAGCGGGCGAACTGGTTGTTGCGTACGAGCCTGTTTGGGCCATCGGGACGGGCGAAGTCGCGGGTCCCGAAGACGCGCAAGAGATGTGCGCCGCGATCCGTTCAGAGCTCGCATCCTTGTTCGACGATGCCGTGGGCGCCAAGACCCGACTCCTCTACGGTGGTTCGGTCAAGGCCAACAACGCGGCAGCGATCATGGCCGAAAGCGATGTCGACGGTCTGCTGGTGGGTGGCGCGAGCCTGGACCCCGCCGAGTTTGCTAACATTGTCAGGTTCGAGAGCCACCTCAGCGCGGCTTAGTCCGTTTTAGGTTCCGCTCCCGTTTTCCGTTCTTCTGAAAGGCCGTCGTGGACGTTCTTCAAGTCATTCTGCAGATCCTGCTGGGCATTACCAGCCTTCTGCTGACGCTGCTCATCCTCCTCCATAAGGGGCGTGGCGGCGGGTTGTCCGATATGTTTGGCGGTGGCATGAGCTCAGGATTGAGTTCTTCAGGTGTCGCAGAGCGAAACCTCAACCGCTTCACCATCGTCTTGGGCTGCACTTGGGGCGTCGTGATCATTGGACTTGGCCTCATCATGCGTTTCACCGCGGGCGGAGACTCCTAGCACTGCCGCCGTCGGATCCTCGCACTAGAGGTGTCCTCTCATTAGACTAGGCTGCATGGCCTTCAGCGCCATGCAGCCGAACTCTCAAGGGGATCGACGATGGTTCATGGTACTTCAGGATTCCGGGGCACACGTGCCGGCGTAACAGCCGGATCGGCCCCGAGGAACCAATCCGACTCTGTAGTCGGCGAAAGCTTGCCGCGTATTCGTGTTCCCTATTGGTGCGCCAAGGGACATGAAACGCGGCTTGTTTTCATTAAGCTCCCGGAAGATCAAATCCCGATCCAATGGGACTGCCCGAAATGTGGCCTGGTTGCCGTCCGCGAACAGGCCGAAGCCACCATGGAACGTGCGGACGAAGAAGTCTTCAAGAGCCACCTGGACTACGTTAAAGAAAGACGCTCCAGCCAGGACGCGGAAATTGTCCTGGCTGGAGCGCTCAAGCGGTTACGCGCCCGCGGGGTCCTTACGGACGAGCTGCTGGGGGACACGTGAGGCTGCATTCTCATCGATGAGCCATAGGGTCCTCGAGCGGCCACTGGGACCGGAGGCGGGAACCTGGACCGGGTTGGCGCCTGCGAGGGCCAGTCCGACGGCTCCGGCCTTGTCCTCGCCGGCCACAACCATCCAGATTTCCTGGGCTGAGTTGATCGCGGGCAAGGTCAGTGAAATCCTCGAAGGAGGTGGCTTGGGGGAGTTCTCGACCCCCACGACCGTACGGTCCTTCACGCGGATGCCCGCTTGCTCCGGGAAGAGCGAGGCGATGTGCGCATCCGGACCCACACCAAGCAGCAGGATGTCGAATCGAGGCAACTCGCCGGCCTCCTCGGGGCGGTTGTCCGAAGTGTCCGCGGCGTGCTCGGCAACGGCCGCAGCCTTGAGCCGGGCCGCGTAGTCCGCAGCGGCCTCGTCCGCACTGGCGAACTCATCAGAAGAACCCGGTTCGTGCACGCGATCCGGGTCCACCGGCAGGCTGGAGAGCAGTGCCTCACGCGCCTGTACGGTGTTGCGGTCTGTGCTGTCCTTGCCAACGAAGCGCTCGTCACCCCACCAGAAGTTCACCCGGGACCAGTCAACGGCGGGCGCCGCGGGCGAGTCGGCAACCGCTTTCAGGGTGCCGATGCCCACGGTTCCGCCGGTGAGGACCACAGTGGCTTCGCCGTGCTTGTCCTGGACGTCCACCAGCTTGGTGATGAGCCGTGCTGCGATCGCGGCCATAAGGACGGCGGAGTCGGGATGGATGCTTACTCTTGGGTCAGCGCTCACTGGGACAGTCACTCCTTGCTATTGGTTCGGGGCAGTCCCATAGTAATCACTTCTCCGAAGACATCGTCCGGATCGAGGCGGCGCAGTTCTTCGGCGAGGCAGTCTTTGAGGCTGCGGCGGGGGAGTGATATCCGCTGGGCGGGCTGGCCCGGCTGGGTCAGTTCCGCGATGGTGAGGCCGGGACGGACCAGTTGGACGTCGCCGGTGGCGCGGCTCAGGCGTACCCTGCGGATGCCTGTTCCTGCCGGGTCGGCGACGATCTGGACCGGAGCGTCGAGGAACAGGGTGAGCCAGGCGGCAAGCAGCAAGGTGCTGGGCGAGTCCGAAGCGCCTTCGACGGCGATGGCCGTGACGGGCGATTCGTCGACCTGGTCCAGGGCTGCCGCGAGTTGCAGGCGCCAGTTGGTCAGCCGGGTCCAGGCGAGGTCAGTATCGCCTGCCCGGTAGGTTTTCCGGATCCGGGCCAGTGCTGCAGCGGGGTCGGCCTCGTTGGCGGAGTCCGTGATGCGCCTGTGCGCGATGCGTCCGATGGAGGTTTCGCAGGCGTTCTCGGGTGCTCCGTGCGGCCACCAGGCCACGATCGGCGCGTCGGGCAGGAGCAGTGCCGCGACGAGGGATTCGCTTTCCTTGGCGAGCTCGCCGTAGCCGCGCAGCACGATGACTTCTGATGCTCCGGCGTCCCCGCCCACCCGGATCTGGGCGTCGAGGCGGTTGGGCGCTTCGCTCCCGGCGTCCGCGAGGACGATGATGCGGCAGGGGTGTTCCCGGCTGGCCTCGTTGGCTGCCTCGATGGCTTCTTCCTCGAGACCGGACTTGGTGACGACCACGAGGGTCAGGACGCGTCCGAGGGCGATCACGCCTCCCTGCTCGCGCAGGGAGGTGATCTTCTTGGAGATCTTGGAGGTGGTGGTATCGGGAAGATCTACGATCATGGCCTTCTCCAGGTTCGTCCGTCGCGGGCAAGCAGCTCGTCGGCCGAGGCCGGCCCCCAGCTGCCGGGGGCATAGGGTTCGGGCTGTTCGTCGAGTCCGGCCCAGTATTCTTCGAAGGGGTCCAGGATCTTCCAGGACTCCTCGACTTCCTGGTGCCGCGGGAAGAGCGGAGGCTCGCCCAGCAGGACGTCCAGGATGAGGCGTTCGTAGGCCTCGGGGCTGGACTCCGTGAAGGAGTGTCCGTAGCCGAAGTCCATAGTGACATCGCGGACTTCCATCTGCGTGCCCGGGACCTTGGAGCCGAAGCGGATGGTCGCGCCCTCGTCGGGCTGGACGCGGATGACCACGGCATTCTGGCCGAAGTCGTCCTCGCCGTGGCCGCGGAAGAGCAGGTTGGGCGCCCGCTTGAACACCACGGCGATTTCCGTGACGCGCCGGCCAAGCCGTTTGCCGGCCCGCAGGTAGAACGGGGCCCCGGCCCAGCGCCGGGTGTTGATGTCCAGGCGGATGGCCGCAAAGGTTTCCGTCTTGGAATCGGCCGGAATGCCCTCTTCCTCGAGGTAACCCTGCACCAGCTCGCCGCCCTGCCAGCCGCCGGTGAACTGGCCGCGGGCCGAGTGGGTGGACAGGTCTTCGGGGAGCCTGACCGCTGCCAGGACCTTTTCCTTTTCGGCACGCAGGTCATCGGCGTTGAACGAGATGGGCTCCTCCATCGCCGTCAGGGCCAGCAGCTGCAGGAGGTGGTTCTGGATGACGTCGCGGGCCGCGCCCACGCCGTCGTAATATCCCGCCCGCCCACCGGTGCCGATGTCCTCGGCCATGGTGATCTGGACGTGGTCCACGTAGTTGGCGTTCCAGAGCGGCTCGAACAGCTGGTTGGCGAAGCGCAGGGCCAGGATGTTCTGCACCGTCTCCTTGCCCAGGTAGTGGTCGATCCGGAAGACCGCGTCCGGCGGGAAGACGGACTCAACGATGTCGTTGAGCTTGCGCGCGGACTCCAGGTCGTGGCCGAAGGGCTTCTCGATGACCACCCGGCGCCACTGGCCATCGCCGGCCTGCGCCAGTCCGTGCTTGGACAGCTGGCGGCAGACCTGCTCGAAGGCCTTGGGCGGAATGGACAGGTAGAACCCGTGATTCCCGCGGGTGCCGCGGGTCTCGTCCAGTTCGTCAAGGGTGGCGCTGAGGCGCTTGAACGCCTGGTCGTCGTCGAACTCTCCCTGGACAAAGCGGATGCCCTCGGAGAGCTGGTTCCAGACGGCGTCGTCGAACGGGGTGCGGGAGTGCGCCTTGACGTTCTCCTTGACCTCGTCCGCGAAGTCCTCGTTGCTCCAGTCCCGCCGGCCGAAGCCGACGAGCGCGAAGCTCGGCGGCAACAGCCCGCGGTTGGCGAGGTCATAAACCGCCGGCATGAGTTTCTTTCGGGCAAGGTCGCCGGTGACTCCGAAGAACACCAATGATGAAGGCCCTGCGATGCGGTTCAGGCGCCGGTCCCGAGGATCCCGGAGGGGATTGCGGTGGCTTGCCTTTCCGGTGGACCTGTAACCGATTTCAGTTTCTGGCATGTTTGGGTTTGTGCCTTAGCTTTCGAGCGCGCTGGCCTGGCCGGCCAGTGCGGCGACGATGTCCTGGAGCTGGGCGACGCCGGCTCCACGATCCGTGAGGTGCAGCCGCAGGACCGGACGGCCGTGGTTCTCAAGAACCTGGGCATCGCCGGCCGCCTGGGCTGCAATCAGCTGACCGAAAGTGAACGGGCGTTCCGGGATGGCGATATCGCCGGTCGCGGAAGCCGTAACCTGCAGGAACGAACCGATGGCCGGTCCGCCCTTGTGGAACTGTCCGGTGGAGTGCAGGAAGCGCGGACCCCAGCCGAAAGTGACCGGCCGGCCACTGAGGCCGGCGAGTTCGTCGCGGATGCCTTCCAGCTGCGCGTACGCGATCCGGTCGAAATATGCCTGGACGCTCAGGTAGCCGTCCGTGCCGAGTTCAGCAAGGAGGGCCTTGACGGCGTCTGCGGCCGTTGCCGCGTCGCCGAGCCACGCGCCCCCGCGGACCTCGATCGCGCCGTCGACGAAGTTCGCCGGCGTCGGCTCGGGACGGGCGTCGAGGAGGCCGCGTGCGGCAATCTTGGCTGCCTCGACGTCGGGCTGGTCAAAGGGGTTGATGCCGAGCAGGCGCCCTGCGACCGAGGTGGCGAATTCCCAGACGAACATCTGGGTGGCCAGGCCGCCGGCGATGGCGGCCTCGTTTTCGCCGAGTTCGACGTCGGATTCCGCACCGACGAGGCGGATCACGAGGACGTCTTCCGCGCCGCTGCTGACCTCGGGTGCGGAAGGACCTGCAACAACCGGCAGGACCCCCGTGCCGAGTTTGCCGGTGGACTCGGCGATGAGCTGTTCGGCCCAGTCCGCAAATCCAACGATTCCGGAGCCGTCCTCGACGATGACGATCTTGTTGCGCAACGGGGTGGTTCCGCCGAGCGCAGCACCGAGCCGGAGTCCGATGTTTTCGGGGGAGTCCTCGTTGAGGATTTCCGCAGCTTCCTCCGCCTCATCCAGGAATGCCTGGATGTCGACTCCGGCGAGGCCACTCGGGACCAATCCGAAAGCCGTCAGCGCCGAAAAGCGGCCGCCGACGTTCGGGTCGGCATTGAAGACCGCACGGTAGCCGGCTTCACGGGAGGCTTTGTCCAGCGGGGAACCGGGATCGGTCACGATGACGATGCGGCTCTTGGCATCGATGCCGGCGTCGGTGAAGGCCTGCTCGAATACCCGTCGCTGTGAGTCGGTTTCCACGGTGGAACCTGACTTGGAAGAGACCACGATTGCGGTCTCGGCCAGGCGGTCCGCGAGGGCAGCACCCACCTGTTCGGGGTCTGTGCTGTCCAGCACGGTCAGCTCGACGCCAGCGGTGCCGGCAATGACCTCGGGGGCAAGGGAAGAGCCGCCCATGCCACACAGGACAATGCGGGAGACGCCTTCGGCCCGGAGGGCATCCCGGAGTTCCAGGATTCCTTCGACCAAGGGCTGGGAAACGGTTGCCGCTTCCACCCATCCGAGACGGATGGCGGATTCGGATTCGGCATCCGGACCCCACAGCGTGTGGTCCTTCGCGAAAATCCTCGTGGCAATCCGGTCTTCGACAAGTGCCGGGATGTGCTGCTCGATGGCCTGCTGCGCAGCACCGCTGGCGTCGTAGCTGAGAGTGCTCATGTGGGTTAGGAAGCCTTCCGTGCAGAGGCGAGGGCGCCTTCGACGTCGGCCAGAAGTTCCTTCCAGCTGGCGACGAACTTGTCCAGGCCCTCGGATTCGAGGATTGCGACGACGTCGTTGTAGGAAATGCCCAGGCCTTCCAGTGCGTTGAGGACGCTGTTTGCTTCCTCGTAGGTGCCGGAGACCGTGTCACCGGTGACTACGCCGTGGTCGAACGTGGCGTCGAGGGTCTTTTCCGGCATGGTGTTGACGACGCCGGCGGCGACCAGCTCGGTCACGTACAGGGTGTCCGGGTAGGCCGGGTCCTTCACGCCGGTCGAGGCCCACAGCGGACGCTGCGGCAGCGCGCCGGCTTCGGCCAGGACTGCCCAGCGCTCGGTGGAGAACAGCTCTTCGTAGACCTGGTAGGCCAGGCGGGCATTGGCAACGCCTGCCTTGCCCTTGAGGGCCTTCGCTTCGTCGGTGCCGAGGGCATTGAGGCGCTTGTCGATCTCGGAGTCCACGCGGGAAACGAAGAACGACGCCACCGAGTGGATCTTGGAAAGGTCGTGGCCGTTTTCCTTGGCCAGCTCCAGGCCGGACTGGAAAGCGTTGATGACGGCGCGGTAGCGCTCCAGGGAGAAGATCAGGGTCACGTTGACGCTGATGCCCTCCGCCAGGGTTGCCGTGATGGCGGCAAGGCCTTCAAGGGTTGCCGGGATCTTGATGTGGACGTTGTCCTTGTTGACCTTCTTGTACAGGTGCTTGGCCTCGGCGATGGTGCCTTCGGTGTCCCACGCCAGGCGGGGGTCCACCTCGATGGAGACGCGGCCGTCGACGCCTTTGCTCGCTGCCGCGACCGGGGCGAAGAGGTCGCAGGCATCGGCGACGTCGGTGGTGGTGATCTCGAAGACAGTCTCTTCAACGGTTGCGCCCTTGGCAGCCTCTTCGGCGATCACGGCGTCATAGTCGCTGCCGGCGGTGATGGCGGCGTGGAAGATGGACGGATTGGTGGTCACACCAACCACGTTCTTCTCGTCGATGAGCTTCTGCAGGCTTCCGCTGGAAAGGCGTTCCCGGGAAAGGTCGTCAAGCCAGATGGACACACCGGCGTCGGAAAGCTGCTGGGTGGGAGTCGTAGTCATTTCTTTAATCTCCTTGGAAATCTGTTCGTTGCAGTCGGATTCGTCTCAGACGCGTTTTCAGCTGCTGAGACCCGCGAGGGAGTCCTTGGCGGCGGCGGCGACTGCTTCTGCCGTGATGCCGAACTCCTTGAAGAGGCGCTTGTAGTCTGCCGAGGCGCCGAAGTGCTCGAGGCTGATGGAGCGTCCGGCGTCGCCGACGAATTCCTTCCAGCCCAGTGCCAGGCCGGCTTCGACCGAGACGCGGGCCTTGACGGCGGCCGGGAGCACGGACTCGCGGTACGCGGAGTCCTGCTTGTTGAACCACTCGACGCACGGCATGGAGACGACGCGGGTGGCGATGCCTTCGGCCTGGAGCGCTTCGCGGGCGTTCACCGCGAGCTGGACCTCGGAACCGGTGCCGATCAGGATGACCTGGGCCGGGACCGTGGCGCCGTCCTTCGAAGCCTCTGCCAGGACGTAGCCGCCCTTTGCGACGCCTGCGGTGGAGCCGAAGGCGTCACCCTCGGCAATGCCCTCGCCGCGTGCGTACGTCGGGATGTTCTGGCGGGTCAGCACGATGCCTGCCGGGTTCTCGTGGTTCTCCAGCATGGTCTTCCATGCTGCGGCAACCTCGTTGGCGTCGCCGGGACGGACAACGTCCAGGCCCGGGATGGCGCGCAGGGTGGAGAGCTGTTCCACCGGCTGGTGGGTGGGGCCGTCTTCGCCCAGGCCGATGGAGTCGTGGGTCCAGACGTACAGCGACGGAACACCCATGAGGGCACCGAGGCGGATCGCGGGACGCTGGTAGTCACTGAAGATCAGGAACGTGCCGGAGAACGCCCGGGTCCGGCCGTGCAAGGAGATGCCGTTCACGATCGAAGCCGCGGCGTGCTCGCGGATACCGAAGTGCAGCACCCGGCCGTACGGGTTGCCCTTCCAGGCGCCGGTGGAGCGCGAGGCCGGAATGAACGACGGTGATCCCTCGATGGTGGTGTTGTTGGACTCGGCGAGGTCGGCCGAACCGCCCCACAGTTCCGGAAGGACCGGGCCGATCGCGTTCAGGACCTTGCCGGAAGCGGCGCGGGTGGAAACGTCCTTGCCTGCTTCGAACACCGGCAGCGCGGCGTCGAGCTCGACAGGAAGCTTCTTGGCCTCGATGCGCTCAAGCAGTGCCGCTCCCTCCGGGTTGGCGGTCTGCCACGCTTCGAAGGATGCCTGCCATTCGGTGCGCTCGGCTGCTCCGCGTTCGACGACGGCACGGGCATGTGCCAGGACGTCCTCGTCAACCTGGAAGGATCGCTCGGGGTCGAAGCCCAGGACTTCCTTGAGGGCCGCGACTTCCTCGGCGCCGAGGGCGGAACCGTGGATCTTGCCGGTGTTCTGCTTCTTGGGGGCCGGGTAGCCGATGATGGTGCGCAGCGAGATGATGGACGGCTTGCTGGTTTCGGCCTTCGCGGCGAGCAGGGCGCCGTAGAGTTCCTGGACGTCTTCGACGTATTCGCCGGTCTTGGTCCAGTCCACGCGCTGGGTGTGCCAGCCGTAGGCCTCGTAGCGCTTGAGCACGTCTTCGGTGAACGCGACGTCGGTGTCGTCTTCGATGGAGATGTGGTTCTCGTCGTAGATCACCACGAGGTTGCCCAGTTCCTGGTGCCCGGCCAGGGAAGAAGCTTCCGAGGTGACGCCTTCCTGGAGGTCGCCGTCGGAGGCAATGACCCAGATGGTGTGGTCGAACGGGCTCTCGCCGGCGGGGGCGTCGGCGTCGAACAGACCGCGTTGGCGGCGCTGCGAGTAGGCGAAGCCCACCGAGGAGGCCAGGCCCTGGCCCAGCGGGCCGGTGGTGATCTCGACGCCGGCGGTGTGCTTGTATTCCGGGTGGCCGGGGGTCAGCGAACCCCAGGTGCGCAAGGCCTCGAGGTCCTTCAGCTCCAGGCCGTAGCCGGAAAGGAACAGCTGGATGTACAGGGTCAGCGATGTGTGTCCGGGGGACAGGATGAACCGGTCACGGCCGATCCAGTCCGGGTGCTTCGGGTCGTGGCGCATCAGCTTCTGGAACAGCAGGTAGGCGGCCGGTGCAAGGCTCATGGCCGTGCCGGGGTGACCGTTGCCGACCTTCTCGACGGCGTCAGCGGCCAAAACGCGGACGGTGTCCACGGCGCGCTGGTCCAGGCTTGTCCAAGTCAGTTCTTGCTCTTCCAAATGTGGCACGTAAACCGAGCCCCTCTCTGTGCTGACGGCTGGTGACGGCACATGGCAAACCTCGGGCACAGGATGGCGCCCGCTGCGAAGTTCCTACCAGCCGTTCACCATTGAAACGTTGATCTTTCATCCAGACATGCAAATCTGAGAATACGCTTTCTCGGAAACCTGCGTGAGCTGATCTGCAGACAGCTTAGCCCGGTTCGCCGCCCTGAATGGCGGGAATCTCAAAAAATGGACGCATATTCCGTTTTATGAATCACCTCGACGGCAAAGTGCCGGTGAACTTTCGGAAACACAGGAAAGTTCGCCGGTGCCGTGGCGTCGGACAGGCCACGGTATGATATCTGGAGGCCGAAGCGAGGTGCCGCCGCCGCGAGAAACCCGCCTTGACAACACCAGCAAAGAACAGAGTGACTGCCAACGTGAGCACAACAGATACGCCCCTCAATGCTTCCCCGGCTGTGGGGAAGCGCGGAATGTCCCGTAAGTTCAAGGCGTATCTGGCACTGACCAAACCCCGCGTGATCGAGTTGCTGCTGGTCAGCACCTTGCCCACCATGATCTTCGCGGAACGGGGCTTCCCCTCCATCGGCTTGATCCTGGCCACGTTGGTGGGCGGCGCCTTCGCAGCCGGCAGCGCAGGGGTCTTCAACTGTTACATCGACCGCGACATCGATAAGTTGATGCACCGCACCGAAAAGCGGCCCCTCGTGACGGGCGAAGTCACCCCGCGCGAAGCACTTGTCTTTGCGTGGATCCTTGGCGCTGCCTCCATCGCCATCCTGTGGTTCGGGGCCAACCCGCTTTCGGCTTGGCTCGGCCTTGGTGCGATTGTTTTCTACGTTGTCATCTACACGATGATCCTCAAGCGCCGCACCGCACAGAACATCGTATGGGGCGGCGCGGCCGGCTGTTTCCCGGTGCTGATCGCCTGGGCGGCCGTGACAAACACCGTCGAGTGGCCCGCCGTCGTGCTTTTCATGGTGATCTTCCTGTGGACTCCTCCGCACTACTGGCCGCTGTCCATGCGGTACGGCGAGGACTACCGCAACGCCAACGTCCCCATGCTCGGTGCCATCGCCGGCGCCAAGGTGGTTTCTGTCCAGGTGGTCCTGTACGCCTGGGCCATGGTGGTTTGCTCGCTGCTTTTGGTGCCGGTTGGCCGCGCGGGCTGGGTGTACACCATCGCCGCCGTCCTTGCGGGCGCCTGGTTCCTGTATGAGTCCCATGCCCTCTATAGCCGGGCGCAGGGCGGCGACGTCTCGAACAAGGGAGCCATGAAGGTCTTCCACGGCTCCATCAGCTATTTGACGCTTCTCTTCATTGCCCTCGCGGTGGATCCGTTCATCGGTTCCCCGATCGTCGGCGGTTGACGGCTTCGGTTCTCCGACGCCCGCTCACTTATGGCGCCCTTTTCCCCAACGCCCGCTCACTTATAGGGGTAAAACAGAAGACCCTCCTGCACGTCCCATGACGTGAAGGAGGGTCTTCCCTTTGGCCTACGCGGCGGCGAGCAGCCGCCAGGGCTAGAGTTTCGGGCTGAACCGTGCCACATCCGCCGCGTTCGTGGCAGCACTCATAAGCAGGGCGGCACCCAACATGTGGGCGCCTACCAGGAGGGCGGGGATGCCGTTGTAGTACTGGGCAAAGCCGATGACCGCCTGCAGGA
Source organism: Arthrobacter sp. 2RAF6 (assembly GCF_052115205.1). NCBI lineage: Bacteria > Bacillati > Actinomycetota > Actinomycetes > Micrococcales > Micrococcaceae > Arthrobacter > Arthrobacter sp. 2RAF6. The sequence continues at coordinate 25,369 of NZ_JBFRGF010000012.1, read as the reverse complement.
CCGTCACGGCGAGCAGCAGCAGCGCCGCCGTGCGGAACGGGCCGGTAATTCCCTTGCGCAGGACGAAGTAGACGGCGAAAACGGCTCCGGCCGTGATGAGGTACGCCGGCACTGCGTGGATGTGCGAGAAGAGGTCCCAGTCGAGGTCGTTGCGCGGCGCGTTGGCGTCCCCGGCGTGGGGTCCTGCGCCAGTCACGACGACGCCGAGGCACACAGCGACTGCCGAGAAGAACGCGACGGCGGTCATGACAGGGCCCATGGCGCCCGGAATCGGTGCCAACGGCCGGTTCATGAAGCGGCCGGTCCGGTCATAGGCGCGGTTGACCAGGAGCGTGGAGAACACAACCAGGGCCATGGAAACCAGGAAGTGCAGTCCGACAACCCAGGGGTTCAGATTGGACAGCACGGTGATGCCGCCGATGATGGCCTGTGCCGGAATGCTGGCGAGCAGGCCCACAGCGAGAAGGAAAAGGTCGCGGCGTTCCTTGCGGAGGTTCCACAAATACACCAGCATCAGGACGGCGACAGCCGCCAAGGCGAACGTCAGCATGCGGTTGCCGAATTCGATGAAGCCGTGGATGCCCATCTCCGGAGTGTTCACAAGGGAACCGCTGGTGCAGCGTGGCCATGTCGGGCACCCGAGCCCTGAGGATGTCAGCCGGACCGCGCCGCCAGTGACCACCAGGACCACCTGGCCGATCAGGGACAACATCGCCAGCCTGCGGACGGTGCTGTTGACTTCCGTGGGCAGTTTAGCGGTCAACTGCTGGATGGACTTCGGGAGGCGGGAAGCCGTGCTCACAGTTTTCTCAATTCTCGGTACTCAATACGCTGACGGTTCGGTTCCCCAACGGGACGCTCAGTTCCATTTGAACCAGCGGACGGCGGCCGCGCCAGGGACAATGGTCCACAGCAGCAGCACAAGAACGTAGGGCAGGGAGACGCTGCCATGGAGGAAAGCGTCCCTGAGTGACTGTCCCAGGGCTCCCGAGGGCAGGAAGTGCACGATGTTCTGCGCCAGATCCGGCAAACGCTCGGCAGGAACCACGATTCCGCCGAGGGCGCCCAGCAGGATCCAGAGCAGGTTTGTGATGGCGAGGGTTGCTTCCGGCCTGACGGTGCCGGCAACCAGGAGCCCGAGCGCAGTGAAGGCTGCAGCACCGAGAACCAGCAGGCCCAGGCCGGGAAGCCATCCTTCGGGACGCGGATGCCAGCCCAGCAACGCGGCCACGGCGCCGATGACCAGGACTTGGAGGACCAAGACGGCCAGGACGGCGATGATCTTGCCGGCGATGAGGCCGGTCCGGCCAAGGGGAGTGGTCGAGAGGAAGCGGAGCACGCCGTAGCGGCGGTCGAAGCCCGTGGCGATGCCTTGGCCGGTGAATGCCGTGGACATGGCACACAGTGCGAGAACGCCCGGGGTTGCGATGTCCACCCGGTTGGCGCCCAGGCCGTCGAGCAGCGGCGTGACGGTGAGTCCCACCAAGGCCAGCAAAGGCATGATCACCGCGAGGATCAGCTGCTCCCCGTTCCGGATCATGGTCAAGGTTTCGTAGCGGCCCTGCAGCAGGATCCTGCGCATCAAGGGTGCCGGTCCGGCATGCGGTGTGCTGAGCGCGGGGGCTACGTTGGTCATCGGATGTCCCTTCCGGAAATGTCCAGGAAAACGTCTTCCAAGCTGCGTGCCTCCAAGCGGAGGGACGCCGGCATGATGCCCTTCTCGGCCCACCAGGCCGTGAGTTTCGCCAGGTGTTGCGGCGTCAGGGTGCCTGCGATCGCGTAGCTGCCCGCCCGGCTTTCGGTGATGGTCAGTTCGTTGCCGACGGCCGCTGCAATATCCAAGCCGGCCGGGGCATCAAAGAACAGGGTGCGTTCAGTCACCCCGTCCATGGCCTCGTGGCCGTGGCTCAACAAGTCGGCGACGGTGCCCTCAGCGACGTTGCGGCCGGCGTCGATGATGTAGACATAGTCCGCAAGCCTCTGGGCGTCATCCATGAGGTGCGTGGTGAGGATGATGCCCATGCCGGCGTCCCGCAGTTCGGCGATGAGCTCAAAGACGATTTGGCGGGACTGGGGATCCAGTCCCGCGCTGGGCTCGTCCAGGAACAAGACTTCTGGATTGCCGATCAGGGCGGCCGCAAGCGAGAGCCGTTGCTTTTGGCCGCCGGACAAGCGGCGGACGCCGGTACGGCTGAAGGTGTCGATGCCCAAGCGCTCCACGAGTTCGTCGAGGGGAAGGGGATTCCGGTACATGCCCGCAATGTGCCGAAGCAAGGGGATGGGACGGGCCGACGGCGGGAGGCCGCCGTCCTGCAGCATCACGCCGACGCGCGAACGAAGGTTCGCGCCGGCCATGTCAGGGTCTTCGCCGAGGAGCGCGATGCGGCCACCGGTACGTTTTTGAAGGCCTTGCGCGCATTCGAGCGTTGTTGTCTTGCCCGCGCCGTTGGCACCCAGCAAGGCCGTGATCTGGCCGCGTTCTGCGAACATTGACAGGCCGCTGACTACCCGGAGCATCTTGCCGTCAAGGGAAGCCAGCGGGCCAACGTCCTTGATGAGTCCATCGATGGTGAGGACAGGGGATTCGGGAGATCGCACCAAAGTATTCTACGTGAAGTAGTAGGGGTGCGGCGGGCAAGGTGCCGCAGGCCAGCCTTGCCTTACTGGATGCTCGGACTAAATTACGACATGATTGTGTTGTGTATTCCATGAGGAGTTCTGTTTCCGTGCCCGCAAGGCACAGCGCGGTGGTGCCTGTGCCCGGTGGCACAGCCGTCGGCGTGGCTGATGCGGAAGACCGCACCCGGGACCGTGTTCTCAACGCGGTGTTGGAGCACGGCCCCGTCAGCGCGGCTGAACTTGGCGACATGCTGGGCTTCACCCCTGCAGCTGTCCGCCGGCACCTGGATCACCTTCAGCGTGCCGGGGTCATCGAGGTAAAACGCGTCGCGAAGGCGGGTGCCGGCGCAGGCCGGCCGGCCCGTCGCTATGTCCTCAGCTCCCAAGGGCAGTCGAAGCTCGGGGATGACTACCTGAATATTGCCAGTTCCGCGTTGCGGCGGCTGCGGGACCTTGCAGGCGAAGAAGCTGTGAGGGACTATGCAGTAGGGCGCTTCGCCGAGATGGAACAGCGCTACGCACCCGAAGTCGACCGGGCGGGTTCCGACATCGCAGCCCGCGCTGTGGCCCTGTCCAAGGCGCTGAGCAGGGACGGATACGTCGCGTCGGCTGCGTCGATTGAGACCAAGGCGCCGTTGCCCGCTTCGCTCTCGAGCGTCCAGCTGTGCCAGGGTCATTGCCCCATCCAGCAGCTCGCCGCGGAATTTCCCGTTTTTTGCGACACTGAAACCGAACTGTTTTCCCGTTTGGTCGGCGTCGATGTCCGCAGGCTCTCCACCCTCGCGCAGGGCGGGCATGTCTGCACCACCCATATTCCTACCGGCAGGCCAGCCGCCAAGGAGGCCCTCGGGTTTCCGAAGCTGCCGTCCGCGCCCCATGTCGAATCCAACAATCAGTAAGAAAGGCCGTGATGACGGGTCAATTAGCTGAAGGAACAGCAGAGAAAGCGCTAGCTGACGGTGCTGTGATCTCGGAGATTCTGGAGAAGAATCCCGAGCTGCACGGTATTGGTAACTACGAGTACGGATGGGCTGACAAGAACGACGTCGGTGCCAACGCACGCCGTGGTCTCAACGAAGACGTAGTCCGCGACATTTCGGCCAAGAAGAGTGAGCCGCAATGGATGCTGGACCTTCGCCTGAAGGGCTTGAAGTACTTCGACCGCAAGCCTATGCCCACGTGGGGTGCAGACCTCTCCGGCATTGACTTCGACAACATCAAGTACTTCGTGCGCTCCACGGAGAAACAGGCTGCCACGTGGGAAGACCTCCCCGAGGACATCCGCAACACCTACGAGAAGCTGGGCATCCCGGAAGCCGAGCGTAGCCGCCTTGTGTCCGGTGTGGCCGCGCAGTACGAGTCCGAGGTTGTGTACCACCAGATCCGCGAGGACCTGGAAAAGCAGGGCGTGATCTTCCTGGACACCGACACCGCGCTCCGCGAGCACCCGGAGATCTTCCAGGAGTACTTCGGTACCATCATTCCGGTGGGCGACAACAAGTTCGCGTCGCTGAACACGGCCGTATGGTCCGGCGGTTCCTTCGTGTACGTCCCCAAGGGCGTCCACGTGGACATCCCGCTGCAGGCCTACTTCCGCATCAACACCGAGAACATGGGCCAGTTCGAGCGCACCCTGATCATCGCGGACGAGGACTCCTACGTCCACTACATCGAAGGCTGCACCGCTCCGATCTACACTTCGGACTCGTTGCACTCCGCCGTGGTGGAAATCATCGTGAAGAAGGGCGCCCGCGTCCGTTACACGACCATCCAGAACTGGTCTACGAACGTGTACAACCTGGTTACCAAGCGCGCCATCTGCGAAGAAGGCGCCACCATGGAATGGATCGATGGCAACATCGGCTCGAAGGTGACCATGAAGTACCCGGCTGTCTACCTGGTCGGCGAGCACGCCAAGGGCGAGACCCTGTCCATCGCCTTCGCCGGCGAAGGCCAGCACCAGGACACCGGCTCGAAGATGGTCCACATTGCGCCGAACACCAAGAGCTCCATCATTTCCAAGTCCGTTGCCCGCGGCGGCGGTCGTGCAGCTTACCGGGGCCTGGTCCAGGTCCGCGAAGGCGCCAAGCACTCCGCCAACACCGTGCGTTGTGACGCCTTGTTGGTAGACACCATTTCCCGTTCCGATACCTATCCCTACATCGACATCCGCGAGGATGACGTGGTGATGGGTCACGAGGCCACCGTTTCCCGAGTCAGTGAGGAGCAGCTCTTCTATCTGATGTCACGCGGTATGCCCGAGGACGAGGCCATGGCCATGATCGTGCGCGGCTTCATTGAGCCGATTGCCCGCGAGTTGCCTATGGAATACGCCCTTGAACTCAACCGCCTGATTGAACTGCAGATGGAAGGATCCGTCGGTTAGCAATGACTGAAATCACTACTGAAAAGGCCCGCATCGGCGCGCCATCGGCAAAGCCGTTTATCGACGGTTTCACCGAAGAGGGCGAGAACCTCTCGCCGGTCAACACCGGTACCAACACGTCTTCCACCTCGGAAAAGACATCGGAACAGGCACCTTCGGCCGGACCGCTCGCGGGCGCTTCGGCCAAGAGCCACTCCCACGGCGGCGGCGTTGGAATTCCGGACAGTTCGCGCGCAGGTCGGCTGACCTCGTACAAACTGGCCGACTTCAAGCCCCTCACCGGGCTGGAAGAGGACTGGCGCTTCACCCCGCTCAAGCGGCTTCGCGGCCTTCACAACGAGGTCCTCTCCGGTTCGGCACCGTCCGTCGCCGTTACCGCCCCGGAGGGCGTCGTCGTCGAGACCGTGGGGCGGGACGACGTCCGCATCGGCTCGGCGGCCATCCCGGAGGACCGTGTGTCCGCCAACGCTTGGGAGAACTTCACCGAGGCCACCGTCATCACGGTGCCCGCCGAGCTCCAGCTCGACGGCGAAGTGTCCGTCCTGCTGACCGGCACCTCCACTGAAGCTTCCGCCCAGCACATCGTGATCGTGGCAGGCCGCTTCTCCAAGTCCCGGATCGTCCTGGACCACCAGGGCAGTGCGATCGTTTCGGAGAATGTCGAAATCCTCGTCGAAGACGGTGCCGACCTGACGGTCATCTCGCTCCAGGAATGGAACGACGACGCCGTTCACGCCTCGTCGCAGCAAGCCAAGCTGGGCCGTGACGCCAAGTTCAAGCACATCGTGGTCAGCCTCGGCGGCGACGTCGTGCGCATGACTCCGTCCACCCGCTTCACGGCTCCCGGCGCGGAAGCCGAGATGTTCGGCTTGTACTTCGCCGACGCCGGCCAGCACCTCGAGCAGCGCCTGTTTGTTGACCACGCTGTAGCCAACTGCAAGTCCCGCGTGCTGTACAAGGGTGCCCTGCAGGGCCGCAACGCACACACCGTGTGGGTGGGCGACGTCCTGATCCGCAAGGAAGCAGAAGGCACCGACTCTTACGAGGCCAACCGCAACCTCGTCCTCACGGACGGTGCACGCGCGGACTCCGTGCCGAACCTGGAAATCGAAACCGGCCTGATCGAGGGTGCCGGCCACGCCAGCGCCACCGGCCGCTTCGATGACGAACACTTGTTCTACCTCATGGCACGCGGCATCCCTGAAGACGTAGCCCGCCGTTTGGTGGTCCGTGGCTTCCTCAACGAGATCATCCAGCAGATCAAGGTACCGGAACTCGAAGAGCGCCTGACCGAAGCTGTTGAGCGCGAGCTCGCCGCGAGCGACAACTAATACAAGCCAAGCAGGGAAAACAGACTATGAGCGAACAGCCACAAGGCGAACTGGTATGCAACGCCAACGAGATCCAGGTCAAGCAGGCGCTGCGCATCCTGATCGATGACTACCCCGTAGCCATCGTCAAGGACTCGATGGGACAGATCCACGCCATCGGCGACACCTGCTCGCATGCCGACATTTCGCTCGCCGAGGGTGAAATCGAAGGCTGCGCGATCGAATGCTGGGGCCACGGCTCCCAGTTCGATCTCCGCACCGGACAGCCCTTGCAGCTCCCTGCCTATGACCCCGTCCCCGTCTTCGCCGTCACCCTCGATGGTGACGACGTCTACGTGGACGTGACCAACGTTGTGAACGGCGCCTCAGTACAGAACTACTGAGCGCCAAGTGCCTGAAGACTTACGAAAGAAAGAAGAGCATGTCTACTCTTGAGATCAAGGACCTGCACGTCAGCATCGAGACGGAGCAGGGCACCAAGGAGATCCTGAAGGGCGTCAGCCTGACCATCAAGACCGGCGAGACCCACGCAATCATGGGCCCCAACGGTTCGGGCAAGTCCACCCTGGCCTCCACCATTGCCGGCCACCCGCGCTACAACGTCACGAGGGGCACCATCACGCTCGACGGCGAAGACGTCTTGGCCATGAGCGTTGACCAGCGCGCCCGTGCAGGCGTCTTCCTGGCCATGCAGTACCCCGTAGAGGTTCCGGGCGTCACCATGACCAACTTCCTGCGCACCGCCAAGACGGCAATCGACGGCGAAGCTCCCGCCCTCCGCACCTGGACCAAGGACGTCAAGGCGGCCATGCAGCAGCTGCGTATCGACGCCGACTTCGCACAGCGCAACGTCAACGAGGGCTTCTCCGGCGGCGAGAAGAAGCGCGTGGAGATCCTCCAGCTCGAACTCTTCAAGCCCAAGTTCGCCGTGCTTGACGAGACCGACTCCGGCCTGGACGTCGACGCGCTCAAGGTCGTCTCCGAGGGCGTCAACCGCGCCCACGCCACGGGCAACATGGGTACTTTGCTCATCACCCACTACACCCGCATCCTGCGCTACATCAAGCCGGACTTCGTCCACGTGTTTGTTGATGGCCAGGTTGTCGAAGAGGGCGGCCCTGAACTGGCCGACCGCCTCGAAGAAGAAGGCTACGACCGTTACGCCACGGGCGCCGGCGCAGCCACCATCGCTGCTGCCGCAGCAGCACAGGCCTAGTTAGGACTCCCGCCATGACCGAAATCAAAGCGGCTCGCACCAGCCTCGAGGACGTCGAGGAGGCGCTCAAAGATGTCATTGACCCGGAACTCGGTGTCAACGTGGTGGACCTTGGGCTGCTCTACGGTCTGAAGTACTCGGAAGAGGACGGCGCCCTGCTCATCGACATGACGTTGACGACGGCGGCCTGCCCGCTGACGGACGTCCTTGAAGAGCAAGTCGGCCAGTCGCTCGACGGCATCGTGGACGACTGGCGCCTCAACTGGGTATGGATGCCGCCGTGGGGTCCCGAGCGGATCACGGACGACGGCAAAGACCAGATGCGGGCCCTCGGCTTCAACATCTAGCAGTACGACGACGGCCGGTCAACTTCCAACGCGAAGGTGACCGGCCGTCGTCGTACCCAAAAGTGCGCTGGGCCCACGCCGGCAGGGTTCCCTGGCCGAACTTGTGAGGCGAGGGGGGTCGGTGCGGAGCGATAGGCGTCACAGAAGGGCCCGGACCTGCGCCAGGGGCTAAAATTCGATGATGCCTTTCCTGGATAAACTTCAGCTCTGGGCCGATGAACGCCCCGACGACACTGCCGTCGTCGTTGGCGGTAAACGGCTCAACTGGGCTGACCTTCGGGACGCCGCAACCTTGCGTCTCGGGGAGACGGCCGCGACGACGGTACTCGCCGCGCCCAATTCCCTGGACTTCGTGGTGGCCTACACGGCCGCCGTGGCCGGCGATCGGCGCTGCGCCGTACTCGACCCGTTGTGGCCGCGGACCATGATCGATGAGGTCGCGGAGAGGATCGGACAAGCCGGGCCCACCATCGCCCAGGGTCCCGCCGCAGGCCGCGGACTTGGCGATGGCGACGAGCTGTCCGACGGCCATCCGGACACCACCTTCCTGATCGGCCTGACCTCCGGAACCACGTCCGTACCCAAAGCCTTCACCCGTTCACGGCGTTCGTGGCAGGTCTCGTTTGACGCCTCCATCGAATTCTTCGGGCTGACACCGGAGGACAGGACTCTCGCGCCCGGACCGCTGGCCGCGAGCTTGAACCTTTACGCCCTGTCCGAATGCCTGTACGCCGGAGCGGCCTTCCACACCATGGAAACCTTCGACGTCGGCGATGTCCACGCAGCCATCGCTTACGACGGCATCACACGCCTGGTCCTCGTGCCCACCATGCTGCGCCTGTTGAGCGAGCGCGGACTGACCGGAGGCGTGGACGCATCCGGCGTCCGGAGCATCATCTGTGCAGGCTCGAAGCTCGACGCCCGCACCCTTGAGGCCGCCAGACGTTGGGCGCCCAATGCGGCAATTTTCGAGTACTACGGTGCGTCCGAGCTCAGTTTCGTTTCCGGAACGCGCCTTGCTGCCGGCGAACCGCTCGACGCCGGCGGCACCGGAATCGGCGGACCGTTTCCCGGCGTCGAACTCAAGATCATGGACGACGACGGCGCGGAGCGGCCCGAAGGTGCCGACGGGAACATCTGCGTCCGCTCCGGCATGGTCAGCAACGGGTATCTGTGGGGCGACGACGGCCAGGCGCTGCGGTGCTTCGACGGTTGGTACACGGTGGGGGACCAGGGCTACGTGGACTCCGGTGTCCTGCATATCCTGGGGCGTCGGTCCGACATGATCATCACCTCCGGGCGGAACGTCTATCCCCACGAGGTGGAACTCGCCCTCGCATCGGTCCCCGGGGTCTCGGCGGCCGTTGCGGCCGGAATGCTGGATGAAGTCCGCGGCCAGAAAGTTGTCGCAGGAATCGTCCCCGCCTACGGTTCGGTGACGGCAACCCAAGTGAAGACGGGCCTGGACGGTTTGCTCGCACGGGACAAGCGACCCCAGCGGTATTTCACGCTGTCCGAATTGCCCGTGACGGACCGCGGGAAGGTCAGCCGCCAGATGTTGCTCGACTGGATTGAGAACAACGATCCGCGGGCGCAACCCCTTGCCTAGCCGCGAGCCGGGCACAGGTCTGGACCCTTCGCGCCAGCCGGTGATCATTGCCGCCCTGCGCACACCTATTTGCCGGGCGAACGGACAATTGAAGTCGCTTCGAGCCGAGGAACTCCTCTCCCCGGTCCTGCGCTCACTCCTGGCAGCCACCGGTGTTGCCGGCTCGGACGTCAGCGACGTCGTGATCGGCAATGCGGTGGGCGGAGGCGGAAACCTGGCCCGGTATGCCGCATTGCGCGCGGGACTGCCTGTCGGGGTTCCCGGGCTGACGGTGGACCGGCAATGCGGTTCCGGACTCGACGCCATCGCCCTGGCCTCCCGGCTCGTGGCCGCCGGCGGCAACGGCGTCTTCCTGGCCGGGGGAGTGGAGAGCATCAGTACTGCCCCGCTGCGTGCCAGGCGAAACCAAGACCCCGACGGCGAGCCGGACTTCTACACGCGCGCCACCTTTGTGCCGCCCGAGTTCGGGGACCCGGATATGGGGGTAGCTGCCGAAAATGTGGCGCGGGAACTCTTCGTCAGCCGCGAACGCCAGGACGATTTCGCCGTACGGAGTCACCAGCGTGCGGTTGCTGCCACCGCGGCGGGCGTATTCGCCCCGGAAATTGTTCCCTTGGAAGCCGGGGGCGCCGTGGTGCAGGCGGATGACGGACCACGCGCGTCCCTCGGGGCCGGACTCATGGCCCGCTTCCCGCCCGCATTCGTACCGGGCGGCACTGTGACGGCCGGAAACTCGTGCTTCGACGCCGATGCGGCCTCCGCCGTCGTTATCACTTCACTGGAGCGGGCACGGCGACTTGGTGCCGCCGACGGATTGCTCGTCCTGGGTTGCGACACTGCAGGCGTGGACCCGGAACTGCTGGGTATCGGAGCTTCAGTGGCGGCCAAACAGTTGCTGGCCGAGCTGGATCTTGAATCCGGAAAACTGGACCTCGTGGAATTCAACGAGGCATTCGCTTCGCAGACGCTCGCCTGCCTTGACGCGCTGGGAGTGGAACCGGAACGGGCGAACCTTGACGGCGGAGCGCTGGCCTTGGGACACGCCTATGGTGCGTCGGGGGCTGTCCTGGTGACGCGGCTACTGGCCCAGGCCCGCAGAATTGCCGAAGAGCAACCGGGCCGGGAGAGTTTGGCGCTGGCGATGATCAGCATCGCAGGCGGGATGGGCACGGCGGCAATGTTCCGGTACTCGCGGTTGCAGGGAGATTAGTCTTCTGCGTCGCCAAGGCCGCGTGCGGCCAGGGCGTCGCCGGTCTGCCGCGCATAGGCAACCGTGGTGATGAATACCGGCAAGACCAAGGCGCGGGGATTGCGCTCAAGCCCCCGCGCGCAGGCGGAGTCACGGACGTCGGAGAATGCCCCGGCAATGAACGGAAGGCTGCGCAGCATAATGGCGATGGTCAGCGCGAAGCGCTCAGGGTCCGCCCCGAAACGCTTGAAGGGCCTGGACAGGGCAACCACACCGTCCAGCAGTGCCTGCACCGGAGTCGTGACCGTAAGTACCGATGCCGCGACGACGCAAACAAGCACATTGAGCACAATCCGCGCGGCAACGGGGCCGCCCAGCTGCCACCATTGGACGGCGCCGATAGCAAGGAGGATGGGCGCCACGAGCCACACGGAGCGCGCGAGCCGTCGGAACCCCGCACCGCTCAGCAGGAAGAGTCCGCACATCACGGCGAGGACCGCTGCCGAGACAAGCCAGTCCACGATCAGGAAGGACGCCAGGCCGCAGCCGGCAACCAGCAGGAACTTGAGCCACAGGGGAGTGCGGTGGACGATCGAGTCGCCCCGCACATAGTTGGGGATCAGGACACCGTGGCCCCTCACTTCGCCTGCACCGTGCCTTGAGGGGATGCGGCGGCGATGCCGCGGACGTCGCCGGGCACCGGTGCCCCTGCGCAAAGCGCGCGGTAGTGTTCGACGGCGGCGGCTGCTCCGCCGTCGAACACTATCCGTCCGCAATCCACCACCAAGGTGCGGTCCGCTTCGAGGGCAAGGTCGAGATCGTGGGTGGACATGATGATCTGCTGCTCCAGGCCCGCAAGGGTCCGCCTAAGCAGCTCCCGGTTGCGCAGGTCCAGCAGCGTCGAAGGCTCGTCGAGGACCAGCACGGCGGGATTAACGGCGAGGACGGCCGCGAGGGCGAGCAGCTGCCGTTCGCCGCCGGAGAGCTCGTAAATACTCTGATCGGCGAGATCCAGGATCCCGAACCGTTGCAGGACAGCCTCGGCACGGGCCGCACGCTCTTTGGAGTTCCTGATGGAACGGCGCAGGGAGAGTTCAACATCTTCCCGGCCGGTCGGCATGACCAACTGCGACAGGGGATCGGTGAAGACGAAGCCCACCTGGCTGCGGACCTTGCGAACGTCCCGCATGCTGTCTGCGCCGTTGACGCTGACGGTACCTTCGCTGGGAGCCACCAGGCCGTTGAGCAAGCGCAGCAGGGTGGACTTTCCTGAGCCGTTGGCCCCGATGACCGCGATGCGTTGCTCTGTGAGTTCCAAGGAGACGTCCTGCAGCAAAGTCTTGGGCGCCGGACTGCCATCGACGGCCACGCGCACTGAGACCTCGCTGAGAATGATGGTGTTCATGTACTGATTGTTCCTGCTTTATTTGACGCGGCGGACCAGAATGTCCGGGAATGCCTTGTGGAGCGAGACGGCGATGATTGCCGCAAGGACGTTCTTGATGGTATCGCCGGGGTAGTACGGCAGGTCGGCGAGGAATGCCTTGGCGAAGTCGAACTTGCCGTTGACCATGAAGCCAAGAACTCCGAGGCCGTGGATGAGGACGATTGTGCTGATCATGGCGGCGGCAAACAGGAAAACGGCACGGTGCTTGACGGTCTTGCGGATCACGATCGCTGCCAGCCAGCCGGTGGCGGCCGCCGCCAAGGGAAAGGCGATGATGTAGCCGGCTGACGGCGTCGCCAGGATACCGAGCCCGCTGCGGCCTCCGCTGAAGATCGGCAGCCCCGCGAAACCGAGCAACGTGTAAAGCCCGACGGCGGCAAAGCCCCGACCGCCGCCGAGCACGAGGCCCGTCAGGATGACAGTGAGGGTCTGCAGGGTGATCGGCACGCCCAGGGCGCCGACCGGAATGCCTGGAATCAGCGTTGAGGCGGCCACGAGGGCCGCGAATACCGCGATGAGGCCAATGTCCGTGGACGTCCAACGGGTGCGGGGTGGGGTTCGTCGCGTGGACGCGGTTTCGGTGCTGCTCATGGTGTGTCCTGTCTGTGCCTGGGGGCGGAATGAATCCCCTGAAACCGACACTACAGAGCGGTCTTACACGGCATTTTGTAGGGTGTCGACGAGCAGCACAGCAAGGCCTTGGGGCCAAGGTACAAAGAGTGGCGTCGTTGGCGGCCGCAGCCGCCTTGGCTAAGCCTCGACGTCCTCTGCTGTCGGGGTGAAGCCCGCGCGGTCCACCTTGCGGTGGTAGTGCATGCCGGCCAGTCCGCCCAGTACCGCCGCAACGAGGGTCACCGCTGCGACCACGACGGCGGCGATGATGCCGCTTGTGCTGAGCTGTCCCTCATTCACCGGAATCCTCGGGAAGCTGTTGACGTTGGCGAGGATGTTGAACCGCGGTCCGGCGAGCCAGCCCAGCAACGCCACCAGCACGGCGACGATAATTGCCCAAAACCAGACCATGAGCCCTTGCCTGACGCCGTTGAACCGCGCCATGCGTCCGGCAACGTAGCCGCCGCAGTAATAGGAAAGGAATAGGATCACCAGGAGCGCGATGATCCCCGCGATGCCCACGGTCTGCGATGACGCCAGGTTCACCGCGTCACTGACGTTGGCGTTGTTGGCGAGTCCAACAGCGATCCCGGCCGCCGCAAGGAGGGCGACCAACAGCACGGCCATCCCCGTGGCGGTCAGCCAGCCGAAGAAGGCCGAGCCGATCTTGATTCCGCCGAACTGCTCCTTTTCGCGGGCGATGACCGTCTCGCGGGTGGCGGCGCTTGGATCTGATGCGGCGGGAACCACGGGATAGCTGCTCGTGTTGTCGACGTAGCTGCTGTCAGCGTAGCCGGGGTCGTTTCGACGTGCGTCGTCTACCCGGTCACGCCGTGCTTCGGCGGTGTACGGGAGTTCATCCTGGCCGCCGTCAGCCCGGATGTGTTTGCCATCGGATCCTGTTGTGCTGCTCATCGAGAGCCTCCTTCGCAATCGTCCAATCGGATTCATCTCTGAGCCGCAATGCCGGCGCTCGCTCCTAGGTCCTACCTTCACCTAACCACGCGCCGAAAATAGTAGCAAGGGTGCTTACTATTCCGGTACGTCAGCACGCATCTTTGGTGCTGGCGAGGATGAGACTTGGTGGGCGGTAGAATCGTAAAGGCCGTTTGTTCGGCCCCTCCACTTCAGCCGCGCCATGACCTCCGGTGCTGCGGGTGTTCCCCATTGAAAGGCATCCCCCGAATTGATTACCGTCCAGGAACTCGAACTGCGCGCCGGCGCCCGCCTGCTCATGGACCAGGTGAGCTTCCGCGTGGACAAGGGGGACAAAATCGGTCTGGTGGGCCGGAATGGTGCAGGCAAGACGACCCTCACCCGCGTCCTTGCCGGCGAGGGACTGCCCGCTGCTGGCAAGGTTGCCCGCAGTGGTGAGATTGGCTACTTGCCCCAGGATCCGCGGACCCCGGACATGGAACAGCTGGCACGCGACCGCATCCTTTCCGCCCGCGGCCTCGACGTCGTGGTGGGCAAGCTGAAGCAGGCCCAAACGGACATGTCCAGCGAAGATGCCACAGTCCAGCGCAAAGCCATGAACCGCTACGACCGCTTGGAAGCCGAGTTCCTCGCAGGAGGCGGTTATGCGGCCGAGGCCGAAGCCGCAGCCATTTCCTCCAACCTGGCCCTTCCCGAGCGGCTCCTGAACCAGCCGCTCAAAACACTCTCCGGTGGCCAGCGCCGCCGCGTGGAACTGGCCAGGATCCTTTACTCGGACGCCGAGACGCTCCTCCTGGACGAACCCACCAACCACCTCGATGCGGACTCCATCACCTGGCTCCGCGACTTCCTCAAGGGCCACCAAGGCGGGCTGATTGTGATCAGCCACGATGTGGAGCTCCTCGAAGCCACGGTGAACAAGGTTTACCACCTGGACGCCAACCGGGCGCAGATCGACTTCTACAACATGGGTTGGAAGCGTTACCTGCAACAGCGTGAAACCGATGAGCGCGCCCGCAAGCGTGAACGCGCCAATGCCGAAAAGAAGGCCCAGGTCCTTATGGACCAGGCCAACAAGATGCGTGCCAAGGCCACCAAGGCCGTGGCGGCGCAGAACATGGCGAAGCGTGCCGAAAGGCTGCTTGGCGGCTTGGAAGCAGTCCGCGAGAATGACCGCGTGGCAGCCTTGCGTTTCCCGGATCCGGCTCCGTGCGGCAAGACTCCCCTCACGGCAGAGGGTCTGAGCAAGTCCTACGGCTCCCTGGAAATCTTCACCGACGTGGACCTGGCAATCGACCGTGGTTCCAAAGTGGTCATCCTGGGCCTCAACGGTGCAGGCAAGACCACCCTCCTGCGGATGCTCGCCGGGGTGGACAAACCGGACACCGGCGACATCGTCCCGGGCCACGGGCTCAAAGTGGGCTACTACGCGCAGGAACACGAAACGTTGGACCACGACCGCACCGTCCTGGAGAACATGCGTTCATCCGCTCCGGACATGAAGGACGCAGAGGTCCGCGGGATCCTCGGGTCCTTCCTGTTTTCGGGCGACGACGTCGACAAGCCGGCAGGTGTTCTTTCCGGTGGTGAGAAGACACGACTGGCCCTCGCGACGATCGTGGCCTCGAGCGCCAACGTGCTGCTCCTGGACGAGCCCACCAACAACCTCGACCCGGCCAGCCGCGCTGAGATCCTCGGCGCACTGCGAAACTATTCCGGCGCCGTCGTGCTCGTCAGCCACGATGAAGGCGCCGTGCAGGCCCTGAACCCGGAACGCGTGGTCCTGCTCCCGGACGGCGTCGAGGACCACTGGAACGAAGACTACCTGGACCTCATCACGCTCGCTTAAGGGTGCGGGTCAGGGAAGTTCCACCCCGTCAGGGCATTTCCCCCCCCGTCAGGGCATTTCCCACGGCACAGAGGCAAGTGGGCGGCCTAGTTCAATGTAGCTTTTCAGATTGGACATGACCGCTGACCAGCCGCGGCCTGCAATCGCCAATTGTTCGTCGTCGGCGATGTTCCTGTGATGGACTGTGAGCCTGGCGATGCCGTCATGTGATTCGATGGTGAAGGTGACCACGTCGGGCTTCACCACCGCTGGAACCCCGGGATCCTCCCACGTGTTCACGAGGCGTGCCGGCGGCGTTGCTTCCAGGATGGTTCCCACGACGTCCGCGGTGCCGGAGCCATCCGTGCGCCGGTGTTCCCAGCGTGAACCTGCCTTCCAGTCCGAGACATTGGAGTGGCCCCAGTACTCAGCGCTTTGGGCTGCGTCCGTCAGTGCCGTCCAAATCTGGTCCGGGGATCCTTCGATGTACGTGACGTAGGTGTATTCAGCCATGCTCACAGCCTAGCCCCCGGCCGCAGCGGATCAATGGCCCGCCGGATCAATAAGCTGCCGGATCCATGACCCGGCTTAGCGGACCTTCAAGGGCTGGGCGGCCGTAATCCGCTGGAGTTCGCTGTAACTGATGGAGAACATCGAGTTATGGTCACCAGCACCGGCCCAGAGCAGTGGATGATCCTGGAGTGAAATGTCGAGGATGGTCCGTATGGGCTGCGGGTGTCCAAGGGGAGCCACGCCGCCTACGGCCTGGCCAGTGTGCTCCAAGACGAAGTCCGGGCTGGCCCGGCGGATCCCGGCTGTCCCCAAGGAGGCAGCGACCAAGGCGGTGTCCACCTTCGCGGCGCCGCTCGCGAGAATCAACAGGGGAGCACCGTCAAGCTCGAAGACCAGGCTGTTGGCGATGGCCGCAATATCGCAACCCAGCAAGGAAGCTGCCGCAGCGGCGGTGGGGACATCGTCGTCGAAGGTGCGAACCGTGTCTTGGGCGCCGGCCGCAGTCAGGGCGGACTTCACATTCAGGACGGGGGCCGGGACCATTTCAGTAGCCTTGTGCATCCAGGATTGCGTCTTCCTCTTCTTCGGCCGTTGGCCGCTTTGATTTCCGTGGCGCGGGCGCCTTGCGACGAGGCATCGCGCTGATTTCTTCTTCCTCGTCCTCGGCATCAATCCGGGCATTGCGGGCCTGTTGCCTGGCCGCATACCCGAAACCGACGAACATCAGCACCCCGAAGGCGAACCACTGCAAGGAGTAGGAGAGGTGGGTGCCCTCATCCGTGGCCGGCTTGGCGAACGGCGCGGGCATGACCTGGACGGCGGGCGACTCTGTGGCGAGCTGCCCGTAGGCGCCGGTCATGAGGGGATAGCCAAGCTCCGTGGCGTAGGAAGGAAGATCGATCGATGCCAGTTGGCCGTCCACAGCGCCGCGGCCCAGATCCGGTTCCGAGGCCTTCAAGCGGGCGACGACGGTGACCTCGCCGGCCGGCGGGGCCGGGATGCTGTCGGGATGGCCGGGAGTCTTGTTTCCGATGGGCAGCCACCCGCGATCAATCGCCACGGCTTCCCCGCTCGACAATCGGAAGGGGACCACTACTTCGTACCCGGGCTGGCCGTTGAGGGGACGGTTACGGACGACGCGTTGGCCGGAAACGTCATACCTTCCGTGCAGCTCCACTTGCGCCCATTCCCTTTCGGGGTCCAAGGACTGGAACTCCGCCTTGGCGGCGGAGAAGGGAACGGGGGTGGCCGAGTAGTTAGTGACGACGCGGTTGATCTCGGCCAACGTCTCGGCCCTGCGGTCCATTTGCCAGCGGCCCAGCAACACGCAGCCGGTGGCGAAGATCACGGCCAGGACGAAATAGCCCAGCCACTTGCTGGAAAAAAGAAAGCGATACATTCAGCGGGCCTCGCCTGGGTCGGTGGTCTTCGCGAACGGTATGGTCTCTTTCCAAAGGCCGCGGGTCTGCAGGTAGTCCTCCAACCATTCCCGGTGCTCCCCGCAGGACAGCCACACCTTGCGGCGCTCGGGAGTGTGGATGCGTGGATTGTTCCACAGGAGCTGCCACGTAGCCTCGGCGCGGCACGCCTTGCGTGAGCAGACAGCCGGAGGCGTCCCGTCCCGGCCGGCATGCTCCTCATTCTCCAGCCCAAGGCCGCCCATAGTGAAGATATTCATGAAGCCGCCTGTTCTTCCCCGCCGAGCGGATATCGTTGCTTGCCGGCGCCGGTGTTGTCGGCTGGTTCCGGGCCGGAAGCGTCTTGGTGGGTGGCTTCGTCGTCGATGAGTTCGCCTTCCAAAACGGTGACGGGAGCCGAGGCCTGTTCCCCTTCTTCAGGCGGTGACGCTTCCAGCTCGACGGCCGGCACGTAATCCAGCAAGGCATCGCTGTGGATTTCGGCTTTGTCACTGCCATTGGCGATCACTACGGCAATCCAGGGCAGGAATACGGCCCCTGCGATGGCGATGATCTTGAACCAGCCATCCACCACGAAAATGAGGATAAGGCACACCAAGCGGATACCCATCGCCACGGCGTATTTGATCATTCGTTCGCGCATGTCGTCCGAGTGGGCGGCAGCGGCGTCGGTAATGCTGTGCACCACGGGGTCACCTGAAACGGCGTCCGGGTCCCCGGGCGCCTGCAGGGGACTGCTATCTCTTGTCACGGCTGATTCATCACGCTCCAACGGCTTCCCTTAATTCTCTCACCCCGGAACGGGCCTCCCAAACCGCGCCGAAGGCCGCTACCCGCGGCTCCCGGCTCCCGGCGGCTAAGATCGATGCAGGAAATCACCCACTTTCAAGCGGCGCAGTGGTGCCGCGGAACTCTGGAGAGCAGTATGTCTGAAGCAGTATCAACCGCCCGCAGTGTCCTCATCACGGGCGGAAACCGCGGCATCGGCCTGGCTATCGCAGAGTCTTTCCTCGCCAACGGTGACAAGGTTGCAGTGACGTACCGCAGCGAAACCCCCCTCCCCGAGGGCATCCTTGGCGTCAAGGCCGATGTGACCGACGAGGCCTCGCTTGACGCCGCGTTCAAGGAAGTAGAGGCTGCCCACGGGCCGGTGGAGGTCTTGGTAGCCAACGCCGGCATCACCAAGGACACGCTCCTCTTGCGCATGAGCGAGGACGACTTCACGTCTGTCATCGACACCAACCTCACCGGTGCCTTCCGGGTCATCAAACGGGCCTCGAAGGGTATGATCCGCATGCGCAAGGGGCGGGTTGTGCTGATCTCTTCCGTGTCAGGCCTCTACGGTGCCCCGGGACAGATCAACTACTCGGCCTCGAAGGCCGGCATGGTGGGCATCGCCCGTTCCCTCACACGGGAACTTGGCAGCCGGGGCATCACGGCGAACGTGGTGGCACCGGGTTTCATCAACACGGACATGACCGCCGAGCTTCCCGAAGACACCCAGAAGGCGTATTTGGCGAGTGTCCCTGCGGGCCGCTTTGCCGAGGCTTCCGAGGTCGCCAACGTGGTCCGCTGGATTGCCAGTGACGAAGCCGCATACATTTCCGGTGCCGTCATCCCCGTGGATGGCGGCCTGGGCATGGGCCACTAGGCCCTTCTTTCGCTGGACGGGGCGCAGGCCGAGCGCCAAAACGTGCCCTGCGGTTCTTGTGGGGAACCCACAGGCGAAATCAGGAATCCCGCTGGCATGATTGACTCGGGACTAATAGAACTTGGATGTTTTGAACAAGTTGGACGTTTTGAATAAAGACGTTTTGAATAAAGGAGCACGAATGGGACTGCTGGACAACAAGACGGCAATCGTCACCGGTTCTTCACGCGGCATCGGCGCTGAAGTAGCCAAGATCCTGGCTGGCGAGGGCGCCGCCGTCGTCGTCAACTACCGCCAGAAGGCCCCGCGGGCCAACAAAGTAGTGGGCGAGATCCAAGCAGCCGGCGGTCGTGCTGTGGCCGTCGGCGCCGACTTGACCACGGCTGATGGCGTCCACGCCCTGGCCAGCGCCGCCATGGAACAATTCGGTTCCCTCGATGTTCTCGTGCTCAACGCCTCCGGCGGCATGGAGTCAGGCATGGAAGAGGACTACGCACTCAAGTTGAACCGCGACGCCCAGGTCAGCATGCTCAACGCCGCCGTTCCGGTGATGCAGGAAGGCTCCCGTGTGGTCTTTGTCACGAGCCACCAGGCGCACTTCGTCGAGACCGTGCCCACGATGCCCGAGTACGAGCCGGTTGCCCGCAGCAAGCGCGCCGGTGAGGACGCCCTGCGCGAGCTGATGCCGCGCCTGTCCCAGAAGGGCATCTCCCTGGTCGTGGTGTCCGGAGACATGATCGAGGGCACCGTGACGGCCACTTTGCTGGACCGCTCCAACCCGGGTGCTATTGAGGCCCGCCGCGCCGAGGCCGGCAAGCTGTACTCGGTGGAGGAATTCGCCGCCGAGGTGGCAAAGATGGTCACGGCCGACGTCGAAAGCGGCCACACCGAGTACGTCGGCGGCGCCGACTACTTCGGCAAGAGCGCCTGACATTTTTTAGTGCAGGAAGAAGCGGCCCGGGACTGTCTGAATGACACGGTCCCGGGCCGCTTCTTCATGGCGCATGACTTCGGGCTAAACGCCGGCAATGTGCCGCACCGCGTCCAGGTACGGCATGTTGATCGCGGCGTCAGCTACCGCCCGGACCGCGGGCTTGGCGTTGAACGCGACACCGATCCCCGCCGCCCCCAGCATGTCGAGGTCATTCGCGCCGTCGCCTACCGCGATGGTGTGTTCCAGGTCGATTCCCTCGGCGGCTGCCCACTCGCGAAGGTACTTCTCCTTGGCTGCACGGTCGATCACGTCGCCAAGGACCTTGCCCGTGAGGAAGCCGTCAACGATTTCAAGTTCATTTGCGATCCAGTAGTCCAGCCCGAGTTCCTCCGCGATCGGCCGCAGGATCTGGTTGAAGCCGCCGGACACCACCGCCACCGCATGGCCGGCGGCCTTGAAAGCAGCCACGAGTTCCGCGGCACCTTCGCTCAGGCGCACCTCGGCTCGGACGGCGTCGACGACGGCGACCGGAAGGCCTGCGAGGACCGCCACCCGGGCGTGGAGGCTTTGTGCGAAGTCCAGTTCGCCGCGCATCGCGGCCTCCGTGACTGCCGCAACTTCTTCGCGCTTGCCGGCGTGCGCGGCCAGCAGTTCGATCACTTCCTGCTGGATCAGGGTGGAGTCTACATCCATGATCAGTAGCTTGCGTGAGGCGTCACGCAGCGCGTCGGCGACGATAGCGGTGTCCATGCCGGGTGCTGCGGCGTCCGCGACCCTCCGCCGGAGGCCCGACAAGTCGGCGACGGTAGCCCCGTCAACGGCCAGGCCAATGGTGTAGACCCCGAAGCGCTCGTCGCCGGAGCGCGACTCCGACGTGAAGGAAGCCCCCGAGCTGGATAGCACCTTTCGCAGGTGTTCAAGCTCCGAAAGGGACAAATTCACGCCATAGCTGACCGCGGTCAAGTTCGAACTCATGGCTGCAATCTTAGCGAGCGCGGAACCGCCGCCCGAACTCGTGTTTCATTCAAGGCGTCGCGCAAACCATGTGACCGAAGTTTCGGTTATCTATCGCCCCCGTTTTTGTCCTAGTGTCTACTCCTATGAGTGATGTTCTTGAATTGGCTTCCGTCAGCGTTGTCCGAGGTACCAAGACCCTGCTGGACAAGGTTGACTGGCAGGTCAATGAAGGCGAACGCTGGGTCATCCTCGGTCCCAACGGTGCCGGCAAGACCACTCTGCTCCAGATCGCCGCCGCCCGGATGCATCCCACGAGCGGGAAAGCCGGGATCCTTGACGAGACGCTGGGCCGGGTGGACGTCTTTGAGCTCCGTCCGCGCATCGGCCTTTCCTCCGCGGCCCTGGCCACCCAGATCCCGGAGCAGGAAAACGTGCTGAACGTCGTGGTCACCGCTGCCTACGGCGTGACCGGCCGCTGGCGCGAGGGATACGAGCGCGACGACGAGCGTCGCGCCTTCGGCCTCCTCAACGAATGGGGGATGGGCCCGCTGCTGAACCGCTCCTTCTCCTCGCTTTCCGAAGGCGAGCGCAAGCGCGTGCAGATCGCCCGGGCCCTCATGACAGATCCCGAGCTGCTCCTGCTCGACGAGCCGGCCGCCGGCCTGGACCTGGGCGGACGGGAAGAGCTCGTCCACAAACTCGGTGAGCTCGCGCGCGACGAGGACGCTCCCGCCATGGTCCTCGTGACGCACCATCTTGAAGAAGTTCCTCCGGGGTTCACCCACGCCATGCTGCTTCGCGACGGCGGGGTGGTTGCCGCGGGACCCATCGAGGAAGTCCTGACCGCAGAACACCTCAGCAACACCTTCGGCCTGCCCCTGGACGTGACCGAAAACTCCGGCCGCTACACGGCCACCGCCCGCCGCTAGGCCGGGGCATCGAGAAGCAGTGGAGATCCTTAGCGGCATCCTGATCTTTTTCGCGGGCTTGTGGGCCGGGACCATCAACAGCGTGGTCGGCTCGGGCACGCTGGTGACGTTCCCGGTCCTCATCGCCCTGGGCTACGCACCTGTCACGGCGACCATCAGCAACGCCATGGGGCTTGTGGCCGGCAACGTGACAGGGGCCTGGGGCTATCGCCACGAACTCAGGGGCAGGGGCCGGCAACTGCTCAGGCTCTTGCCGGCGTCGTTGCTTGGCGGCATCACGGGCGCGTGGCTGCTGCTGCACCTCCCGGAGAAGGTTTTTTATTACGCCGCTCCGATCCTGATCGTGGTCGCGCTGCTCATGGTGCTCTTCCAGCCCAAACTCCAACGGTGGGTCCAGGACCGGGCCGGCAACCCGGAGCACGCCATCCACGACAAGCGGCACACCGTGATCCTCGTGGTGTTGGTGTACCTCGCCGGGGTCTATGGCGGCTACTTCGTCGCTGCCCAGGGCATCCTGCTCGTCGGCATTCTGGGTGTCTTCATGACGGGCACCATCCAGAACGCCAACGCCATGAAGAACATCCTGGTGTTGGCCGTCAACGTGGTGGCAGCGTGCTCCTACCTCCTGTTTGCCTTTGGCCGGATTGAATGGCCGGTGGTGGCAGTCATCGCGGTCAGTTCATTGATCGGCGGACTAGTGGGCTCCAAAGTGGGACGGCGCTTGAAGCCCCTCGCGCTTCGCATCGTGATCTTCGCTCTCGGCATCGTGGCACTCGGCTTCATGATCGCCAACCTGCTGAAATAGGAACCCGTGACTTTTCACTACCTCGAAACCGCTAACGACCCGCGCGTTTCCGACTACACGCAACTGACGGATGTCCACCTCCGCAAGCTCCGCGAGCCCGTGGAAGGCATGTACATCGCAGAGTCGTCCCGGGTGCTGCGTCGCGCCATCGCGGCCGGCCATCGGCCCCGCTCCTTCTTCCTGGCGGAAAAATGGCTGGAAGACCTCGACGACGTTTTCCAACAGTTCCCCGAGGTGCCGGTCTATATCGGCAAGGCTTCGCTGCTGGAGGAAATCACCGGATTCCATCTGCACCGGGGTGCCATGGCAGCCATGCAAAGGCCGGCGCCGGTGCCCCTTGAGGAACTTCTCGCCGGGGCACACCGCGTGGCTGTGTTGGAGGACGTCGTCGACCACACCAACGTGAGGTATTCCGAAAAACCGCATCGGTCGAGGATTGCGATTTTGGAGGATTTGACCGACCACACGAACGTTGGTGCCGTGTTTAGGTCGGCAGCGGCGATCGGCGTCGATGCTGTGCTGGTGACGCCGCAGTGTGCTGACCCGCTGTACCGTCGCTCGATCAGGGTCAGTATGGGGACAGTCTTCCAGGTGCCATGGACGCGGATCGAATCGTGGCCGGCCGGTATCGAACAGCTGAAAGAGGCGGGCTACTTCGTGGCAGGCATGTCTCTGGGGGAAGGAGCCATCACTCTTGATGAGCTGGTGGCCCAGGATCATCAAAACCTCGTGCTGGTTTTCGGAACTGAAGGCGATGGACTCAAGCCTGAGACCGATCGATTGCTCGATGCGCGTGTCACGATTCCGATGATGAACGGCGTGGATTCGCTGAATGTTGCTGCGTCGTCGGCTGTGGCGTTCTACGCGACGAGGTAGCGGCTCGAATGTCCGTCCTCCTCAGGGGCCTTTGTTAGCGCGACCCTGGCCGGGTCGGCTGCCAGTCACAGACCGGGGACTGGACTCACCTGACCGCGGTCTCTGGCATGACCACGAGAACTCCGCTGCACCAAAGTTGCTGTAGGAGGTGGGTATCAAAATCCCCGGAATTACGCGGGTTAAGGCCTACTCATGGACATCGTTGTGGCACGACAACGACCTACCTCCTTTAGTAACGTTGGTGGCTCATTTTTCACTGTGACGGGCGTGAGGGAATACGAAGCGGGGGAGCGGCGCGGCGAACCTGAACACGCCAGCAGCCGCCCTGGCCTTGCTCGCCGATGACAAGGACGACGGGGTGCGCGAGGCGGTCGCTTTCAATAGCGCGACCCCGCCCGAGGTGCTCATCGAGCTCGCGGGCAGCCGCATGGATCTCGCGCTCATCGTCGCGCTCAACCCCGATGTGCCGATCGGAGTCCTCGGCGCGCTGGTCGGGGACCCGGGCCCCTTGGTCAACTTCGTTGCCTCGGGCGTTCGTGCGGAGGGCGAGCGGCTGCCTGAACATCCACATCCGCCCTGGCCTTCGCTGAGGACCGCCGTTGAGCAGATCGAAGAGTTTCGTGAGCTCCCCGATGGCGGCTACGGGACTGCCTCTACCCAATGCGAAGGCGCTGAAGCGGATGCAGCCAACCCCGAAACCACTTCAGATTCCACCTACCGGTCGCGGGGCCGGGGAAGCTCATCTGGAACCAGATCTTCATCGTCGGGAAGATGAAAGGTCCGGTTCCGGGCATTGATGATCAGGGCCTGGGGCTTCGAACCGTGACGCAACCGGACATTGACCACTGGCTCGCCCAGGGCAACAGCGATCGTCGACGCGTCCGAGTTTTCCTTAGCTGGTGCAGAACTAATGCCATCACCGTTTCCCTGAAGGTCCAGAGCCGGCCTGGCCCGGACCTTCCGGTTCCGTACGCGCTGCTCGAACACGAACAGCGCGCCCTGCTCCGGCGGATCCTGGACCCAGCCCAGATATTTGACCCAGGAACACGTCTGGCGGCCGGGCTCGTCCTTGTTTACGGGTCAGAGTGCACCAGATCGCCAACCTGAGACTTGAAGACATCACACTCCGTGATGGATCCGTCAGCATCCGTTTCGGACCCGATCCCCTTCAATTGCCGCCAGCGCTCGGGAAATACGCCAGCCAGGCCCGGAACCTGCGGACCATCACACGATTCGGCGGCGCGGCCGAAGACCACGAATGGCTGTATCCCAGCCCCATCCACGGACAACCGGTCACCGCCTCGAGCCTCTCGAGCAGACTCACCGCGATCGGCCTATCCGCCGAAGCACTGCTTGGCACCGCTCTCGGGCAACTCGCCCTGCAACTCCCTCCGGCCGTCCTCGCCAGACTCACTGGACTCAGCAAGGCAACCGCCACCAAGTGGTATGCCGCCGTCTCGGCCGGCAACGCACGAAACCGTTTCGAACCACGCGGTTAGGAAAGAAGACTGTTGGGTGGCAGGCGGTTGCGGAGTGGTCGGTGGCCGGTGGCTGGCAACCTGGATGATGGCTGACTTGGCGTCGGCGGATTCTTCGATCGCGGCCAGGACCTGCTGGACGGCGAGGCCTTCCTCGAAGGAGGGCGTCGGCGGGGTTCCGGCGTCGATGGCCAGAAGGAAGTCGCGGATTTCGTGGGTGAAGGTGTGTTCCCAGCCGATCACGTGGCCTTGCGGCCACCAGGCACCCATGTAGGGGTGTTCGGGTTC
>NZ_JBFRGF010000011.1:0-134514 GCF_052115205.1 Arthrobacter sp. 2RAF6 | reverse complement strand
GTCCTGGACCGGCTCGGAGAACTCGTGGTCAAGCCGGTGGACGGGTCCGGGGGCAAGGGGCTGGTGATCGGTCCTGATGCTTCGCGGGAGGAGCTGGAGGCGTTGCGGAAGCGGGTGCTGGCGGATCCGCGGGGCTGGATCGCGCAGCCGGTGTTGCAGCTTTCCACCGTGCCGACGCTCTCGGGGGACCGTTTCGGGCCCCGGCACGTGGATTTGCGTCCGTTCGCGGTCAACGACGGCGATGACGTGTGGGTGCTGCCCGGCGGGCTGACCCGGGTGGCGTTGAAGGAAGGCTCGTTGATCGTGAACTCGTCCCAGG
Source organism: Arthrobacter sp. 2RAF6 (assembly GCF_052115205.1). Classification (NCBI taxonomy): domain Bacteria; kingdom Bacillati; phylum Actinomycetota; class Actinomycetes; order Micrococcales; family Micrococcaceae; genus Arthrobacter; species Arthrobacter sp. 2RAF6. The sequence goes on along the minus strand of NZ_JBFRGF010000011.1, from coordinate 134,195 downwards.
GCGGCGGGTCCAAGGACACCTGGGTGCTCTCGGACTCCCCGCAACTGCCCGCCGTCGAGCTGCCCCGGTCCTCCATCACGGTCCGCGAACAGGTCTCGGTCTGGCCCGTCGAAAGCAACTGGCGGGACCGCCAATCGGACCAGCAACAGTGATCCGTCACGTCATGATGCCGGAGCAGGATACATTCATCGTCACAACGCAGGACCCGAAGGAGGCACAGCCCCATGCTGAGCCGTATTGCTGAATCCCTTTTCTGGATCGGCCGTTACGTGGAGCGGGCCGACGGAACGGCCAGGATCCTGGACGTCCACCTCGAACGCCTGAACCACCTGCCGCTCGAGGAGCAACGCAGCGTGGCAAGGGAACTCCTGGCTGTCATGGGGGCGAGGCCGCAGAGTGAGGAATTCGGCTTGCCGGAGCTGCTTCACGCCCTCGCCTACGACAAGACAAGCGCCACGTCCATTGCCGGCTCCTTGGGGGCTGCGCGTGAGAACGCGCGGCGGGCACGCGAGACCGTGTCCTCGTCATTGTGGGAGAGCCTCAACACTACGTACTACGGGCTGAACCAGCACCGTAAGGACGTGGTGGGTACGTACCGCTTCTGCAACTGGGTACTGGAACGCACCGCCATGGTCAGGGGCCTCGCGGACACCACGGTGAGCCACGACGAAAGCTGGCTTTTCCTGGTCCTTGGACGTTCGCTCGAACGTGCCGACATGACCGCGCGGATGCTGTCCACCAGGGATGTCCTCTCCGCGGGAATGTCCTGGGTGAACATGTTGCGTTGCGCCGGCGCCTACGAGTCATTCCTCCGGACCCGCCGTGCGGCCTTCGGAGACCAGCACGCCGCCGAGTTCCTCCTTCTGGACCGTTTGTTCCCGCGCTCCATCGTCTTCGCCTTGCGCGACGCTGACGAGTGCCTTGCCAAGCTGGATCCCTCCGCGCAGCGGGTGGGCTTCATCAACGACGCCCGTCGGATCGTCGGCCAAGCCCGTACCTTCCTTGAGTTCCACCGCACGGACGATCTCATGTCCGAGTTGCCCGAGCACATGGACCGGGTGCAGAAGGCCGTCACTCAGGCCTCCGACGCGATTTCCCGTAAGTACTTCAATCAGGCGGATGAACTGGCCTGGGTGGGAGAAGTTTCATGACCCGGCTAAGCATCGTCCACAAGACGGCCTACAAATACAACCGCCGCGTGACCTTGTCGTACAACGAGGCACGCATGACGCCGTTGACCGATCCACAACAGGTGGTCCTTGAATCCTCGCTGAAGATCACGCCGTCGCAAGCTGCCGTGAGCACCTACCGTGACTATTGGGGCACCCGCGTGACCGCCTTCGATATGCAGATGCCGCACGAGCGCCTCGAAGTGCTGGCCACCACCACCGTCGAGGTCCACCGGGTGGAACGGGTGGCCCTGGACGAAGAGATTGTCGGCTGGGAGGTGATGGCTTCCGACGGGATCCGGGACCAGTTCAGCGATTGGTTGCCGCAATCGCAGCTCAGCGGTCCGGGGGAGGAAGTCCTCGGCATCATTCCCGCCGTCGTCGCCGGCAAGAACCCGCACGAGACAGCCATGGCCATTTTCGAATGGATGCGCGGCGAAATGAGCTATGTGAAAGGCACTACGGGCGTTACCACCAACGCCGAGGAAGCCTGGAACCAGCGTCAAGGAGTCTGCCAGGACCTGGCCCACTTGGCCATCGGTTCGCTTCGCAGCTGCGGCATTCCGGCCCGGTACGTGTCCGGTTACATCCATCCGCGGCCCACGGCCGAGATCGGTGAAACGGTCGCAGGCCAGTCCCACGCGTGGCTGGAATGGTGGGACGGCGAATGGCGCAGCTGGGATCCCACCAACCACAAGCCTGCCGGAGATCTCCACGTCACCGTGGCGCGGGGCCGGGACTACCGGGATGTTCCTCCCCTGAAGGGCATCCTGTCCGGCGGCGGCGGCTCGGGCCTCACCGTGACGGTCGAGATCACGCGACTCACCTAGCAGGCCCGCGGCCCTCCGCCTGGATTTACCAGGGGGAGGGCTTGTAGTCCTTCAGGAAGACGCCGTATTGATCTTCGCCCTTTTCGCCCATGACGATGGGATCGTAGACACGCGCAGCCCCATCCACGAGGTCGAGCGGTGCGTGGAAGCCTTCCTCCATGAGCCTGACTTTGGTGTAATGCGGGCGTTCGTCAGTGATCCATCCAGTGTCGACGGCGGTCATCAGGATCCCGTCACTGTCCAGCATCTCTTGTGCGCTGGTCCGGGTCATCATGTTCAACGCGGCCTTTGCCATGTTGGTATGCGGGTGCCCGGGGCCTTTGTAGGCGCGGGAGAACTGCCCCTCCATGGCCGAGACGTTAACGATGTACTTTCTGTGGGCGGTGGAGCGCTTCATGGCCCCGCGGAGCCGGCTGACCAGGAGGAACGGCGCCGTGACGTTGCAGAGCTGAACTTCGAGCATCTCCAGCGGATCGACTTCGTCCACCACTTGGGTCCAGCTGTTGATGGCAGCAAGGTCCGGAACCAAGCCGCCGGCGTCGATCGCGGTGCCCGTCGCGATCCGCGCCAAGGACGCGGAGCCGGTGGATAAAGCGAGCGAGGTAATCGCATCACCCGCCAGCACAGGATGGTCCGTGACGCTTTGGGTGATGGCCAAGGGGTGCTTGTCGTGGGCATGGCCGAACGTGACGAGCTCCGGGCCGCCATTGGCTGCCTGCAGGGCCTCAGGGAGCGGCTCGTCCTCGGCATCAACCAAGGGCTTGTACGCATTCCCCGAACGCCGGACCGTTTGGGCGGCGTTGTTGATGATGATGTCGAGGGGGCCGGCTTCGTTGAGGGAGTCGGTGAGGGCCATGACCTGTGAGGGGTCGCGGAGGTCGATGCCCACAATCCTGAGCCGGTGCAACCAGTCAGCACTGTCTTCCATGGCCGCGAAACGTCGTGCCGCGTCCTTGGGGAAGCGAGTGGTGATGGTGGTGTGTGCTCCGTCGCGGAGCAAGCGGAGGGCGATATACATGCCGATCTTGGCTCGCCCGCCCGTCAGGAGGGCACGGCGTCCACTAAGGTTGGTGCGGGCGTCGCGCTTACTGTGGCTGAAGGCCGCACATTCCGGGCACAACTGGTGGTAGAACGCGTCTACTTGCGTGTAGTGCTGCTTGCAGATGTAGCAGGGCCGGGACCGGATGAGGTGGCCGGCGATTTCTCCCGTGGCCGAGGTGGCCAGCTTGTTGCCGCGGGTCTCGTCGTCGATCCTGTCCGGGGCCGCGGTGGCGGTCAGTGCGATGACAGCGCGGTCGGCTTCCGCGATCTCGTCCCGTTTGGTGACCCGGCGATGGCGCTTGACGGCCTTGAACATCTTTCCCGTGGCGCGACGAATGGCGACGTAGTCCGGGTGCTCCTCATCGTAGGCGTGGATGGTGTTCAAGACCTTGAGGCAGGCCTGGATCTCTTCAGGCGTCAAATCGGCGGGGCTCATTGGGTCAATTTTACAGGGTCGGACACAGCAAAGCCTCCCCGGCGGCAGAGGCTGGAGGCCTGCTGTCGCCCGGGAGGCCGGGGGCTGCTCTGGTTCAGGGTTCCGGTCAGACCTCTACCGAGGAAGCCTGGATTTTCGTGACCTGCTCCGCGGAGTCCCTGATGTCTGGGAACTTCTCCGTCGCAGCTTTGATCGCCTCCGGCACTGAGCGCCGGTATTCGGCCGCAAGGGCGAGCTCGGAAGCCTCCGGCTCCGGTACCACCTGGTCCTTGGCGAGTACGGTGATTCCGGATTCGGTGACCTTGAAGCCGCGGGCCCGGTCGAGGTCTGGATCCAAGCCGATGGCAGCCCCGGCGGGGACTTTCACGTTTTTGTCGATGATTGCTCGTTTGACCACGGCACCTGAACCGATGCGCACCTTGTCCATCAGCACCGAGTCCTGGACCCTGGTGGCCGGTCCTACGTAAACATCGTTGGAGAGCACGGACCCTTCCACGATTCCGCCGGAGATTACCGAGCCACTGGCCACGATGGAGTCCAGCGCGGTGCCCACGGTGCTGTTCTCGCCCCGGACGAACTTGGCCGGCGGTGAAATACTCTGCCGCGTGTAGATGGGCCATTCCGAGTTGTACAGGTTGAATATCGGCACGGGTGAAATGAGGTCCATGTGGGCGTCATAAAAGGAATCGATGGTTCCAACGTCGCGCCAGTACGTGCGGTCGCGTTCGGTGGAACCGGGAATATCGTTGAGCGTGAAGTCATAGACGCCGGCCTCACCCTGGGACACGAAGTAAGGGATGATGTCGCCGCCCATGTCGTGCTTGGTGTCCAGGCGCTCCGCATCGATGCGAAGTGCTTCCACCAGGGCGTCGGCGTCAAAGACATAGTTGCCCATGGAGGCAAGGAACTGCGAGGGATCGGCGGCGAGGCCTTCCGTTTCGGCGGGTTTTTCCACGAACGCCGAAATCTTTTGGGGATCGTTTTTGTCGACCTCGATCACGCCGAACTGGTTGGCCATGTTCAGTGGCTGGCGGACGGCCGCAACTGTGGCCTTGGCTCCACTGGCCACGTGCTGTTGGACCATCTGCTGGAAGTCCATGCGGTAGACGTGGTCCGCTCCGACAACAACCACAATGTCGGGGTTGGCGTCGTGAATCAGGTTCAGGGACTGGTAAATGGCATTCGCGCTGCCGAGGAACCAGCTCTTGCCCACGCGCTGCTGGGCGGGAACCGAGGCCACATATCTGCCCAGCTGGGTGGACATCCGCCAGGTCTCGGAAATGTGGCGGTCAAGACTGTGCGACTTGTACTGGGTCAACACCACGATCTGGAGGTACCCGGAATTGACCAGATTCGAGAGAGCGAAATCGATCAATCGATACCCCCCCGCAAACGGCACCGCAGGTTTGGCCCTGTCTGCCGTCAATGGCATGAGGCGGTTTCCTTCGCCGCCAGCCAACACAATTGACAATACTTTCTTCAACGCCATGGTGTTTGCTCTCCCTGTACGTCTTTGTAGCCCCCGAAAAAAGCCCGGGTTGCCGGACCCTTTCACACTAGAACACATACTCCGGAAGGACTACGTTAGGTAGCGTGCGCGTAGACATTGTGACTAAAGAGTTTCCACCCGAAATCTATGGCGGGGCCGGTGTGCATGTTGCCGAGCTCAGCCGCGTCTTGGCGAAGCACGTGGATCTGCAGGTGCGGGCCTTTGGCGCGCCCCGTGATGCGGACTTCCACGGGGCAACCGTGACGTCGTATTCCACACCGGATGACCTGGGGGCGGCCAATGCCGCTGTCCAGACCCTCGGGGTGGATTTGCGCATCGTGCCGGACATCGCCGGAGCGGACTTGGTCCATTCCCATACCTGGTATGCCAACATGGCCGGCCACCTGGCGTCCCTCCTGCATGGGATACCCCATGTGCTCAGCGCCCACAGCCTGGAGCCGTTGAGGCCGTGGAAAGCGGAGCAGCTGGGCGGTGGCTACGCATTGTCCTCATGGGTTGAAAAGACCGCCTATGAGGCAGCGGCGGCTATCATCGCCGTCTCGGACGGCATGCGGAAGGACATCCTGCGCAGCTATCCGAACGTGGATCCCGCCAAGGTCCGGGTGGTCCACAACGGCATCGACGTCGACATGTGGCAGCCGGACGAAGGCGAAGACGCAATTCGCGCCCTCGGCATCGACCCCGCCAAGCCCAGTGTGGTCTTCGTCGGTCGTAACACCCGCCAGAAGGGCGTCCCCTACCTCCTGAAGGCTGCGGCCAGCCTCCCGGAAGATGTGCAGCTTGTGCTGTGCCTGGGAGCGGCGGACACGCCGGAACTCGCGGCGGAAACGGCCCGGCTCATCGAGGACCTGCAGAGCAAACGCGAAGGTGTCCTGGTCATCGAACGCATGCTTCCGAGGCATGAGCTCATCCAGGTCCTCAGCCATGCCACGGCCTTCGCTTGCCCGTCGATCTACGAGCCCCTCGGCATCGTCAACCTCGAAGCCATGGCATGCGGCGCAGCTGTGGTGGCAAGCGCCACCGGCGGCATTCCCGAAGTTGTTCAGCACGGCGAAACAGGTCTGCTGGTGGAACTGGAGCAGGTCACGGACGGTACCGGTACCCCGCTGGATCCCGAGAAGTTTGTCGCAGATTTCGCCGCTGCCCTCAACGAAGTTGTGTCCGATCCTGCGCGGGCCAAGGTCATGGGTGCCGCGGGTCGCGTCCGGGCGGAGGAACACTTTTCCTGGGAGTCGATCACCGAAACAACCCTCGAGGTCTATCGCTCGGTCCTCGCCCCCTGACCCACTAACCAACGAGCCCAACTGACTCGCAGTAAGTGTCGTTTTGGGCGTCCAAAGCGACAACAACTGCTAGTCAGTTGGGAAAGAACGACGACGGCGCCGCACCCCTCAAGCGGGAGTGCGGCGCCGTCGTCGTTAAAGGATTCGGCAACTGTTCACCGGCCGGTCACGGCACGATGCTAGCTGGATTTCCTCCCCTTCAAGGCGAGGAGGCTCTTCTCCTCCGCGGGGGCGTTGCCGCTTGCCCGTTGCGCCCCGAAGTGGCCGCGGGCTTCGTCCTGGCGTTCCTTCTCGGCGCCCGAGGCGATGGACGCCCGCAAGTGCTCCGGACCGTAGCCGAAGGAATCGACCAGGTCCAGGGCGTGCGGACGGATCTTGATGAGCAGCCTGTTGATGTATGCCCCCACAGTGCGTCCGCGCTGCATGGAAAGGCGGCCGTTCATGAGGTACCAGGACAAATGCTTTTCGATGAGCGAAAGGCCGAACAGGTCACGAAGCCATGTCAAGACGCGCAAGGTGCCCGGATCGGCGACCTTGCCGAGAGCTTCCGTGAACGCTTCCCATTGCAGGAGTTCGGCGTGGGCCTGGGCGGCTTCAATCAAATCGTCCTGATGCTGGTTGAAAAGTGCGGCGCCCTGATGCTGTGGCAGCTTGTTTGCACCCTTGAGCGCAGAGCCCACCTCCGCCACCATGGACTGCACCCGATCTGTCAGGAGCGTGCGTTGGCCTTCTTCGTCCCGCAGGGCCAGCGCAGCCTTCTGGACTGATCCCGTGTCCGCCACGAACTGCGCTACTTGACGCAGGCCTGTGCGGTTGATGGCGACGTCCGCCGCCTGGGCCGCAACGAAACGGGCCAGCACTCCAAAGTCGACGTTGCGGAACTCCTTGGCGTAGTCGGCCAGGAGGCGCTTGGCGACGAGCTGGAGAAGCACGGTGTTGTCACCCTCGAACGTGGCGTACACGTCCAGGTCCGCACGGAGCGAGGCGAAACGGTTTTCGACGAGGAATCCGGCGCCGCCGCAGGCCTCGCGGCACTCTTGCAGCGTGTCGAGGGCGTGCCAGGTGCTCATGGGCTTGAGGGCCGCGGCAAGGGTCTCGAGGTCCTGGCGGTCGGCGTCGGTGTCGTGCCGGCCGGAGAAAACGTCGTCGAACTTTTCGAGCAGCTGCTCGTGCGCGAAGCTCGCAGCAAAGGTGGTGGCAAGCCGGGTGAACAAGCGGCGCTGGTGCCGCTGGTAGTCCAGCAGGACTTCCTCGTCTGTGGGGGATGAGGCGTTGAACTGGCGTCGTTCGGCGGCGTAGCGGAGGGCCGTCGTCAGGGCCAGCTTGCTGGCGGCGACTGCGGCGCCGTCGAGGGAGACGCGGCCTTGCACCAAGGTGCCAAGCATCGTGAAGAACCGCCGTCCCGGGCTGGCGATCGGCGAGGTGTACTCGCCTTCGGGGGAGATGTTGCCGTAGCGGTTGAGCAGGTTGGTGCGCGGTACACGGACATCGCTGAAATGCAGGCGGCCGTTGTCGATGCCGTTGAGCCCGCCCTTGATACCGTCGTCTTCGCCGCCGATTCCGGGCAGGAACTCCTTGGTATCCGGGTCCCTCAGCTCGACATAGAACGCGTGGACGCCATGGTTCACGTTGCGGGTCACCAGTTGGGCGAACACGACGGCGGCCAGTCCGTCCTCGGCTGCGTTGCCGATGTAGTCCTTCCATGCGGCGCGGAACGGAGTGTTGATGACGAACTCCTGGGTGGCCTCGTCGTACGTGGCCGTGGTGGCGATGCTCGCAACATCGGAGCCGTGTCCGGTTTCGGTCATGGCGAAGCAGCCGGGGATCTCCAGGCTCATGATTCCGGGCAGCCATTTGTTCTGGTGCTCCTCCGTGCCGAGGTGCATCACCGCCGAACCGAAGAGGCCCCACTGGACGCCGGCCTTGATCTGGAGTGAAGGATCGGCAGTGACGAGCTCCTCGAAGCCGGCGATGTTGCCACCGTGGTCATCCGAGCCGCCCAGGCTGGCGGGGAAAGCCCGGTGTACGGCGTTGTTTTCCACGAGGTACTTCAGCTGCCCGAATACACGCTTGCGGTGCTCGGTATGCGTCAAGCCCTCGATCTTGTGTACCTCGGGGCGGCCTGCGAGCTCGCGCGCCGTGTGCCGGATGTGGGCCCACTTGCCGAGCAGCAGTTCTCCAAGGGCCGCTACATCCACCGTGGGGGCAGGCGCAGCAGGCTGTGTGCTTGCAGCCGTTCCGGCGGCCGCCCGGTTGCTGGAGGAGGTGCGGTCCACTACTTCAGTCATGGTGATTCCTTCTTTGGTTCCGAACAACGTGGAGTCATTGCTGATATTCAGAGGAGTTGATCTTGAGTTCCGGGGCGATACCCACGCACAGCCAATCGGTGATCCGGGCCGCCATGGTTTCCTGGTCGGGCTTTGCGGGGGAGGCGGGACTACCGAGCCACCTCTCGCCGGCGTTGCGGACCAGCCCGATGGCCGCCGTGGGCCAGTAATCGATCAGTGCTTCCTTTTCCGCTCCCAGGTGCTCACGCATGGGCCGGGCGATCATGGCACTGATCGACTCGAAGAAGTGGCCAAGCGCTCCCGAGGCGGCGATGGCGTCTTGCGCCGAGGGTTCCCCTTGCGAGAGCCGCGTGATGAACGCGTAGACGGCGGGGCTGGACTCCGCCATCTGCAGGTACGCGGAGACCATGGCGAACAAGCCTTCGCGGGGAGTCTGCGCATTTTCTGCCGCTTCCTTCATCCGCCGTTGCATTTGTCCCAGCACTACTTCGCCCATCGCCTGTTGCAAGCCGGCTTTGTCCCCGAAATAGCGGTAGTACACCGACTTGGAGGTACTGGCCGCGGTCGCGATGTCCTCCATGGAGGCATCGCTGCCCAGCGCGTGGACAGCCTTTCGGGCGGCCTTGATGAGATCGTGCCGGCGCGATTCGCGGTGGAGCTGCCAGCGGGCGGCACGGCCGTCGACGGCGGGAGCCTCACCGTCCGCGGGGGGCGGGGTCCCGGCGTCGTGTTCGGCAGGAAGTCCTGGCCTGGAGATGTTCACGATACTCAGCGTATCAGGTACGCTGGGTATCAGTAACCCGATGTGATTATAAGGAGAAACGCATGCCTGCAGCAGCACATTCCGAGAGCGCACCACACGAATCCCCCGCGACCCAAGGCACACTCCGCCGGGCCGTGGTGGTTGGCGGGAACAGGATCCCCTTTGCCCGGACCGGCGGCGCCTACACCAAATCATCGAACCAGGACATGCTGACGGCGGCACTGGACGGGCTGATCGCACGCTTTGGCCTTCAAGAGGAGCGGATCGGTGAGGTCGCCGCCGGCGCCGTCCTGAAGCACTCCCGCGACTTCAACCTGACGCGCGAAGCGGTGCTTGGCTCCGCCCTTTCCGCGGAGACGCCTGCCTACGATCTCCAGCAGGCGTGCGCCACCGGCCTTGAGACCGTCCTGGGACTTGCCAACAAGATCAAGCTAGGCCAGATCGACTCGGCCATTGCCGGCGGCGTCGACTCTGCCTCGGATGCCCCTATTGCCGTGAGCGAGGGCCTCCGCGAAATCCTGCTTGACCTCAATCGCGCCAAATCCCTGCCCGAGAAGCTCAAGGTCCTCTCTCGGCTGCGTCCAAAGGACCTCGCCCCGGATGCTCCGAACACCGGGGAACCGCGGACAGGCCTCTCCATGGGAGAGCACCAGGCGCTCACCACGGCCCAATGGAAGATCAGCCGCGAAGCCCAGGACGAGATTGCGTTCAATAGCCACCACAACCTCGCCGCAGCCTACGAACGTGGCTTCTTCGATGACCTCGTGACTCCGTACCGTGGGCTCAGCCGTGATTCGAATCTCCGGCCCGATACGTCCATGGAGAAGTTGGCCACCCTCAAGCCCGTCTTCGGAAAGAGCCTTGGAGCTGAGGCCACCATGACGGCCGGCAACTCCACCCCGCTCACGGACGGCGCCTCCACGGTTCTCCTCGGCACTGAGGAATGGGCGGACGCCCGGGGCCTGCCCAAGCTGGCCGTCGTCGTCGACGGCGAAGCGGCCGCCGTCGATTTCGTCCACGGGAAGGACGGACTCCTCATGGCCCCGGCCTTTGCAGTGCCACGACTCCTTGCACGCAACGGCCTGTCCTTCGAAGACATCGACTTCTTCGAAATCCACGAAGCCTTTGCGGGCACCGTCCTGAGTACGCTCGCCGCTTGGGAAGACGAGGAATTCGGCCGTACCCGGCTGGGACTGGATGGCGCCTTCGGCAAGATCGACCGCGCCAAGCTCAACGTCAACGGCTCGTCCCTCGCCGCCGGACATCCCTTCGCCGCGACCGGCGGACGGATCGTCGCGTCGCTGGCGAAGATGCTCCACGACAACGGCCCGGTGGACGGCCGTCCCGCGCGCGGACTCATCTCCGTCTGCGCAGCCGGAGGGCAGGGCGTCGTCGCTATCCTTGAGGCCTACTCCGCTCCGGAAGGGCGGTAGCCGGCATGACGGACAAATACACACAGTTTGTCAGTCACGGGATTGGCAAGGACCTGGCCAAAAGGCTCGGCCTGCCCCAACCTGCCGTGCTCCGGAGGTACAAAGCGGGAGAACCGCTGGTTCCGGGGCCGGTCCTCGTGCTCGGGAGTGGCAACGGCAAGACCGCGGGCGCCGACGAATTGGCTGCCACCCTCGTGGGCTGGGGCCTCGACGTTCGGCGTTCCGCCTTGCCCAAGGAAAAGCTGGGGGCGATCATCCTGGTGCTTGACGCCGTCGAGCATCCGGAAGAGCTTGCGGGACCCGTTCTCACTGCGGCCCCATCGCTCCGTGATTTGGCCCCCGGCGCAAGGGTCGTCACGATCTCCTGCACGTCCGCCTCTGCCGCCAACCCGGCTGTTGCCGCGGGTCGCCAAGGCGTCGACGGCCTGTTGCGTTCCCTCGCCAAGGAACTCCGGTCAGGTGCCACGGCCAACGGCATTCTCCTCGGCGACGGTACCGGCACCACGAGCCCCAGCACACTGGGTGCGCTGCGCTTTTTCCTGTCCGGCCGGTCCGCGTTCGTGGATGGTCAGTTCCTGACCGTCACCTCAGGAGCCGGCGAGCTTTCCGCCGACGCCGACAAACCCCTGGCCGGGAAGGTAGCCGTCGTCACGGGAGCTGCGCGTGGCATCGGAGCGGCGATCGCGCGGACCCTGCACCGGGACGGCGCCCGGCTGGTGGTGGTGGATATTCCCGCCGCGGGGGACCACCTTGCCGCCGTCGCCAACGAGGTCCATGGCACTGCCCTGCAATTGGACATCACGGCCGAGGACGCCGGGAAGCGGATCATCGATCACGCCGTGGAACGCCATGGCGGCCTCGATATCGTCATCCACAATGCCGGCATCACCCGGGACAAGCTCCTGGCCAACATGGATGAGGGCCGCTGGAATTCCGTCATCGGCGTGAACATCGCCTCACAGTTGAGAATCAACGAGGCACTCCTGGGCTCGGACCTGCTCAACAAAACCCCACGGATCGTGTCGGTGGCCTCCACCAGCGGTATCGCCGGCAATCGCGGGCAGACCAATTACGCTGCTTCGAAAGGGGGAGTGATCGGCATGGTCAGGGCCACGGCGCCCTTGCTGGCAGAACGTGGTGGCTCCATCAACGCCGTCGCGCCCGGCTTCATCGAGACCGACATGACCGCCCGGATCCCCTTCGCCACCCGCGAAGTAGCGCGCAGGCTGAATTCGCTGCAGCAGGGCGGACTGCCCGGAGACGTGGCAGAGGCTATTGCGTTCCTGGCATCTGACGCGGCCGGCGGAATCACGGGAGAAGTGCTCAGGGTCTGCGGACAGAACCTGGTGGGTGCATGACCACGGAACAACCACTCATCCTGGGGGAGCTGCCGTCCCTCTCGAAGCTGTACGTGAATGCGGCGGCGACGGCGGCACGGCGGAGGGTGATGGGGTTCCAGGCAGCCACCGCGCTGCCTCACGGAAGCCATGAGGTCCGCGGGGTGCGCGCCGACGTCGCGAACCTGACCGCTTACCAGCACCTGATCGGGGAGACTGCGAGTGACGCGCTGCCTGCTGGCTTCATCCATGCCCTCGCGTTCCCGGTTGCCATGAGCGTGCTGAACCGGGACGACTTCCCGCTTCCCCTGCTGGGGATGATCCATTTGAAGAACCATGTGGAGCAATTGCGGGCAGTCCAGTTCAGTGAGCCGCTCGACGTCCGCTCCTGGGCCGAGGACATGCGCGGCCACAGGGCGGGAACCCAGCTGGACGTCGTCGCCGAAGTCCGGTCAAGGGACGACGGGGCCTTGCTCTGGCGGGGCGTGTCGACGTATTTGGCCAAGGGGGTCTTCCTCCCGGGAGTCGATAAGGCCGCCACGGCTGCCGCTCCGGCTGACTTCACGGCACCCGCACCAACGGCCGTCTGGCAGCTCGGCGTGGATACCGGCCGCCTTTACGCCGCCGTATCCGGCGACTTCAATCCGATCCACTTGAGCCTCCTCTCGGCCAAGGCGCTGGGCCTGCCGCGGTCAATCGCGCACGGCATGTACCTTGCATCCCGGGCCTTGGCCGACGTTGGCTCGGTGAAGTCGGAAGCGTTCCGATGGGACGTGATTTTCGAGGCACCGGTGTTCCTCCCGGCGCGGGTGGCCCTGGAAATCGGCACCGTCCACTCCGCGTCGGGGTCGTGGGAGCGTTCGGACTACGTCGCCTGGAACCCACGAAGCGGCAGGAGGCACTTCAGCGGATCCGTGACGGCGCTGTAGGGCACCGGTTTCGGGGTTCAAGGCTAAGGGAACGGCTACGACGACGGCGGTCACCCCCGTGGGCGACCGCCGTCGTCGTGCCTGGCGGAGCCAGATTCTGCGCCAGATTCTGCGCCAGGTTCAGTGTCAGGTTCACTGCCGTAAGTGAATTGCCGGTAATGCAATTTAATAAATGTGATGAACGCCGCAAATTGCCCGAAAAGGAAAATTCACGTTAAACAAACAAGGCCTGGAATTGTCGAAATTCCAGGCCTTGCATTTGTGCGCGGAGGGGGACTTGAACCCCCACCCCCTTTCGAGGACTAGCACCTCAAGCTAGCGCGTCTGCCATTCCGCCACCCGCGCAGGTGGTGTTCGGAGCCTTCGTTCTGCGCCTCTCGGCGCTTCTCTTTCCTCCGAAGCAGCGAGAAAAACTCTAACACGGTTTCGGGGAAATAAAAAAACCGGAGCCGGAGAGGGGCCTGCCGACCTCAATTGAACCCTGCCATTCCGCGCCAAAACGCGGGAAAGCGCGCGGCTAAACGAGCCTGCGGTGGGTAGGCTGAGGGAAGCGCGCGGGGGCGTCCGCACCATCTGCCTACCCGCCGGAGTCCGTCCATCCCAGCCAGCAAGGAGAGTTCCATGACTGATATCCGACCCGAGGACGAAGTAGTCCGGATCTGCCAGGAACTCATCCGCATAGACACCTCGAACTTCGGTGACGATTCCGGTCCCGGGGAACGCACGGCAGCGGAATACACGGCGGCGCTTATTAATGACGTCGGACTGGACGCGGAAATCTTTGAATCGGCTCCGGGCCGGGCCAATCTGGTCACCCGCATGGCAGGGGAGGACCCCTCGGCCGGTGCCCTCGTGGTGCACGGCCACCTCGACGTCGTTCCGGCGCTCAAGGACCAGTGGTCCGTGGATCCCTTCAGCGGCGAACTCAAGGATGGACTCATCTGGGGACGCGGCGCCGTGGACATGAAGGACATGGACGCCATGATCCTCTCGGTCATGCGTGACTTCGCCCGCACGGGACGCAAGCCCAAGCGGGACATCATCTTCGCGTTCTTCGCCGACGAGGAGGCCGGAGGCAACCACGGCGCGCGCTACGCCGTCGAGCACCGCAGGGAGCTCTTCGACGGCGCTACGGAAGCGATTTCCGAAGTAGGTGGCTTCTCGGCCACCATCGGAGGCCAGCGCACCTACCTGCTGCAGACCGCGGAGAAGGGCCTTTCCTGGCTGCGCCTCGTGGCTCACGGGCGTGCCGGCCACGGCTCGCAAATCAACACGGACAACGCGATAACCCGCCTGGCCGGGGCCGTTACCAGAATCGGCGAGTACAGATGGCCGATCGAGCTGACCCCCACCACCCGGCAGTTCCTCGATGGTGTCACGGAACTGACCGGCGTCGAGTTCGATCCGGACAACCCCGAGACCCTCCTGAAGGAACTCGGCACCGTAGCGCGCTTCGTGGGGGCTACCCTCCAAAACACTTCGAACCCCACGCTGCTGAGCTCCGGATACAAGCACAACGTCATCCCCGAATCGGCGGAAGCGCTGGTGGACTGCCGCACGTTGCCGGGCCAGCAGGAACTGGTCTTCGAAACCGTCAAAAAACTTGCCGGCGACGGCGTGGACGTCAGCTACGTCAACAAGGACGTGTCCCTGGAGGTGCCGTTCGCCGGCAATCTGGTAGACGCCATGATCGACGCCCTGCATTCGGAAGACCCCGGCGCCAAAGTGCTGCCCTACACCTTGTCCGGCGGCACCGACAACAAGTCGCTCAGCAAGATCGGCATCACGGGCTACGGGTTCGCCCCGCTGATGCTCCCGGAGGAACTCGACTTCACGGGGATGTTCCACGGGGTTGACGAACGCGTGCCGGCCGATTCGCTCAAGTTCGGATCCCGGGTGCTCAACACCCTGCTCAGCAATTACTAGGGAGAACGCCGTGACCCCTGAAGAGATCCTGGCGGACGAGCTGCTCGACCGCATCCGGGGCCGCGCCGCGGGCTACGACCAGAACAACTCGTTCTTCGACGAGGACCTTGAGGAGCTTGCTGCGGCGGGTTACCTGAAGATCTTTGTCCCCGAGTCCGACGGCGGCCTAGGGCTCGGGCTCGAAGCCGCGGCGGCGCTTCAGCGCCGGCTTGCCGCGGCTGCCCCGGCCACCGCGCTGGCTGTCAACATGCACCTTGTCTGGACCGGCGTCGCGCATGTCCTGGCGGCTCGCGGCGACGATTCCCTTGACTTTGTCCTCAAGGAGGCCGGACAGGGCGAGATCTTTGCCTTCGGGATTTCCGAGCCGGGCAATGACTCCATGCTCTTTGATTCAGGGACCATGGCGGAACCGCAGCGGGACGGCGGGTACAGCTTTACCGGGCGGAAGGTCTTCACGAGCCTGTCGACGGCATGGACCCGACTAGGGATCTTCGGCAAGGACAGCGGCGCACGGGAGGGGAGTGGAGAGCTGGTTTTCGGCTTCATCCAACGCGACGCGCCCGGCCACGAGACACTGAGTGACTGGGACACCCTGGGCATGCGGGCCAGCCAATCGAACACCACGCTTTTGCGGGGTGCCGTAGTGCCGCCGGAACGGATCTTCCGGAAACTGCCCGTAGGACCCAACCAGGATCCGTTGATCTTCGCGATCTTCGCTTGCTTCGAAACGCTGCTTGCCGCCGTCTACACGGGCATCGGGGAGCGGGCATTCGCCCTGGCGGTCGAGGCGGCCAAGCGCCGCACCTCGGCCAAATACGGCGGCCGAAGCTTCTCGCAAGACCCGGACATCCGCTGGAAGATCGCCAACGCCGCCATGGCAATGGATTCCATCCAACCCCAGTTGGCGTCGGTCGCCCGTGACGTGGATGGCCTGGTTGATCACGGGGCGCAGTGGTTTCCCAAGTTCGTGGGGCTCAAGGTGCGGGCCACGGAGAACGCCCGGACCATGGTGGATGTGGCAATCCGGGTTTCCGGAGGCTCAAGCTACTTCCGGGGATCCGAACTCGAACGGCTGTATCGCGATGTGCTGGCCGGGATCTTCCATCCCTCCAACGACGAATCGGCGCACACCACTGTGGCCAACGCGTGGCTCGGTCCGCTCGAAAGCTGAAACGCTCGAAAGCTGGAGGGGGAACCCGAAAGCGCGGCCGCTGCTACACGGTGCGCTGTACGTTGAGTACTCTGCGGCGCAGCCAGAACCGGCGACCGCCGCCGATATAGAGGATGCTCCGCTCCAGTTCCCACTTGCCATATTCGGAGTGCTCCACGAGCCGACGCCGCGCCTCGGGCAAGGAATCGTCAGGGCTGACGGTCAGCACGAGATACTCGTACTGCCTCGCGTAGTCCCGCTGACGCTCCACTGAACTGCTCAGAAATTGTTCTCTCATCCCTCTCCATTTTCGTCTTTTTCGGGCTAACGTGAAGTCATGAGCATCGATCCGCGTGTCGCGCTTCAGTCATTGACAGCCGCCTTGGAAGAGCACCTGATTGCCGCTTCCGCCCGCAGGGGCGAAGGAGATCCCGCTGTGGAGGCAGCGTTTTTCGCCGTCGCCGATGCCTTTGAGGTATATGAGGACTCACTATACGAGGCCTACTCGGAAGTCACACCACTTCAGGTGTTCGACGACGATGAAGAAGATGACGACGAGGACAACAGTGAACTCCTCGACGAAGACGAGCTGGAGATCCTCGACCAGTAGTGCCGGATCAGTAGTGCCCGGTCAGTAATCCCGCAGCCAATAGTGCCGCAGTTTCAGCAGTGTCAGATCGCTGAAACGTCTTCCAGTGCCCGCGAAATCTCAGCGGGAAGAGGGGCCAGTTGCGCGTCCAGCAACTCCTTGAGCTGGACCGCATTGCGTGCGCCCACCACGGCCGTGGATACGCCCGGGCGGGAGAGCAACCAGCTCAGCGAGACGTCGACGGCGGAGCGTCCCAATCCGCGCGCGGCCATTGCCGCTGCTTCGACGATCCGTGCCCCCCGCGCGTCGAGGTACTTTTCGACGTAGCCGCTGAGGCGGCCTTCCGCGGCTCGTGATTCAGAGGGAATCTGTCCACGGTATTTGCCGCTGAGCACCCCGCGGCCGAGGGGCGCCCACGCCATGAGGCCGAGGCCGGCATCTTCGACTGCGGGCACCAGTTCGTCTTCGGGCTTCCTGTGCAGGAGCGAGTATTCGGATTGGTTGGCCACCACGGTGAATCCCGCGATGGCCGCGGCCTTGGCGGTCTGCCAGCCGTTGTAGTTGGAGATGCCGACGTACCGAGCGCGTCCCGAGCGCAGCGCAAGGTCAAGTGCGGAAAGCGTTTCGTCCAGCGGAACATTAGGGTCCCAAGCATGCGCGAACCAGATGTCCACATAGTCGGTCCCCAGGCGGGCAAGGCTGGCGTCGAGTGCGGACAGCATGGACCCGCGGGAGGCATCGACACTCCGCCGGGCGTCCGACGTCGAGACGCCCGCTTTCGTGGAGAGGACAACCTCCGAACGCGCCACGACGTCTCCCAGCATGGAGCCGAGGAGAGCTTCGGCTCGTCCGCCTGCGTAGGAGGCAGCGGTATCGATCATGGTGCCGCCCGCTGCGATGAACGTATGGAGCAGCTCCCGTGCATCCTGTTCGTCCGTTTCTTCCGCCCAGGACATGGTGCCCAGGGAAAGGGTGGACACCCGAAACCCACTGTTGCCGACGTAACGCTGCTGCATAGCTGATAGCTTACGGGGAGATCGGGTAGATCATGACGTAGGGTCTATTCACGTGAACTGGATAGAAGCAGCCTTCCTTGGCCTCGTGCAGGGCCTGACAGAATTCCTTCCGATTTCTTCGAGCGCACACCTGCGAATTGTCGGCTCGTTCCTGCCCAATGCGGCGGACCCCGGAGCTGCTTTCACGGCCATTACCCAGCTGGGCACCGAGACGGCCGTGATCGTCTTCTTTTGGCGCGACATCGTCAGGATTGTGCGCGCGTGGTTCGGATCGCTGCGCGGCAAGGTCTCCAGGGACGATCCCGACGCGCGGATGGGTTGGCTGGTCATCCTCGGCAGCCTGCCTATCATCGTGCTCGGCCTGCTCTTCCAGGACCAGATCGAATCCGTGCTGCGCAGCCTGTGGATCGTCGCCACGATGCTCATCGTCTTCGGCATGATCCTCGCGGTGGCCGACGCCGTTGGCAAGCAGGAACGCCAGCTGAGCCAACTGACCTTCAAACACGGCATCCTTTACGGACTGGCCCAGGCCATGGCGCTCATCCCGGGCGTCTCGCGTTCCGGCGGAACCATCACTGCCGGCCTCTTGATGGGGTACACGCGTGAAGCGGCGGCACGGTATTCGTTCCTGCTCGCCATACCCGCTGTCTTCGGCAGCGGCCTGTACCAGCTGTACAAGGTGGTGTCGAAGGAAGGAATCACCGGACCGTTCGGCCTGCCGGAAACAGCACTGGCCACCGTCATCGCGTTCGTTGTGGGCTTCATCATCATTGGCTGGTTCCTCAAATTCATTTCCACCCACAGCTACCGTGTCTTCGTGTGGTACCGCATTCTCCTTGGACTCGCCCTCTATGTATTGCTCGGTTTCAATGTCATCAGCGCCTAGCACTATGGTTGAGGCTGTGAAATCGTGGATCTCCCGCCCTGTGCCTGAACTACCCGGCAGCATGCCCCCGTTGAGGCTGTTCGATACCGCCCTGAGGGCCTTCGTGGAGGTCGAGCCACGCGCCGAGCAATCCATGTACGTCTGCGGCATCACGCCCTACGACGCCACCCACATGGGCCACGCGGCCAGTTATGTCGCCTTCGACCTGCTCAACCGGGCTTGGCGGGACAGTGGCCAGCGGGTTGCGTACGTCCAGAACGTCACCGACGTCGACGATCCCCTCCTGGAGCGCGCCACCGCCACCGGCGTTGACTGGCGGGAACTGGCAGCGAGCCAGATCGAGCTATTCCAGACCGACATGGACGCCCTCAATGTGCTGGCTCCGAGTCACTACATCGGAGCCGTCGAGGCGATCCCGATGATTGTCCCGGCTATCGAGAAACTGATCGCGGACAAGCTCGCCTACCGCGTGCACGGCACCGGCGGCGAACCCGACGGCGACGTCTATTACGACGTCGAGGCGGCCGGCAAGGCTTCGGATAGCCCGGACGCGTGGACACTCGGTGACATCTCGGGGCTCGGCGAAGTGGAAATGTTGGAGCTTTTCGCCGAACGCGGCGGCGATCCCGGCCGGTCGGGCAAACGGAATCCCCTTGATCCCCTGCTATGGCGCGTAGCCCGCGACGGCGAACCGAGCTGGCCCGGCGCAAGCCTCGGTGACGGACGCCCGGGCTGGCATATTGAATGCACCGTCATCGCCCAGAAGTACCTGCCGGCTCCGTTCACTGTTCAGGGCGGCGGATCGGACCTCGTCTTCCCGCACCACGAAATGGGCGCCGGACACGCCTATTCGCTCAGCGGCATTCCCTTGGCACGCCACTACGCCCACGCCGGAATGGTGGGCCTGGACGGCGAAAAGATGAGCAAGTCCAAAGGAAACCTCGTGCTTGTGTCGAAGCTCCGTGCCGCGGGCGAAGAGCCTGCCGCAGTCCGCCTGGCGATCCTGGCCAACCACTACCGTTCGGATTGGTCCTGGACCGATGAAGGGTTCGCCCAGGCCAAGGAACGCCTCAACACGTGGCGGGCCGCCCGCGACATTGCTCCCGAGGGAACAGCGGCGGAGCTGCTGACGCGGATGCGTGCCGAGCTGGCCAACGACCTCAATGCTCCCGGCGCGGTCGCCGCCGTCGATGCCTGGGCTGCGGCGGCCCTCGGCAGCGCGTCCGGCGCCAATCCCTCTGCGCTGGATTCCGCCCTGGTGAGCGACGCGATCAACGGATTGCTCGGCGTCGAGCTCTAAGGGAACTTCGGGAGCGGAAGGCGACACTGGCTGAAGCGGACAGGCCCTGGCGGGAGGACCGTCAGGGCTTGTCCTTGCCCCTGCGCTTGAGGTAGCGCTCGAATTCGCGCGCGATGGATTCGCCGCTGGCCTCCGGCAGGTCAGCCGTGTCCTTGGCCTCTTCGAGCTGCCGCACGTAGGCGGCGATTTCGGGGTCTTCAGTGGCCAGTTCGTCCACACCGCGCTCCCAAGCCTCCGATTCCTCGTTGAGGGCATGGGTGTCCAGCGGCACTTGGAGCAAATCCTCGATCCTGTTCAAAATGGCCAGTTGCGCCTTGGGGGAGGGGGGCTGCGCGACATAGTGCGGCACGGCCGCCCACAGCGACACCGTAGGCAAGCCCGCGAGCAACGCGAATTCCGCCAGTACCCCCACAATGCCAACCGGCCCCTCGTACTGCGAAGCCTCCAGGTTCAAGCGCTGCCGCAATCCGCTGTCGTCCGAGGTGGTGCTGACGGGGATCGGGCGGCTGTGCGGGACATCGGCCAGAAGGGCGCCAATCAGGACAACGTAGTCGACTTTGAGCGTTTCGGCGTGGACCAGGAGTTCGGCCGTGTAGGCGCGCCAGCGGTAGGAAGGCTCGGTGCCGAGCACGAACACCACATCGACGTTGCTGTCCGGGACGCTTGCTTTGTACAGGCGCGTGGAAGGCCATTTCACCTTGCGCGTTCCGGCTGCCGTGCGTCGCACGGTCGGCCTGGTGAACTGGAAGTCGTAATAGTCGTCGGCATCAACGGATGCCACTTTCTTTCCTTGCCACAACTTGTTCAAGTAGTGCAGGGAATCGCTGGCCGCCTCGCCGGCGTCGTTCCAACCCTCGAAAGCCGCCAGCATCACCGTGATGCGCTGGCCTTCGGCTACAGGCTGGAGAAGGCGCTCAGGCTCCGGTGAAGTGGCCTGTCCGTCAGGGGCTCCGTCCAAACTGTTCATTCACTCACCCTACGTCCAACACCGCCGCCGATGCATGGCGTGAGGGGACCGGCGTGGCCAGACTTCGCCTCGGGCGTAGAGCGGCAATTGCCCCTCCTCGTTCCACGTAGACTTTAGGCATGCTTGCTTCAGCCACCCAGTCCTTGCTCAAAGCCGCGCTATGGGACATGGATGGCACCCTGGTGGACACCGAGCCATACTGGATTGCTGCAGAGCGCACCCTCGTAGAGTCCCACGGCGGCGTCTGGGGCCATGAACAAGCCATGCAGCTCGTAGGGCAGTCGCTGATGCACTCAGCTGGCATTCTCCAAAGGGCTGGAGTGAACCTGGAAAAGCGCGAGATCGTTGACTCCTTGAGCGCCCAGGTCATCGACCGTCTCCGCGTCGAGGTGCCGTGGCGGCCCGGAGCCAGGGAATTGCTTGACGAGCTGTACCAATCGGGCGTCCGTTGTGCCCTCGTGACGATGTCCGAAGGCCCGATGGCGCGGGAAGTCGTGGCCAACCTCCCCCTGCCCTACTTCGAGTTCCTCGTCACTGGGGACACCGTCAGCCAAGGAAAGCCCCACCCGGAGGCTTACCTAGCTGCCGTCGAGCGGCTCCGGGACACCGACCCCGGGCTGACCGTGGATCATTGCGTCGCACTCGAGGATTCCGTCCCGGGAGTTGCTTCCGCGATCGCCTCCGGCGTGGTCACGGTCGGAATTCCACACCAGATGCCACTGCCCGAGGACCCCCGCCGGGCAACCTGGGACACCCTTCAGGGACGGAAGGTCGCCGACCTCGAAGCACTTGTTGCCGCCCGGGCATCCGCCAATGTGCCGGCCGGCGCTTTCCTTGGACAGGCAAACTAAGTGAGCACTCCCGGAAACCGCGGCCATAGCACCCGTAGCAGCAGCAAGGACGGAATTCCACTCGGCCGCATCGCGGGAATCCCCGTGTACCTTGCGTACTCCTGGTTCGTCATCGCGGCGTTCACGGTGGTCGCCTATGGACCAGCGCTGCTCGTCCGGAACCATTCCTTGGGAATCGGCGCCTACCTTGTGGCCTTTGGCTATGCGGTGCTCCTGGCCCTTTCCGTGCTCGTCCATGAACTTGCCCATGCCTTGAGCGCCAAGGCTTTCAAGTGGCCCACGGAGAAGATCGTTTTGAATCTCTGGGGCGGGCACACCCAGTTCGAGAGCTTCATCGCGTCCCCGGGCCGTTCGGTGGTTGTCGCCTTGGCGGGACCCGCAGCCAACTTTGTCCTCGCGGGCGGTGCCTGGCTGTTGCTGCAGTCCGGTGTCTTCACCGGGGTGGGGGACACCCTGACGAACATCCTCATGTGGGCCAATTTGCTGATCGGCATCTTCAATGTGCTCCCGGGCCTGCCCCTTGACGGGGGCCGCTTGGTGGAATCCGCCGTATGGAAAGCCACGGGCAGCCAGGAGAAGGGTACGGTTGCCGCCGGTTGGGCGGGGCGGGTCATCGCGATCGTCCTGGCTGTGAGCTTCATCGTCCCGCCGTTGCTGGGCGGAAACAGCCCTGATCTTCTTCAGGCGCTCATCGCCCTCCTGGTTTGTAGCTTCCTGTGGATGGGTGCCTCAGGCGCCATTCAGCAGGCGACGCTCCGCGGCCGCCTCCCCTTGGTGAGTGCCTCAGCTTTGGCGGAGCCCGCCGTCGGGATTCCGAACTCGGCCACCGTCGCCGACGTGCTGCGCGTGGCACCCTACGGCACTCCCGCCGTCGTGATCTGCGGACCCGACGGCCGGCCCCAAGGTCTTGTCGATCCGCATGCCACCGCAGCCGTGCCGCCCTCCGAGGTTTACACAACGTTGGTCACGGCGGTTTCGACCCCGCTCGCCGACGGCGCCTACGTCCCATGGACCTCCAGCGGCCAGGAACTGATCCAGTATTTGGCGCAGCTCAGCGGCGCCGAATACGCCGTCGTGGACGAACGCGGTACGGTCATGGGCCTGCTGCGTCAGCAGGCCGTAGTGACAGCCATTACAGGTAAAGTAGCCCGACGGAGCGGACGCCCATAGGACCTTCCCGGTAGAGTTACCTGCCGGCCGTGAAATAACCCGGCCGGCAGTGCGCATCACCAAGCAGTAACTGCGGCAACAAATGACGGCCCAGCCGTACAGGAGCGAGGAAACACCCATGAGCAGCGAAACCGCCGCCAACTACACGGCCACCGGCGCCGCCGACACCGCCATCCAGCCGACTGGTGCGGCACGGCGCCGAGGGCCGTTCCGTGTGGGCGAGCGGGTTCAACTCACGGACGAACGCGGCCGGATGAACACCATCACCTTGGAGGAAGGCGGAGCCTTCCACACGCACCGCGGCTTCCTCAACCATGACGAAATCATCGGTCAGGTTGACGGTTCCGTGGTGGCCAACAACATAGGCCAGCAATACCAGACGCTCCGCCCGTTGCTCTCGGACTTCGTGTTGTCCATGCCCCGCGGTGCCGCCGTCGTGTATCCCAAGGATGCCGGCCAGATCGTCACCATGGCCGATATCTTCCCGGGCGCGCGGGTTGTGGAAGCCGGCGTTGGTTCCGGCGCCCTTTCGATCTCCCTGCTTCGCGCGGTGGGCGACAACGGCTACCTGCACTCTTTCGAGCGCCGCGAAGAATTCGCCGACATCGCCCGCGGCAACGTGGAAACCATTTTCGGCGGTCCGCACCCTGCCTGGAAGATCTCATTGGGCGACTTCCAGGAGGAAGTTGTGCGCTCGGAGGAGCCCGGATCCGTGGACCGCGTGGTGCTGGACATGCTCGCTCCTTGGGAATGCCTCGACGCCGTAGCCACCGTTTTGGCCCCCGGCGGCGTGTGGATCAACTATGTCGCCACCGTGACCCAGCTCTCCCGTACCGCAGAAGCCATCCGTGCCGACGGCCGTTTCACGGAACCGGACGCGTGGGAGTCCATGGTCCGCGGCTGGCACCTTGAGGGCCTCGCTGTCCGTCCCGACCACCGCATGGTGGCCCACACCGGATTCCTCCTCGTGACCCGTCGCCTCGCAGACGGCGTGACCGGGATCTCCGTCAAGCGGCGTCCGTCCAAGACCGAGTTCAGCGAGGAAGACCTGAATGCCTGGACACCTGGAGCCGTAGGAGAGCGTGCGGTTTCCGACAAGAAACTGCGGCGGGCGGCGCGGGATGCGATTGCCGGCACCAACGTCAAGGACGACCCCACGCCCGCTCCCTGAGGAAAGATCACAAACTGGTCCGCATTCCGGATGTCACAGGTTTCCCGACGCTTTTGAGGGCTAAGGTCTATTTATAGAAAGCGGGAAGGAGCTGATGCTTCGTGGATACGTCGAACAATGACTTCGGGCGAACGACGCCGGAGGAGCCAGCGAACAAGGCTGTGGCCGAGGGAAAAGCGGGACACGGGGGTGGGGCAATCCAACCGGTGGACGACGCCGCGGAACTCACTGTCGCGGAACGCCAGATAAACATCCTTCGAGACAAACTGCGCCACATCGACCGTCAGCTTGCCGCCGCCACCCAGAACAACACCAAGCTCGTGACCATGCTGGAAACGGCGAAGGCCGAAATCCTGCGGCTCAAAGGAGCCCTCGAGCAGGACGGCCAACCGCCGTACAGCTTCGGGACCATCCTGCAGATCAATCCGAGGCGGCAGCCAACGGCAGGCAGCACCGGCCAGGCGGCCACCGAGGAATCAGTCGACATCTTCAATGCCGGCCGCAAGATGCGTGTGGGCGTCAGCCCGCTCGTAAACATCAACCAGCTGGCTGTCGGACAGGAAGTCCTCCTCAACGAGGCCCTGCTCGTGGTGACCGGCCTGGGCTATGAACGGGCAGGCGAACTCGTCACGCTCAAGGAAATGCTTGGCACGGACCGCGCACTGGTAGTGGGCAGGGCCGATGAAGAGCGGGTAGTCAGGCTTTCAGGCGCCTTGCAGAAGGTGCACCTGCGCGTCGGCGATGCTTTGTCGCTGGATTCCCGCACGGGCTACGCCCTGGAGAAGGTGCCCCGGGCAGAGGTCGAAAACCTTGTCCTCGAGGAAGTCCCTGACATTACTTACGAGGACATCGGCGGCCTGGGCCCGCAAATCGAACAGATCCGCGACGCCGTGGAACTCCCGTTCCTGCACCCGGACCTGTACCGCGAACACGGGCTCAAGGCGCCCAAGGGCATCCTGCTTTACGGGCCTCCGGGTTGCGGCAAGACGCTGATCGCGAAGGCCGTTGCCAATTCCCTTGCCGCGCGCGCCTCCGAACGGGCCGGCAACGTGGACCTGAAGAGCTACTTCCTGAACATCAAGGGACCTGAACTCCTTGACAAGTACGTCGGCGAAACAGAGCGGCACATCCGCCTGATTTTTGCACGTGCCCGGGAGAAGGCCTCGGATGGCAGCCCCGTGGTGGTGTTCTTCGACGAAATGGACTCACTGTTCCGCACCCGCGGCACCGGTGTGTCCTCCGACGTCGAAACAACCATCGTCCCGCAGCTCCTGAGCGAGATCGACGGCGTCGAACGGCTGGACAACGTCATCGTGATCGGCGCGTCGAACCGCGAGGACATGATCGATCCGGCTATTCTTCGTCCCGGCCGGCTTGACGTGAAGGTCAAGATCCAGCGGCCCGACGCCGAAGCGGCCGCCGACATTTTCGCCAAGTACATCACCACCGACCTTCCTTTCCACGCGACGGATCTGGCAGAGCACGGCGGCGACGTCCAGGCCACAGTCGACGCCATCATCCAGCGCACCGTTGAAGCCATGTATTCGACGGAGAAATCCAACGAATATCTCGAAGTGACCTACGCCAACGGCGATACCGAGATGCTCTACTTCAAGGACTTCAATTCCGGCGCGGTTGTCCAGAACGTCGTGGACCGGGCCAAGAAGTACGCCATCAAGGACCTCCTGCTGACCCAGCAGAAAGGCCTGCGGATCGACCACTTCCTGCGCGCCGTCGTCGACGAATTCCGCGAACACGAGGACATGCCCAACACCACCAACCCGGATGACTGGGCACGCATCTCAGGCAAGAAGGGCGAACGCATCACCTACATCCGTACAATCGTCCAGGGCAAGGCCGGCCAGGAGCCCGGGAAGTCGATCGAGACGACTCCAAACACCGGCCAGTACCTGTGACGGCCCGGCCGGAAGGCCTGCCTTCGGACAAGCTTCCCGTGGGCGGGGCCATGCGGGTCATGGGTTCGGAAACTGAATACGGTATCCACGCGCCTTCTGCGCCAGGGGCGAACGCCACGATGATGTCCGCGCGGATCATCCAGGCCTATGCCAACCTGACGCGACAGCGGGCGGCGGGGGGCGCTGAAACCCGCTGGGACTACACGGACGAAGAACCCCTGCATGATGCACGCGGTTGGACAGTTGAGCGCAGCGCAGCAGACCCCAGCCAGCTGACCGACAGGCCTCCCGTGCTCGACGCCGAGGCCGTTGCGTTGGCATACGGGCGGCAGGAGCTCGAAGCTGACGGCGGCGATGAGTCAGGATCGTTGCTGATGAACATGGTCCTCGGCAACGGGGCCCGCCTGTACGTGGACCATGCCCATCCGGAATATTCCAGTCCCGAGGTCACGAATCCCCGTGACATCGTCGCGTGGGACGCGGCCGGCGACCTCGTTGCCCTGGCCACGGTTCGGAAGGTGGCCGCCGATCCTGATCTGCCGGCGATCAATCTGTACAAGAACAACACGGACAACAAATCGGTGTCCTACGGTTCCCACGAGAACTACCTCATGCCGCGCTCGGTGCCTTTCGGAGACATC
The DNA here is from genome assembly GCF_052115205.1 of Arthrobacter sp. 2RAF6. Taxonomy (NCBI): domain Bacteria; kingdom Bacillati; phylum Actinomycetota; class Actinomycetes; order Micrococcales; family Micrococcaceae; genus Arthrobacter; species Arthrobacter sp. 2RAF6. The sequence continues at coordinate 107,593 of NZ_JBFRGF010000011.1, read as the reverse complement.
GTCCGCGGCCTGACGCCGTTCTTCGTCACACGCCAGGTCGTCTGCGGTGCGGGGCGGCTCGGCAAGGGCCAAGACGGTTCAACTTCCGGATTCCAGATCAGCCAGCGTGCGGATTTCTTCGAAGCCGAGGTAGGGCTGGAAACCACCATCAGGCGTCCGATCATCAATACCCGGGATGAACCGCATGCCACCGCGGACAAATACCGGCGCCTGCATGTGATCATCGGCGATGCCAACCTGAGCCAGGTGTCGAACTACTTGAAGTTCGGCACGACGGCATTGGTCCTCAGCCTCATCGAAGCCGGCCAGGCTCCGAAGATCGAAGTACATGAGCCCGTGGCGGGCTTGCAGGCAATCAGCCACGACACCTCCCTCACTGCCACGGTCAGGCTTCTTGACGGACGGCGCGTAACAGCGCTGGATATCCAGTGGATGTACTACGAGGCAGCGGCCAAACTTGGCCAGGAAACCGGGGTCTCCGATTCCTTCAGTGGCGACGGCCACACCCGGGATGTCCTGGAACGGTGGGAGTCGACGTTGGGGCTCTTGGGGAGCAACCCCGCGGGTGCCGCGTCTTCCGTCGAATGGCTGGCCAAAATGTCGCTGCTGGATGGCTACAGGAACCGTGACGGCCTTGAATGGAACGACGCCCGGCTGGGTCTCGTCGATTTGCAATGGTCCGACGTGAGGCCGGAAAAGGGCCTGTACTACCGCATGCTTTCCCGCGACCGGATGCAGACGATCGTCGACGACGCCACGATCAGCCGCGCTGTGGTCGAACCGCCGTCGGACACTCGCGCATATTTCCGGGGGAAGTGTGTTTCCAGCTTTGGCAAGGACGTGGTCGGCGCCAGCTGGGATTCGGTCATCTTCGACGTTCCCGGCATCGGGAAACTTCAGCGTGTGCCCACCCGGGAACCGCTCCGCGGCACGGAAGCACTCACCGGACAGCTGTTTCGGAAACACGCCACAGCGGGTGCATTCCTCCGTGAATTGCTCGGCCTGGACCCGGCCCCGCCCGCCTGAACGGGCGGTCGACTAAAGGCTGCCAAACGGGCCCTTAAAACCGCAGCGTCGCGGCCCGCCCCGTGGCAGTATGGCATTACAGGAAGTCCCCGTTGCCGGGGATGGACAGAATGGAGAAGGAAATGGCAGCTCAGGAGCAGCAGCAACCGCAGTCGCGGGACGTCGAGGCAGAGGCCGACGCCCCCGAGGCGCCGCCCGCAGCGCCGGAGGCACAGGCTTCGGTCGCCACACAGGGCGTAGACGATCTCCTCGACGAAATCGACGGTGTTCTTGAATCGAACGCCGAAGAGTTCGTCAGGGCATTTGTGCAAAAGGGCGGCCAGTAGCCAGCCGCCAGCTAAGCCAAGGGCCCGGCCGGCGCGAGGCCGCCGGGCATCGGATGTCAGAGTCGAAGGAGCGCAGCAATGCAGGATCCATCAGCCGGCCACCTGGCCACCCAAGCAACGTCTTCGTTCATAGAGCATCTGCAACGCTCCAGGCCTGAACTCCTTCCCTTTAGTCAAGCGCTGCCCGCGGGACAGATTCCGCCGGTGCCCCATGCCACAACAATCGTCGCCCTCAGCTACCCCGGCGGCGTCCTGATGGCGGGGGATCGGCGTGCCACCATGGGCAACGTGATCGCCAGCCGGCATATCGAGAAGGTCTTCCCGGCCGACGAATATTCCGTCCTGGGAATTGCCGGAACCGCGGGCCTGGCCATCGACATCACACGGTTGTTCCAGGTGGAACTTGAACACTACGAAAAGATCGAGGGCACGCTGCTGAGCTTGGACGGCAAAGCCAACAGGCTTGGAGCCATGATCCGGGGAAACCTGCCGATGGCCATGCAGGGCCTCGCAGTGATCCCGCTCTTCGCGGGCTTCGACCAGGCAGCCGGCGTCGGACGGCTTTTTTCCTACGATGTCACCGGGGGACGGTACGAGGAATTGGAGCACCATTCGGTCGGCTCCGGTTCCGTCTTCGCGCGTGGTGCCTTGAAGAAGCTGTGGCGGCCGAACCTCACCGAAGACGAGGCGGTCGCCGTCGCGGTTGAAGCCCTCTATGACGCCGCCGACGACGACTCCGCCACGGGCGGTCCGGACCCCGTCCGGCAACTCTGGCCGGTGGTATATACCGTCAACCGCGCCGGTGCCCGCCGGGTGTCGGAACGGGAGTTGGCGGCGATCGCTGGATCCATTGTTGAATCACGCACAGTTGCCGGACGGGAGGCCTGAGATGACCCAGCAGTTTTATGTTTCGCCCGAACAACTGATGAAGGACCGCGCGGATTTCGCGCGGAAGGGCATTGCCCGCGGCCGTTCCGTCGTGGTGATCAGTTGCGCTGACGGCATCGCGCTGGTGGCTGAGAACCCGTCGCCGTCGCTCCACAAGATCGGTGAGATCTACGACAAGATCGCGTTCGCCGCCGTGGGCAAGTACAACGAGTTTGAGAGCCTTCGGCAAGCGGGTGTCCGCTATGCCGACGTCCGCGGCTATTCATACGATCGCGAGGACGTCACTGCCCGCGGGCTGGCAAGCGTCTACGCGCAGAGCCTTGGCGCGGTCTTCACCGCGGAACAAAAGCCGTTCGAAGTGGAGCTTGCCGTGGCCGAGGTCGGGCACACGCAGGCCGAGGACCATCTTTATCGGCTGACTTTCGACGGTTCGATTGCCGACGAGAACGGCTTTGTAGTGATGGGCGGCTTGGCCGAGCAAGTAGCCGAGACCGTGGCCCGCGGTTGGAAGGCTGACCTCGATCTGGCCGGTGCACTGCGACTGGCCGTCAAGGCGCTGGCCACGGACAAGGAAGTGGACGCCCTGCCCGGCACCGCGGTTGAGGCCGCCGTGTTGGACCGAAGTCCGGAAAGCGGGCGCGGATCCCGGCGGGCCTTCCGGCGGCTCAGGGCAGAAGAAATCACGCAGCTGCTGGCAGGGGAGGCCTGAGATGGACAAAAGGATATTCGGGATCGAAACGGAGTTCGGTATTTCGTACTCGAGCCCCGACTCACGGCCATTGGCTCCCGAGGAGGTCGCCAGGTATCTCTTCCGCAAAGTGGTGAGCTGGGGACGTTCCTCCAACGTGTTCCTCACGAATGGCTCCCGCCTGTACCTGGATGTCGGCTCGCACCCGGAGTACGCCACCGCGGAATGCGACGACCTCGCGCAGCTGATCGCCCACGACCGGGCCGGGGAGCTCATTCTCGATGACCTGGTTGACGAAGCGCAGGCGCGGCTCGCTGCGGAGGGATTCAACGGAACGGTCTACCTGTTCAAGAACAACACCGATTCCGCCGGCAATTCCTACGGCAGCCACGAAAACTACCTGATTCCTCGGCGGGGTGAGTTCTCGCGGCTCGCCGAGATCCTCATCCCCTTCCTCGTCACACGGCAACTGATCGCCGGTGCGGGCAAGGTCCTGAAGACACCCCATGGGGCCACGTTCGCATTCTCCCAACGTGCCGACCACATTTGGGAAGGCGTGTCTTCCGCGACGACGAGATCCCGCCCCATCATCAACACGCGTGATGAGCCTCACGCCGATGCCGAGTTCTTCCGCCGTCTGCACGTGATCGTCGGCGATTCCAACATGTCCGAGACCACCGCCCTGTTGAAGGTGGGAACAGTGGATCTGCTCCTGCGCATGATTGAGGCCGGAGTGATCATGCGGGATATGCGCATGGAGAACCCCATCCGCAGTATCCGGGAAATTTCCCACGATCTCAGCGGTAAAGCCTTGGTGCGCCTGGCCAACGGCAGGCAACTGACGGCCCTGGACATCCAGCGTGAGTACCTCGCCAAGGTCACGGCCTTTGTAGCATCAAATGGAGCCCACAATCCGCACGTGCCGCTCATCCTGGATCTTTGGGAACGGACGCTGGACGCGATCGATAGCGGCGACACCAGCGCAATAGACACGGAAGTTGACTGGGCCATCAAGAAGAAGCTGATGGACGGATACATGCGTCGCCATGGAATCGGCCTCGACTCCTCGAGGATCGCGCAACTGGACCTCACCTATCACGACATCTCGCGCAAGCGCGGGCTCTTCTTCCTGATCCAGTCCCGCGGCGCGGCGCGGCGCCTCGTGGCCGACACGGACATCAAGGATGCCGTGGATGCGCCGCCGCAGACCACCCGGGCAAAACTCCGCGGCGACTTCGTGCGGCGCGCCCAGGAACTCGGCCGTGACTACACCGTGGATTGGGTCCATCTGAAGTTGAACGACCGCGCGCACCAGACGATTTTGTGCAAGGATCCCTTCCGTAGCGTCGACGAAAGAGTGGATGCCCTCCTGGACTCGATGAGCTGACTCCCAGCTTCACCGGCTACTCTGGAGGTTGGCCTTTTAACAGGCCTCTACGCGCATGGCCCGGCCATGCCCTCCTTTTGCCCCGACGAAAGTTCAATTTGTGCGACGTCTACTAGCAATTCTTATCCCCGGCCTCTTGCTGGTCACCGCCTGCGGCGGAAGTCCGGCAACAACAGCGACCCCGGAGCCCACCAGTCAGTCCGCCGGCGAAGTAGCCAAGCTGGATTCCCTCAAGGTCTCCGACAATGGAGACAAGAAGGCACCCGGCCTGGAATTCAACAAGCCGCTGGACGTAACGCAGCCGACCATCAAAATGGTCAGCGACGGCACCGGCGACAAGGTGAAAGCCGGACAGGTGGCGCAGATCACCTACATTGCCGTCGATGGCAAGGACGGCAAGACCCTCGAAGACACATTCCCGACAGGGTCCCAGCCCGTCGAACTGAACGACCAGCTCAAGACTGGCAGCGCCGTGCTTTACAACGCGCTCGTCGGTGCGAAGGTGGGCGCTGACATCGCTTTCGCCGTCCCCGGAACTGCGGCGTCGGCTGAAGCAGCGGCAACGTCATCCCAGCTGGTGGTCTTCAAGATCACTGGCGTCAAGGACGCAGTCAAGCCCTTGGACAAGCCCGAGGGCGATACCGTCACTCCGCCCGCAGGCCTCCCAACGGTCAAGGTCGATGACAAGGGAATTCCGCAAATTTCCGTCGACGGCGCGAAGGCGCCGCAGGCCCTCGTCTCCCAGGACCTCATCAAGGGCAAGGGCGCAGTCGTCAAGGAAACGGACACCCTGACGGTCAACTATGTCGGCGTCACCTTGGCTGATGGCAAGAAATTCGACTCCAGCTACGACAAGGGCCAGACCGCCAGCTTCGCGCTCAACGGCGTCATCAAGGGCTGGACGCAGGGCCTTGCGGGCAAGACGGTCGGCTCCCGTGTCCTCCTGGTTATCCCGAAGAGCCTCGCATATGGCGACGCCGCCGCAGCCCAGGGCCAGCCCACGGGCGACCTCGTCTTCGTCGTGGACATCCTGGGCGCCCAGTAGCCTTCCGTAAACTTCCATAACACCGTCCCTATCAAATTGAGGAGTACCCATGTCATTTGGTCAGCGTGATTACGACCGCACTAAGCCGGAGATCGACTTCCCGGAGGGCGACGTCCCCACGGAACTCGTTATCAAAGACATCATCGTTGGTGACGGCGCCGAGGCCCAGGCCGGCGACACCGTCTCCACCCACTACGTTGGCGTTGCTTGGTCCACCGGCGAGGAATTCGACGCGTCGTGGGGCCGTGGCGCACCGCTGGACTTCCGCGTGGGCGTCGGCCAGGTCATCCAGGGCTGGGACCAGGGGCTGCTTGGCATGAAGGTCGGCGGCCGCCGCCGCCTTGAAATCCCCTCCGAGCTCGCCTACGGCTCCCGTGGCGCGGGCGGGGCCATCAAGCCCAACGAAGCCCTCATCTTCGTGGTGGACCTCGTGGCAGTCCGCTAGGTTTCACAGCCCTAAGTTCCAACGCATGGGAAGGCGCGCCTGCAGCCGGAGAAATCCGACCGCAGACGCGCCTTCCGCCTTTGCCGGAGGAATTTAGTAACGTAGCAAGCGTGTCCGCATCACGTACCGAACGACTCCTGAACCTGCTGATCGCCCTTCTGAACACGAAATACGGGCTGTCCCGGGCCGTTCTCAGGCAGAAGGTCTATCACGACGCCGGCGACAGCGACGTCGCGTTCGGACGCATGTTTGAACGAGACAAGTCAGAGCTGAAGCGCTTTGGCTTCGACATCGAAACACTCCTCGACCACGGGTTCGGTTCGGACGATCCCGCTTCGACCCGCTATCGCATCGGCAAGGAATCCAATCGCTTGCCGTATGTGCACCTGACGCCGGCTGAGGGCACGGTCCTGCTCCTGGCTGCCCAGCTGTGGGAACGCGCGGCGCTCGGCTCGGCCGCTGCAAGCGCGCTACGGAAGCTGCAGGCTTCCGGCGACCTCGCCGACGTCGAACTCCCCGCCGGGGTGCAGCCGCGCATCAAGCCCGCCGGCCAGGCTTTTGACGACATCATCGTGGCCATGAACGGCCGGCACCCCGTAAGTTTCGGCTACCGTGCCGCGAGCACCGGCAAAGACGAACTTCGCATGGTGGAGCCCTGGGGCCTCGGGAGCCGCTTCGGCCAGTGGTACCTGGTGGGCTTCGACCGGGACCGGAAGGCGAAACGCTTTTTCCGGCTGTCCCGGATGACGAGCGATGTCCATGTTGAGACCGGGTTTCACTGCAAGACACCTCCAGGGTTTGATACCCGTGCCGAACTGGACAGCCTCAATGAACTTCCCTTGCAGGAGGCCCGCCTCGACGTGGCCGAAGGCCGTTTGCTGGGTCTTCGCAGGCGCGCGGCGGGTGTCAACGGTGCCGCCGGCGCCAGCGGCTCCCAAGCGGGCAGGGACAGCCTCTCGGTGCCGTTCCGGGATAGTGAGCTGCTCGCCGAAGAACTAGCCTCCTATGGTCCCCACGTGCTCGTGGCCGGACCTCCCGAGCTGCGCGACGCCGTGATCCGCCGCCTTGAAGCTGCCGCGGCGTTCGCGTCGAGCCCAGCCGTCGAGGTCCGCTTCTCCGGCACCGGACCAGCGCCGCGGACGCGCAAACGGACCTCGGAAGACCAACTGAACCGCATGCTCCAGCTGGTCCCCTTCCTTGTCCACAACCAGGGCCTGCCCATCCAGGAGGTAGCGGACCGTTTCGGAGTCACCCGTGAGGAACTGGTCGAGGACCTGAAGATCCTGATTTGCTCCGGCCGCCCCGAAGGCTATCCGGATGACTTGTTCGATATCGATTGGGAAAACGAGCACGTCTACATCCGCGAGCACCTCGACCTCAACCGGCCCATCGGCTTCAGCGTCGACGAGGCTTGTGCCCTGCTGACGGGCTTGGCAACCCTGGGCGGACTTCCCGCCCAGGCAGGAATGTCGGAGGACGAGCAAAGCGGAGCCCTGGAGTCCGTGACCCTGAAGCTCACCGGCGCTGCGGGGGAGGCCGGCCGCTTGGCGGCGGCCGTCGCCGGCCCACCCGTGACCCCGGCCGACGCCGGGGCGTTCGACACCATCACCCGGGCGATCCAGTCGGGTCATCAATTGCGGCTTCGTTACCTGTCACAGCAACACGACTCAGTTTCCGAACGCGACGTCGACCCTTTCCGGCTCTATTCCTTGGACAACACCTGGTACTTCGAGGCTTACTGCCATAGCAAAGCCGGACTGCGGAACTTCCGCCTCGACCGCATCGAGGAGATCGCGCCCAACGGCCGTCCGGTTTCCAAGAGCGCAGGCGTCGAGGAAGGCGTCCCGGTGAAGCTGTACACGCCCAACGACGACGACGTCGTCGTCGTCCTCCAATTGACCCGGCAGGGCGTCGGGCTGGCGGACGACTATTATGCGGAGCGGACGGCCGTGCTTCCTGACGGCGGCTTGCTCGCCGAGGTCCGGTTCGGAAATGCGGACTGGTTGCCGATGTTCGTAGCGCAGCACGGCGGTGCGGCCCGCATATTGCAGCCCACAGATCTCGCCGACGCCTCGGTAGCCTGGGTGGCCGCCGCACTTGCGCAGTACAAGCAATGAAGGCTGGTTAGACTACTCAAATGCCTTGGTGGTCCTGGATCCTTTTGTGGCTCGCGCTGATTGCCTTGTCGCTGCTTTGCTATGTCCTGCTGGGCGTCCGGCTCTTCCGGAAGTTCATGGCTACGGTGCATGAATTGAGTGCCGCGGGGGAGCAGCTCGGTCATCGCACGCACCTTCGCGAACACGCCGACGACGACGGCGAAGCGTCGCCGAAAGTGCTTGGCGCGGCCGTTTTTGCCTCACCGGAACAGATGCGTCATGATTACGTGACGGCCAAGGCCTCCCGCCAGGAAGTGCGTCGCCAAAAGCGCGTTAAGCGCAAAGCAGAACGGGGCCAACCCCAGTCTCTGCACGACATCGATTTCAGTTAGACGTAGGATGTATTCCAACGAAAGGACTTCCCGTGGGACGACTATTTGATGGCCCTTGGCCAATTGTCATTATCATCATCGTGGCCCTGCTGCTGTTTGCGGCACCCAAGCTGCCCGCCATGGCCCGCAGCCTCGGCCAGTCGATGCGCATCATCAGATCCGAAGTCAAGGAAATGAAGAACGACGGGAAGCCGGCGGCCAAGGACGATTCGGACCCCGTTGAAGGCAAAGTGGTCAACCACCCCGAAACGAACAAGAGCGGCAACGACACTGACGTTCCGCCTGCAAACCGTAGCTAAGCAGTAGTGGCAACGAAGACGGGCCGCAAAGCCAACCCCGAAGGGCGGATGGCGCTCCTAGAGCACCTGAAGGAGCTTAAGAATCGGCTGATCAAGTCGGCCATCGGCGTTCTCCTTGGCGCCGTGGCAGGGTGGTTCCTCTATGAGCCGGTGGTCAACAGCCTGTCGGATCCGTTGATCAAGATCGCCCAGGAGACCAAACGGACCGCGGTCCTCAACTTCGCGAGCGTGGGGGATCCCTTCGACTTCAAGCTCCGTATCGCCATCCAGATCGGCTTGGTGCTCTCCAGCCCCATCTGGATCTACCAGGTTTGGGCATTCATTACTCCCGGCCTGACCAAGAAGGAGCGCCGCTACACGCTCGGGTACATGGCCGCGGCGGTGCCATTGTTCCTGGTTGGCGTGTATGTTGCATGGACGGTCATCCCGAACGTCGTCCGCGCGCTTCTGCAGTTCACGCCGCAAAACGGCGCGAACAACATCGACGCATCCCAGTACTTGACGTTTGCCACGCACATGCTTCTTTTCCTCGGCATCGCCTTCCTGGTGCCGGTGGTGTTGGTGGGCGTCAATATGGCAGGCGTCTTGAGCGGCAGGACCATCCTCAAGGCCTGGCGCATCACGGTCTTCCTCGTGTTTGTCCTGGCTGCCGTTGCCGCGCCCGGTGCGGACGCGCTGTCAATGTTCATGCTCGCCGGTCCCCTCTTGGTGCTGTTCTTTGCCGCGATCGGACTCTGCATGTTGAACGACAAACGGCGCGCGCGCCAGCAGTCGAAGATTGCCGCCGAGACGGAAGCCACGGCCGATGTCGCCACACCTGCCTCCGATCTGGAGAATCTGTAGTCTCACGGCCACTAGGCTTGAAGTATGTCCTCCAATTCAGGGGCCCTTTCGCCCTCAGACGCCTTTCAAGCCGCAGCGCAACGGAGTGCTGAGTCGCAAACCTATCTTGGCACCTTTGCCCGGACACTGGAGTTCGAGCTTGACGAATTCCAGCGTGACGCGTGCCGTTCGCTCCAGGAAGGCAAGGGAGTGCTCGTGGCGGCCCCCACGGGGGCCGGGAAGACAATCGTCGGCGAGTTTGCCATCTATCTGGCGCTCGAACGCGGGCTCAAGGCGTTTTATACAACGCCGATCAAGGCACTAAGCAACCAGAAGTTCTCCGAGCTCTCGGCGAAGTACGGTGCCTCAAGCGTGGGACTGCTGACCGGTGACACCACGATCAACGGCGAGGCTCCGATTGTCGTGATGACCACTGAGGTCCTGAGGAACATGCTGTACGCGGACTCGGACACCCTGGGGGACCTTGGCTACGTGGTGATGGATGAGGTGCACTACCTGGCAGACCGCTTCCGCGGCGCCGTGTGGGAAGAGGTGATCATCCATCTGCCCAGCGAGGTGCAAGTGGTTTCCCTCAGCGCAACAGTGTCCAACGCGGAAGAGTTTGGTGCGTGGCTGGACACAGTGCGCGGACACACTGACGTGATTGTCTCCGAACACCGTCCTGTCCCCTTGTGGCAGCACGTCATGGTGGGGCGCGAGATCGTCGATCTCTTCGCCGGGGATACCAGCTTTGACGAGATCGCTCCGGAGGCACCGGACGGCGAAGCGCCCGCGCCGGAGGCAGTGCGCGAGCCGGACCGGAATCCCCTGCAACGGGAATTCGAGGTCAACCCGGAGCTGCTGTCCATGGCCCGGGCAGAAAGCCAGATGAACTTCCGTGGTCGCTTTGGCCATGGCGGACGCAGTCGCCGCCGCCAGGACCGTCAGCGTGACAACACTGCCGGGGAGCAGCGCAGCCCGGTGCGCAAGGCCAGCCGGCCCCAGATCATTGCGAGCCTGGACCGCCAAGGACTGCTTCCGGCCATTACGTTCATTTTTTCCCGTGCCGGCTGCGACGGGGCGGTCGCGCAGTGTGCCGCCGCCGGGCTGTGGCTCACGACGGAGCGGGAACAACAGATCATCGCGTCCCGGGTGGATGAGGCGAGCCGCGAGATTCCAGCCGACGACCTCGATGTCCTGGGTTTTTGGAGCTGGCGGGACGGCCTGCTCCGCGGGCTCGCGGCGCACCATGCCGGTTTGCTGCCGACCTTCAAGGAAGTCGTGGAGAAGCTCTTCGCCGATGGCCTGGTGAAAGCCGTTTTTGCCACGGAGACCCTCGCCCTGGGCGTCAACATGCCCGCCCGCTGCGTCGTCCTCGAGAAGCTTGACAAGTTCAACGGTGAAGCCCACGTCAACATCACCGCGGGGGAGTACACGCAGTTGACCGGCCGCGCGGGAAGGCGTGGAATCGACGTCGAAGGCCACGCCGTGGTCCTTTGGCAACCGGGTACTGACCCTGCTGCCGTCGCCGGCCTCGCTTCGCGGCGCACCTACCCGCTCAACTCAAGTTTCCGGCCTACTTACAACATGAGCATCAACCTGATTGCGCAGTTCGGTCGGCCCAGGGCACGGCAAATCCTCGAATCCTCATTCGCCCAGTTCCAGGCGGACCGTTCCGTGGTGGGGCTGGCCCGGCAGGTTCGAAGCCGCGAAGAGTCGCTGGCCGGCTATGCGGAATCCATGAAGTGCCACCTGGGCGACTTCACCGAGTACGCAAAACTCCGGCGGGACCTCGGCGAGGCCGAGCAATTTGCCTCGAGGAGCACCTCGCGGGCCCGCAAATCATTGACCGTGGACTCGCTGGCCCGGCTCATGCCCGGCGACATCGTCAAGGTTCCGGGCGGACGCTCGCCGGGATACGCCGTCGTGCTCAACGCCGATCCCAACTCGCGGGAACCGCGCCCCGCGGTCCTCACGGAAGACAACCAGCTGCACAGGATCGGTGCCCACGAAGTCGAAGGTCCGGTCGCTCCCGTGTCCTGGATCCGGATTCCGAAGTCGTTCAACGCTAAGCTGCCCAAATCCCGTCGTGACCTGGCATCCGCCATGCGGAATGCCGTGCGTGAAGGACGTCCGCCGGCCCGCGGCACGAACCGGAGCGAAGACTTCGGCCGGGCCCGCTACATGCCGGACCAGGAAAAGAAGATCGCAGACCTCCGCCGCGCACTGCGCGCCCATCCCTGCCACGGCTGCAGCGAACGCGAGGACCATGCCCGCTGGGCCGAGCGCTGGTGGAAGCTTCGCCATGAGACCGACGGGCTCGTCCGGCAGATCCAGGGCCGTACCAACACGATCGCGAAGACATTCGACCGCGTGTGCGATGTCCTCGCTGCCTACGGTTACCTCCAGACGTCCGACGCCGGCCATGTCACTATCAGCGCGGACGGCCAGCGCCTGCGCCGCATCTACGGCGAAAAAGACCTGCTGATCTCCCAATCCATACGCCAAGGGGCCATCAAGGACCTCGATGCCGCCGAGCTGGCCGCGCTGGCCAGCACGATGGTCTACCAAGCCAAGCGGGACGATCGCGGCCTGCGGCCCAAAATGCCGTCCGTATCCCTCGAAACGTCCGTGGACATCGTAGTGCGTGAGTGGTCCGCGCTGGAGGACGTCGAGGACAAAAACAGGCTGCCGTTGACCGCCGAGCCGGAGCTCGGACTTGTCTGGCCCATCTTCAAATGGGCGAAGGGCCGCCATCTTCAAGAGGTTCTCAGCGGCACCGACCTCGCCGCAGGCGACTTTGTGCGCTGGGCGAAGCAGGTCATCGACCTGCTGGACCAGATGGCAAAGATTCCAGGGCTTGAACGGCGCCAAACCAAGACGTGCCGCGAAGCGATCGATCTGGTCCGCCGCGGCGTCGTCGCGTACTCCAACGTCTCCTGACACACCACAGATTCCCAGCAAGGAGCATAACCATGACTCATCCAGGCGTGCCCGCCGATACCCGGCCCCGCAAGGTCACGATGTACCGGAACGGTTCCGTTTACACAGCCGCGGATCCCTTCGCGACGGCAATGCTGGTTGACGGAGACACCGTTGCCTGGGTTGGTTCGGAGCAGGCAGCCACCTCGATTGCCGATTCTTCGATGGAAATCATCGATCTCCGGGGAGCCTTGCTGGCGCCGGGTTTCGTAGACTCCCACATGCACCTCACGGAGACCGGAATTGCTTCCGATTCCCTCCAGCTCGCCGGGGTCCACTCGGCACGGGAGCTGCTCGACGCCGTCGCCCTGGCTGCCAGGGCTCTGGGCGCCACCGGCGCCGTGCTTGGCCACGGTTGGGATGACTCGCTCTGGCACGAAAAGACGCTGCCCACGCCGGAGGAGCTCGACCGGGCGGCGGGCGGGCGCAAGGTGTACCTGGCGCGCGTGGACGCACACTCCGCCCTTGCCTCGTCCTCCTTGGCATCCGCCGCGGGCCTGAACGGCCTTGACGGGTACGACCGTTCCGCCCACGTCCTGAGGGCTGCCCACACCGCGGCGCGGCTCGTCGCCAGGCAATTCCCCGACACCGAACGCCGCCGATACCAGGAACTGGCCCTGCGGGAGGCTGCGGCCAACGGCTACGTCGCCCTGGCCGAAATGGCGGCCCCGCACATTTGCAGCGTCGATGACCTTCGGATGTCTGCGTCGTGGTACTCCGCTTCGGGGAACGAGGGCAGCGCGGGCGTCCCCGGGATCCTTCCCTATTGGGGCGAACTCGCCACATCGGCCGAGCATGCCGCTGCCATCCTGGAAGGCTTGGGCGTGCCCGTTCTTGGCCTGGCCGGTGATTTGAACATCGATGGCTCCATCGGTTCGCGAACGGCTGCCCTCAGCGCAGACTACGCAGACGCGCCCGGCCACCGCGGAAGCCTCTATGTCTCCGTGGACGAAGCCGCCGGCCACATTGCGGCCTGTTCAGTGCTCGGTATCCAGGCAGGCTTCCACGTCATTGGCGACGCGGGACTGAAGACGGCACTGGATGCCTTGGACCTTGCCGCGTCGGAAGTGGGGGAGCAACGGGTCCGTTCCGCCGCGCACCGCCTGGAACATGTGGAAATGGCGGATGCCGGCGATCTCGCCCGGCTTGCGAAGTATTCGATTACAGTGAGCGCACAGCCCGCCTTCGATGCCACCTGGGGCGGGGCGGGAAAACTGTACGAACAGCGCCTGGGGGCGCGAAGCTTGGCCATGAACCCCTTCGCTTCGTACTACTCCACCGGCGTGCCTGTCTGCTTTGGAAGCGATAGCCCGGTCACCCCGTTGCGCCCATGGTCCAGTGTCAGGGCATGCTTGGAACACAGCAATCCGGATCAACGCATTTCGGCGCGGGCGGCGTTCCTCGGACACACCCGGGCTGGTTGGCGGGCCGGCAAAGAGCGCAATCCGCTCATGGGGCAATTGGTTCCCGGGGCCCCTGCAAGTTTCGCAGTGTGGGAAGTCGAAGAGCTGATGGTGCAGGTGGCCGATGACCGCGTCCAGTCCTGGTCTACCGATCCGCGCGCACGAACGCCGCTCCTCCCCGCGCTGGACAGCGGTAGCGATCCCGCTTGCTTACAGACCGTGCGGGAAGGCGAGGAGATCTTCGCGAGTGAAACTTTGCGGTCATAGTTGCAGATAGCCTTGCTGGCTTTGAGGGCGCCTGACCTGCGAGTATAGATAAAGCCCCAGTTCAGACGGCGCTTGACAGGATTTGTGAAGTCCGTAGCATTTAGGGTCAACAGGCTTCCACAGGGAACACCTGGTTGTCTGGCCGCGGTGGGGTCCGCTGCCAAAAACAGTCATCGGACCCGTTTTCCAAGACCGTGGCACTCGTAGTGGGCAGGTCCACTGTGCCGCAGAAAACGGTTCGGCCTCGAGTTCAACACGCGGGCCGGCACTGGACCTGGGCTAGTGGACCTGCCCGCGACCAAGGATGCCCCGTGTGGCGGATGCCACAGGTGGCCCCGGGTACGTCAAGTTGTCGTCCTATAATGGAGAGTTGCGCCTGAATGCCAGCCACGCTGCTGCTCCGGCCCACTGACCGCTCCATCAAGGAAAGGCCTCTTCTTGCGTGTCCTGACGATCATCCCCACGTACAACGAGCTGGAATCGCTACCCAAGACCCTCGGACGGCTGCGCGCGGCTGTGCCCGCCTCCGACGTCCTGGTTGTCGACGACAACAGCCCTGACGGCACGGGACAGCTCGCCGACAGCATCGCCGCCGAGGACAGCCAGGTCCATGTCCTGCACCGCAAGGGCAAGGAAGGCCTTGGGGCCGCGTACATCGCCGGATTCAAATGGGGCCTGGCGGCCGGCTACGACGTCCTCGTCGAGATGGACGCCGATGGTTCGCACCAACCCGAGCAACTGCCGTTGCTGTTGGATGCGATCAACGACGGCGCCGACCTCGCCATGGGTTCACGCTGGGTTCCGGGTGGCGGCACCGTGAACTGGCCGCTCTACCGTCAAGCGATTTCACGCACGGGAAGCACCTATGCCCGGCTCATGCTTGGCTTGAAGATCAAGGACATCACCGGCGGATACCGTGCGTTCCGACGCAGCACCCTTGAGGCGCTCAAGCTGGACCAGGTCGAATCGGTTGGCTACGGCTTCCAGGTGGACCTGGCGTGGCGGGTCGCCAAACTTGGCCTGAAGATCGTCGAACGCCCCATCACCTTCGTTGAGCGCGAGCTCGGGGCGTCCAAGATGAGCGGCAACATTGTTATTGAGGCCATGATCAACGTCACCAAATGGGGGCTGGCCTCCCGTTGGGCCGCGTTGACCGGGAAGAAGACCCCGGTCTCAAAGTAGGCCGAAAAGACAAAGGCCGGGTCCGCGCTCTGCGAAGAGTGCGGACCCGGCCTTTGTCGTCAACAGTGCCGTTATGCCGAGCGGCGCTCTCCGCGACGCTCGCGCAGGATGTTCAGGCGGTCTTCGAGGATCTGCTCGAGCTCCGGAAGGCTGCGGCGTTCCAGCAGCATATCCCAGTGCGTGCGGACAGCCTTCTCGTTGGTGTCAACGGGGCGTTCGCCATCAACCAGGAGCGCTTCCTTGCCGGTCTTGGAAACCCAGACGGGAGGGATCTCGGCTTCGGAGGAGAAGGTAACGAAGACCTGCTCTCCGTCCGCGCAGCGGTATTCAACCCTCTGACGCGGCGCCGGCTCCACGCCGGATTCGGTTTCCATGCTCTGGGCGCCAAGACGCATGCCCCGCAGGCTGCGATCGCTCATGATTACTCCCTCTGTCTGTTCGCGGAACCAGGCTCCGCGCTAGCCGGACGCCACAATGGCGTCGCCCGGACTACTGTCTGCACACGTTGCATCACTAGATGAAACGCCTGACCAAGCGTTAATGTTCCGTTCGGATTGAACCGGCCGGACAAATACACCATTATACGCGGATCGAAGCGGACAGGACAAAGCGAAGGGGACCGGCCAGAGAATTTGGCCGGTCCCCTGCAAAGTGTCCTCAGTTACGCCGGCGGTTCTTGTGGAGCAGGCGTCGAGGGGGCGTGTCCGGAACCTACAGCTGGGGTGCTTGCCGGTGCAGGGACCTCAGCTGACGGCTTTGCGGGATCGCTGAACAGGTCTGCGACGCCTGATCCCCCGTTGGCGCCACCCAGTGCGCCGCCGATGCCCTTGAGGGCCTCACCGATCTCGCTGGGGATGATCCATAGCTTGTTGGATGATCCCTCCGCGATCTTCGGCAGGGTCTGGAGGTACTGGTAGGCCAGCAGCTTTTGGTCCGGGTTGCCTTTGTGGATGGCGTCGAAGACCTTCTGAATGGCCTGGGCTTCGCCATCGGCGCGGAGGATGGCTGCCTTGGCGTCACCTTCTGCGGCCAGGATTGCTGCTTGCCGTTGCCCTTCGGCGGTGAGGATCTGCGACTGCTTGGTGCCTTCGGCGGTCAGAATGGCAGCACGCCGGTCGCGCTCGGCCCGCATCTGCTTCTCCATTGAGTCCTGGATGGAGTGCGGCGGGTCGATTGCCTTGAGTTCCACTCGCGAAACGCGGATTCCCCAGCGTCCGGTGGCTTCGTCCAGGACCCCTCGGAGCTGGCCGTTGATCTGGTCGCGCGAGGTGAGCGCTTCTTCAAGGTTCAAGCCGCCGACGACGTTGCGGAGCGTCGTGGTGGTCAGCTGTTCAACAGCCTGGATGTAGTTGGCGATCTCGTAGGTCGCGGCCCGGGGATCCGTGACCTGGAAGTAGACCACGGTGTCGATAGAGACAACCAGGTTGTCCTCGGTGATCACAGGCTGCGGCGGGAAGGAAACCACTTGTTCGCGGAGATCCAACAGCGGCAGCAGGCGGTCGACGAAGGGGATCAGGATGGTGAGCCCGGGGTTGAGCGTGCGCTGGTACTTACCGAGGCGTTCCACGACGCCGGCGCGCGCTTGCGGGATGATCCTGATCGAGCGGACCAAAACGATAATCACGAATATGACGAGAACTAGCAGCACGATCGCGGCTGCAGTTCCTCCCAAGCTGTCCATACATCTCCTTCATTCCCCAGTTACGTATTTGATGCGGTTGTGTGCGGCAATGTGCCGATCGCTCGGCGTAGAACGCTCGTCGTCGAACGCAGCGGCTTGAGCCCTGGCGGGGCACTGCTCAGCGCGGGCTGTTTTCCGCCGTCGAGGCGACTACCGCCGTCGCGCCGTCAATCCGGGTGACCTGCACGGTCTGGCCGGCGTCGATGATTCCTGCCGCGCTGCGGGCGCTCCACACGTCGCCCCCGATCTTGACCAGTCCCGCCGTCGCACTGACGGGCTCCATGACGAGCGCCGATTGGCCGATCAGGCGGTCCACGTTGGTACGTTGCTCGGCGGGCCCCTTGTGCAGATGCTTGAGTGCGATAGGACGCACGAAAGCAATCATCAGCAGGGACACGATGCAAAGGACGACGATCTGCAACCAGAGATCGGCTCCGGCGAAGTCAGCGACGAGGGCAGCCAGCGCACCGGCCCCGAGCATGATGAAGAAGAAGCTGAGCGTGAGCATCTCCACCACGGCAAATGCGAGAAACACGGTGAGCCAGAGGGCCCACCAGTTGCTGCCAAGCCATTCAAACATCGTTCCCCCTGTTTCGGAACCTGCGGCGGCAGCCCGCCTGATCCGGACTGCAGCGTCGGCAAGATCACAGTCGCTGTTTTTCCATCCTAGCCCGGCGCGAAGGTTCCCGTTAGGAGCCTTGCTCCGCCGCTGTGAAAACGCTGAGGGTGAACTTCGCGGTGGCATGGACGGATGTTTCCGCGGCCGTCGACGCCAGGAGGGCGGAGCGCTCAAGGTGGTGGCCTGCCGGTCCCATGAAGGCGACATCGGCGATGTCCCGCCCGTCGAGCTTGAGATCCACGTCGAGTTGAATAGTGTCCGCAAGCGTGAAGAACTCCTGCATGGACTCGGCGAGGCGCTCGTCTTTGCCCGGCTCAATGCCCAACATTCCAGCCCGTTCCGCAATCTCCCCAAGGTGTCCCTTGCGCGGAGTCACCACGATGACCCGGCCGCCTGGACGCAGCACGCGGGCAAATTCCGGGGGATTCCGCGGCGCAAAGACCACGATGATGGCATCCACGGCATGGTCCGCGAGCGGCAGGGGACGCCAGATATCCCACACGAGATTGATGGCGCCGGGATTCAACCGTGCTGCCCGGCGGAGGGCGAACTTCGAGATGTCGATGCCGATGGCTGCTGCGGGAGTTCGGTCCAGCACTGCGCGGAGGTAGTGGCCGGTGCCGGTCCCCGAATCCAGGACGAGGGATCCCGGCGCCGGCAGGACCGGTGCCGCCAACTCCGCGATGGCCTCAGCGAGGGGACCGTAATGGCCCGCGCCGAGGAAATCGTTGCGGGCCGCGACCATCTCTGCCGTGTCGGCCTCGAAGACCGTGCCCTTGCCGGTGAGCAGGTTGAAGTAACCCTGTTTGGCGGCGTCGAAACTGTGGCCGGCGACGCAACTCAACGAGAACGGCGCTGCGCCGCTCAGGCCGAAAGGACCCTGGCAGACCGGGCAGCGCAAGGCGGAGACGGCGTCGGAAAGCATATGGACAATCCTACGGCGGGCGGAGTGGCACATATCGTCATGCCGTGACGGCCGCTAGGCTCACCAGCGTGAAAGCCGAACAACTCCCGCTGCTGTATTCCGTCTCCGCCCCTGCCTCCCATCCCGACGGCACCCGAGCCGTCGTGTCCGTCACGCGGCCCGACTTCGACGCCGATGCGTACGTCGGGCAGCTCTGGAGTGTTCCTTTCGACCCCGCGATACCACCCCGTCGGATCACCCGTGGCTTCCGGGACACCGCGCCCGCATTCTCGCCCGACGGCGGCGCGTTGGCATTCCTTCGGGCGACGCCGGACGGCAAACCGCAACTGCACGTGGTGGAGGCCGACGGCGGGGAACCGCAAGCGATGACGGAACAGAAATTGGGAGTCTCCGAGTTTTCCTGGGCGCCCGATTCGCGCAGGATTGTGTTTTCCTCACGGGTTCCCGAAGAAGGCCGTTACGGAACAGTTGACGGGGTCGGCGCAGGCAGCGAAGACCCCCGGTTGATCACCGACAACCAATACAGGCTCAATGGACTGGGCTACACCGCAGACAAGCCCGCCCAGCTGTTCGTCGTCGACGTCCCCGAGCTCGGAGCGGAACCTCCCGTGGTTCCTGTGGGGAGGGCTGCCAAAGCCCGCGGGGCCGATGCGGCGGGCCTGGCGCCGCCGGCCGTGCAGTTGACGTTCGGCGAAGCCGACCACACCTCGCCGTCCTTCAGCCGCAACGGGGAGAGCGTCTACTTTGTCGCCTCGCTCCACGAAGGGCACGACGCGGATGTCGCCTCGGGTATCTATCGCGTCCCCGCCGCGGGCGGCGAGGCCACGGCGCTGCGTCCGGACGCTGCGCCGCAGTCCGTGCAAGAAGTCTGCGAATCCGCGAACGGTGAGTGGCTGTTCTTTACGGCACAGGACCTCGGCGAGGACGGCCTGGACTTCGTCGCGAGGAACACGGCGCTGTACGCAATGCCGGTCGGGGGCGGCAAGGCAACGATGCTGAGCAACGTCGAAAACCAGGACATTGGCGGCCGCCTCGAAACTTTTGGAGTGGATGGGGTGCTCGCGCTCAACACGAGCCGTGGGAGCGTCCAGCTGATCCTATGGACGGCCGACGGCGAGAGCGAGGTCCTCGTCAAGGGACCCCGGGTAGTGATCGGCGCTTCCGCGGTGGGAGACCTGGTGTCTGTCACTTACGGTGACGCTTCCAGCAATGGCGAGCTCGGCGTTCTGGAGAAGGGTGAACTCCGGGTACTCACTGATTTCACGAAGGCGCTCCGGGACGAAGCAACCATCCTGGAGCCGCATGAGTTCACTGCCACCGGCGCTCAGGGCTACCCGGTCCACGGCTGGGCTGTATTGCCCGAGGGCCCCGGACCCCACCCCGTGCTCCTCACGATCCACGGCGGCCCTTTCGCCCAGTACACAGGGGCCTTCTTCGACGAGGCCCAGGTGTACGCCGGGGCGGGATACGCCGTGCTGATGTGCAACCCGCGGGGTTCGGCCGGATACGGCCAGGCGCACGGTGGAGCCATCAAGGAAAAGATGGGCACCGTGGACATGGCGGATGTCCTCACCTTCCTGGAGGGCGCCCTGGAAGCCTTCCCGGCGATGGACAGGGAATCGATCGGCATCATGGGCGGGTCCTACGGCGGATATCTGACTGCCTGGGTTATCGGCCACGAACACCGCTTCAAAGCAGCCATTGTGGAGCGCGGATTCCTTGACCCGGTGAGCTTTGCGGGTTCCTCGGATATCGGATGGTTCTTCGGCGGCCAATACACGGGCGGCTCGCCCGAGCAGATGACGGCCCAAAGCCCCATGGCCGTAGTGACCGGAGTCCGGACGCCTACCCTGGTGATCCACAGTGAGGACGATCTCCGATGCCCGGTTGAACAGGGCCAGCGCTACTTTGCCGCGCTCAAGGCGCAAGGTGTGGAGGCGGCGTTGCTCCTCTTCCCGGGTGAAGACCACGAACTATCGCGGTCGGGCACCCCACACCACAGGCGACAGCGTTTCGAACAGATCCTCGCGTGGTGGGCAAGGCACCTGCCTTCCGCAGCAAACCCGCCGCACGAGACCGGTTCAATTACGGGTTGAGGAAACCCAGCCCCCGGCGTGCCTCGTCGATTCCGGGGTACGCCCAGTGGGCGGAGTACTCCCCATCGTTTGCCAGTGACCGCAGCTCGGCGCGGTCCACATAGAGTCCGCCGCGCAGGTGGTCGGTCTCGTGCTGGACTATCCGGGCCTGCCATCCGGAGAATCCGTCCGAGGCTGCACTGCCGTCAGGACGCTGGTAGTGGAGGCGAACGTCGCGGTGCCGTGTGACCACGGCCTGGTATCCGCGCATCGACAGGCAACCTTCGTAGAACGACGCCGTTGAAGTCCCCTCGGGCTCGTAGCTGGGATTCAGTATCGCGAAGAAACCCAGCGGAGTCCTTTGCCGGATCTCCGAGGCAACAGGATCAACATCGAAATGATCTTCGAGCACAGCCAGCTGCAAGGGGATGCCGAGCTGCGGTGCTGCGAGGCCCACGCCGGGAGCGGCATGCATGACATCCCGCATCCGTTCGATCAGCTGCGCCAATTCGGTGTCCTCGAGCTGGCCGTCGTAGGGCGCGGCGCGCTGGCGCAGCACGGGATGGCCGAGCTGCAGGATGGGCGGGAGGCCGTCGAGACCGAGTAGGTCCTGAACTGCCCTGCGGATTTCGGAGGCAGTAAACGTCGTGTCCGGGCCGGCAGCCAGGGGGCGGGTCTCAAAGTCCATGGATTGAGCTTAGTGCGACGCTCTTAGTGCATCGTGAATCTCCGGGCAACAAGCTCCGAGAACATGGGCAGGGTAATGGCCCGGCCTATCAGGGCATTCCGTGCGCTGAGGACCTTCGGGGGCAGGGGTCGGCCCAGCGCCATGTTCAGGCTCGCCTGCCAAATGGCTTTCTTCGCCGCACGCTGACGGTCCCGTTCGAAGCCCGCGAGTTCCTTGCTGGCAGGGCCACCCGCGGATGTTCGCAATGCATCGCTGACGATCGGCGCCAAGGCAACGGCGTCCAACCAGCCCAGGTTCATGCCTTGGCCACCGATCGGGCTGATCTCGTGCGCGGCGTCTCCAAGCAGGGCGACCCGTCCGTGGACCATCCTCGAGACCAGCCGCGAGGTGACGCCGAAGGTGCTGATCATCGTATTGCTTGCAGAGTCCACCGCACTGCCGGTCCGCTTCCTGATGAGGGCGGCGAGCGCATGGGGAGTGGGTTCCTGACACGGGGCGCCAAGCCGGACCACCCACCGGCGGATGCCGCCCGGTAAGGGAAAGGACTCCACGATTCCTCCCGGCTCAAGGAAAAGGACAGCGTTGTTGCCGTACATCGATTCATCCCGGAAATCGCCCATCACGTAGTAGTCGGGATACGTGCGCAAGCGCGGCTCCAGTCCCAGTCCTTCGCGCACTGCCGAATGGACACCGTCGGCTGCCACCACGAAGCGGCCCAGAAACTCCACTGGAGCCCCAACTTGCTGTCCGCGCAAACTCAGGTGCCCGCCGTCGTCGACGACTTCCTCAACCTGCACCCCGCGGTGGATTGCCTTTGGATCGAGGTCGATCACCCTGGACTCAAGGGCACGGGTGGTGAGATATTGCGGAACGGAAAGGATGAAAGGGTACTCAGCCGAGGGGCGGGCGAAGTCCATGTCCGCAACTTTCCTGCCGCCGCTGTACGCGGCACCGTGGGTGATCCGGACGCCTGAAGAGACCAGTGGATGGGCAGCACCAACTGCGTCCAAAGCTGCCAAGGCAGGAGGATGGATTCCGATGGCGCGCGTCTGGCGGCCCGACGTCGCGCGCCTTTCCAGAACTGCAACGCGGTGCCCGTTCTGCAGCAGCAAGGCTGCCATGAACAGCCCGACAGGTCCGGCTCCAACCACCACGACGTCAAACATCGGGGACCTCGCCGCGCCGGTAGACCAGCAGGTTGTGCCACAAGCCGCTCGGTTCAACCGTCCAGGCCGGAGGAGCCGCGGCACGTAGTTCTGCTGCTGTGTAGCTCCGTCTGATCGATGTGAGGCCGTCACCGTGGATATAGGATCCAATGCCGAGGGGCAAGGATCCGGCCCAGAAAAGTGCGTATGCGACGCGGCTGCGGGTGAGGTCGTTGTGCAGGGCAATCCGGCCGCAAAGCTGTTCGGAATCGCGAAGGAACGAGGCTAGTTCCAGGTTGGTCAAGTGGTGCAGGACATGGTTGGAAATAACGACGTCGAACGTGCGCCCTTCTGAGACGAGCTCTGAGCTGAGGGCTTTTCTGTAGCTGACGCCTTCCACGGGCGGGGCAGAGTTCGCGAAATGGAAGGCGCGTTCGTCCGGGTCGATTCCGGTGACTTCCAGGCGGTAACCGTCTACGGCGGCCCGGAGCGCGAGGCTACGGGCGACGTCTCCACCACCGCAGCCGATATCAAGTACCGTGGTGGGGGTCGCCGTCGTGAGCAATGGCTTGATCCGTGATTTGTAGGTATCCCGCCAGCCGGACACCACAGCGTTGACGATCGGAAACCGCGCGTAACTCCTGTTGAGGCGATCAAGCTCGCAATCGGGGCGGTCCATGTCTTCCACCGCGGCTTCATCCCGCGCGTTGAGAAAGCCGGTTGGGCGGGGGAGGGCAGGCATCACAGACTCGGCATCACAGAGCCGGGGAGACCCGGGTGAACAGCCCCGTCTCCACGGTGAGGCCGGGCCCGAATGCCATGGAACAGATGCGTTCCTCCCGCTCTGCCGGAGTTTGCCCCAGAATGTGTTTCAAGACGAAAAGCACGGTGGCGCTGCTCATGTTGCCGTAGTCGCGAAGGACTTCGCGCGCGGGAATCATCTGTTCTTCGGTGAGTTCAAGTTTCGACTCGACTTTGTCGAGGATGCTGCGGCCACCCGGATGGATGGCCCAATGCGTAATGTCCCGGTAGGGGAGCCCAGCCAAGGAGCGGTCCCGGGCAAGCAGCGGCTTGAGCGCGCCGGTGATGTGTTCCTCGATGATGTGCGGCACGTACGTGCCGAGAACCATCTCGAAGCCTTCGTCGCCGATATTCCAGGCCATGGCTTCTTCGCCGACCGGCGTCAGGACCGTCTCGAAGTGATCCAGCCTGATCACCGGGTCCGGCCCCTCGGGTTCACGGGAAGTCACGACGGCGGCCGCCGCGCCGTCCGCAAAGATCGCCGAGCCCATGATGGTGTCCGGATCGTTTGAGGTGCGGACGTGGAGTGAACAAAGCTCCACGCAGATAACGAGGACGACGGCATCGGGATCAGCCTGGCAGAACTGCCGGGCTGCACGGAGGGCGGGGAACGCCGCGTAGCAACCCATGAAGCCAAGGTGATAGCGCTGCACGGCCGGGCTGAGTCCGAGGGCCCGGACTACTTTGTAGTCGGGTCCGGGATTGAAAAATCCGGTGCAGGAAACAGTGATGACATGAGTTATGTCAAGTAAATCAATGTCGGGACATTTCCCGACGGCGGCTTTGGCGGCCTCAATGAACAATTTGGTGGCTTCGACCGCGAAGATTTCGTTGCGGACCTTGGTGCTGGGGCTAAGCACACGGCCGGTGGCAGGATCAAAGAACGACGGATTCTCGGAGTGATTATCAAGGGACAATTCGGCGACGGCGGTGAAGCGGGTGTCGATGGCTGCTGAATCGAAGCAGGTTCGCACCAGCCGGGATCCAAGCCGTGTCAGACCGGGTTGGGATGCAAAAACGTCGCGCGCTTGTGGTTGCACAAGCACTGTGGGCGGTACGGCAGTTTCCAGAGACCTCACGTAGACCGGCATGCTTCATTGTTGGCGACGAAGATGCTGTTGACAATGGTAGAGGGTGGAAAAGTGGACGTTTTTGAGGGGTTTCCGCCGTTTTCCGGCGAGCCGCGGACTCAACCGCATTCAGGGCCCAAAAGCTTCTGCGACACAAATTGAAGCGACGAACCACTAGTTCTAATAACAGCTCATTTGACCGTTTCACCAAGTTCATCGAGCGGCTGGACGGCAAACAGGGTGGTCCTTAGTGCTTTTGGGGAGGTGCGCAGGTATGCAGCGGGAGCTGGATGTCGGGGGAGCGCGTGTCAAGGTGAACCGGTTGCGCCTGCGTTTGGCTGAGCTTGACCGCCAAGTGGGTGTGGTCGACCGATTGCTCGGCCACGTCGTGAAGCTCGCCTTGGAGTTGTATGAGGCGAGGGCGTGGAAGGCCTTTGGCCTGAGTACGTGGGCTGAACTGGTGGAGGCTGAACGGCTGGTCCTTCCCGGCCTGAGAGGCAATGCCCGGGTGAGTGTCGCGATGGAGCTGGCGGCCGGAAATTTGTCGTTGCGTGCCATCGCCCCGGTCCTGGGCGTATCCCACGAGACCGTGAAAACCCTGCTCGCAAAGGGCGTTGCAGAGGGTGGAACGCTGCCGCCCGTGAGGTTGTCATTAGACGGCAAAATACGCCGCAATGCACGCGCAGCGATCGCGGGCGAAGTGGTTCACCCTGATTCCAACTCTGATTCCAACGAGGGAATCTTCGATGTGGAGGGGTTCCTCGCGGATGTCGGCGCCTTGGGCGTGGATCATGGTCCTTCCGACGCCGCCGTGCTGGCGGAACTCCAGCTGCGGGAGCTGATGGATTCCATCCGGAATCTCGGAGCGTCTGAGCTTGTCGTCCGCCGACTGCCCGAGGCGCATCCGGTACGACGACGCCGCGTGGCCGCCCAGTTCCACGCTGCCGCGGAACTGATGAGCGATGTTGCGAGGCAGTGGGGCGTCGCCGCATGAGTTCCGGAACCCACGGCCGGTTTTCGATTTCAGCCGAACGCGACACCTTTTTGCGGGACTTGGTAGCAAGCTGGCAGCGCGAAGACCAAAACGGTCCATCGACCCGGGAGTTGTTCGGTTCATTTCTTCCGGCGCTGCTGTCTCGTTTTCAGCACGAGTTCCCCTCGATTGACCCCGAAGATCCACTGTTCTACGCCACGGAAGTACTTTGCGACAGCGGGATCCCCGCTGATGTCCCGGCCTGCGCATGGCTCCTAACGGTTGTCCGCAATGGGCTCCGAACCTTGACTGTCACCCAACGCCACTGGCTCTCAGAGCGTGATGTGCGGGACGGCGCCTGGGCGGATGTGAAGGAGAACCACGGCCTGGGGGAGGGAGCGCCGCTGGTATCGGTGTATGGCCATGAGTGCGAGTGGCCTCAGATTCCGCTGGCCATGTCCCCATTACCCGCCGGTTCATCGCCTCTCTGGGAGGAACTGAAGGCGTTGTTGATCAGGGCTGGCTGGCGTGGGGACGTCGCAGAGCAGGGTCTGCAGGTGATCGAGCATCGAGCAGCCCGGCACATGGAGGAGGCCGGATTCCGGTCAGAGCCGGGGGCCGCGATGTCCCGGCTGGAAACGAACAGGGCGTTGAGCTGCGTGCCCAAGGGCCACAAAAGGGCACTTGTGGACTTCGTGTGCAGCGAACGCGGATATCTCTGGGGCCGCCTCCACGGAATTTCCCCTGCCAATGCTCTGGCCCTGCCCGGGGTCCAGGCGGCGTTGGCATCGCTGGTCTGGAACAAAGCGAGACCCAAGAAGACCCGAACAAATACCTACTCGTCGCTCGTGATGCATTCCCGAGAGGACATCCCTGCATGAGGTTTTCCTCGCGTCATGGGATTGTCACGGCCAGGGAACCGCAGTGGCCACTGTGTTGTTAGCGAACTGGGTAAGCCCGGCAATGGGCACGAAGGGGCTGGCAAGATCACAGGTGACGACCCGCAGAACGGGTGGGCCCTCGGCGGCGGGAGTACCTGCGGGCAGGGACGTTTTGGACAGCGATTCCAGGCTGGTGATTTTGTACCGGCAGGTACCGCCGGACTTGTCGGATACATAGAGGGGCATGCCCTTGGTCACCCGCACGAGGGAAGCCATCGGCGCCAGCGACCCATCCGGAAAGTTCACGTGCCCGGCCAGCAAGGTCGATCCTTTGACGGCACAGACGGCCGCGGACCCTGTGTAGCGGGCAGCTTTGGAGGCTTCCGGGACCACCAGGTAGCCGGAATCGTCACGACCTTCGTCCACGAGCCCTACTTTGAGGCCCACGCCGGGGATGGAGAGCGTGTTAGGCGGAAGGCTGGAGATCTCGGCCGGGCCGGTGTAGGTGTCCGGTCCCGCCGCCGTAAAAGGTGCCAGTACAGGTGCCTGCGGAGCCGGTGGGGGAGTAGGCGGTGATGCGAACGCCAAGACGCCCGCGGTGGCTCCGGCCACGCCACAAAAGACCACGACAGTCAGTGCAACGAGGCGGTTCCACTTGGCTCCGGGATAGTTACGGGTTTCGATCATTGGGCTTTCCTTGGGTGTGGGGCGGGGCGCCCGGCCGATCTCCCGGGATGGATGGATCCGGGTGCCCCGCGTCTGTTTTTGGTGGTCGGCTAAGGGGTTCTAGTTGGGGAGTTCGTCCTGGACGTTGGCCGCTTCAGCTCCGCGATTGGCGAAGCGTTTGCGGTAGAACAGTCCTGCTCCGGCGAGGATGGCCAGCGCGGTGGCGGTGCCGCCTGCGATCAGCAGAGGCATGTTCGGCCCGGCTTCCTGTGCCGTGCCAGTGATGGGCGCGAATCCGGTGTTGACCATCAGGGCCGGCTTGTCCGGTGTGACAGTGACGGGTTCGGGGAAGGCGATGACGCTTTCGTTCTTTTCGCCGCAGTTGCCCTTGTGCAACTGCGCGGTGAACGGTTCCTTGCCCTGGCCCTTGTCGATGGTCAGCTTAAGTTCCTCGACGTACCCGTAGGTGCCTTTGTGGGCGATGGTGTGGCTCGGGTAGGTGATTTCACCTGTGGTGGTGACGCCCTGATCCGTGGAGGTCCAGGACGGGTTGGCGCAGACGGCCTGGGCGGAACCGTCAGTCGAATCGTCAAACTTGTACTGGTTCACCTTCGTGGTGACTTTGACGCCGGTGCCCGACGGGATGGAGCCGGTGACAATGCCGATATCGTGAGCGACGAGAGGGACAACGCCGCCCTCGGAGGCTTTGGTGACTATGGAAGGCTTGTCGACCGGAACTGTTTCGTTGGGTAGCAGTTGCTTGCCGTTCCACGCCTTGGTGGACTCGGTACCGTCGATCTTCTCGGAGAAGTAGAGGTTGGCTTTCAGGCCTTTGGCCCACTTCTCGGTGACGATCGTCTCCCACGGAACTTCGATGGCCGGGGTCTTGAACTCGCCGTTGCCGGTGACTTTCGTGGTGACAGTACTGATGATCTCGGCATCAGCCGGCGCTGTGTCGGTGCCGCCGGCAACCGGGGCGGCAGAGGTCAGAACCAGATCCGTTGTCACGGAGAGTTCCTTGCCGGGCTCGTTGCCGGTCACGGTGATGACATCGTGGACCTTGCCGTTTTCAATGACCGATGCCTTGGTCACCACTTCGGGCTGGTACTTCTGGATCGTCTCCTCATGAGGATCGTTGAAGCCTGCCGTCCAGTCAGCACGGAAGTACTGCTGCAGCTTGGCGGGCTGGGCCGCCTTGGAGAAGCGGGCAACCGGGTAATAGTAGCCGGCCTTGTCCGCCGTCTTGTCTGCGGTCACCTTGACGTCACCGGGTCCCGTTGCGGTGCCCGTTCCGGAAGCAACCTTCACGACCGCTGCCGGGATCTGGGCGGTCGGGGCGAGTTTGACCGGGCTGTAATACCAGTCGACGTCGAAGCGGGCCGGAACGTTGCCACCGTTCACGAATGCCCAGTCACTGGCGTTTCCCGTGGACGTATTCACGTGCAGGACATCCAACAGGGGCTGGCCGCCCTCCACAAATCGGCCAGCTGTCGACGTTGCTTCGGGTTGGAAGTCGAAGACCACCTTGGCATCCGCTGACGTTCCCGCGACGGGTTGAGCGCCGCCGGCAACGAGAAGGTTCTGGAACCCCGGCACCGAATAGGTTGTGGCCGACACCCCGGGGGCGTCGATCGTCAGCGTCACGGACACTGTCCCGTTTCCTGTAGCCGCGAAGCCCAGCTGATCACCGGCATGGAGGTTGACTGCCTGGGAATTCGTACCTGCCCACACGGCGGGGCCGTTCAGGACAGCGCGGGCCGAGAAGCCGCTTAGCTTGTTCCCCGCTGCGGAAACCAGTTCCGTCGAGGTGACCGTGCCGCCACGACCGTTTGCGTCCATCGAGAGTTTAGGTTGCGTGGAATACGGACCGGAATTGGCCCGGGCGTCGGCGAGCATCGCCGCGGCCTGAGCGCGGACACCGGGCAGTTGCGGATCAGATGAGTCCCGTAGGTTAGGGTAGGGAGCCCCAGTGCCGTTCCACGGCACGTTGAACCTCGGATCCGCGAGCTCGTGCGCCAGGTACGCCAAAGCGGGATGGTTAGCAGGGTCACCCTGGTACTTCTGGATCGCGTAGTTAAGCTGCGGGTTGCCCAGGGAACCCACAGCTCCGGATCCGGCCGGCCCGGCCGGAATCCCGACATCGAAGCAGAACGCCGTGGGACCCCCGGCGGTACCGTTCAGGTTCAGGGATCCCAGCCACATCGACCAATCTCCAAACGCCCGGGGCGGCGGAGCCTGGACTTTGATGCCCGATTGGTGCATGCCCGGCAGATCAGTTGCCGCCTGCGCTGCAGGCGCGGCAAAGATGCCACCGGCTCCGACGGCGGACAGGGTCAAGGCGCCGGCGACTGCCAGGGCACCGGTCTTGGCGAACGCCCGCCAGCCCGTTGTCTGTCCCGGCGGGGTGCCGGGGTCTCGTTCGAATCCTCTTTGACTCACTTATGTTCCCCTCTCTTCAACCGCGCCCATACGCGCGACGACCACGCTTGGGGTGGTCCTGTTTGTAGAGAGCCGGACAAATCGCAATCCGAGAGAAGGGCTTTGGTTTTCAACTGTCAGGACGTGAAAGGAGACATCTTCAGAGCCTTCAATTGTCAGAAACTTGACAGTTGAAACGGGCTGACAAAGGCCAATGCGAATTCGATGACAACCTTTGCCCGGGATTCTTTCTGTACCAGGCCCAATCCGGACGATCTTTCGCTTCAAAGGCGGACCAGGAGGGACTTCTTCTGCATCGAGGGCACTTTGAAACCCGAGACTGGTAGGAATCCCAGCGTCGCGGTCGATTCTTGCGCTTGTGGTCACCAGCGCTGGCTTGGGCTGCGGCGCCTGGTCGTTATCCGGGCAGGGTTGCGCGTCGTCAGGTTCTTGCTTGCGCGCGGAGGTGTTGGCGTAGACCGGGGATGGCGAAGTCGACCTCGGTGTAAGTGCCTGTGAGTTTTGTGAGTTTGATGGGCTTCGCGGTGCGAATGCTCTTCCCATTATGGGTGACCAAGTCCGACTATGGGTGACCAAGTCCGACTATGGGTGACCAAGTCCGACGCCATCACCGGCTTCACGGCCGCCTCGTCCGCCTGTTCCGTGCTGGCGCTTTCTTTCAGGGTGTGGCGGACGATTCCGGCTATGCCTGGTCCCGGCGGTGAGCCTTTGGGAAACGTCCGAGTCTTCGGTGAACGGGAGTTATCGCATCCACTTCTACTCCCGTGGTTTTAACGCCGATAATCTACATTATGTAAAGTAAAGTCGTGATTGTTGCATCTGATGAAGATCACGCGTATCCCCTAACTGTCCTTTTCCATCCAAGTTGACGCAGATTCATCTAAATTGACGCATTGGTCGGCGTGTTTCACTTCAGTTGACGCATTACCGTTAGCCGCGTCACTACAGTTGACGCATGTTCACGTCGGCGGCGCTGAATATGCACGAGTTAAGCAAGCCTGATCAACTCGACCGCTCAGGCGTGTTTACGGTGCGGGAACACGCCCGTGCGCCGCTGAGTACGCAGGGTGCGGCAGGAGCGTCAAGCTTGAAGTTCGAGGACTTCGCGCCGGTCCGGTCGACCACCGCCTACAAGGGACAGCGTAATTTCTCCGGCGAGTGGTGGTGCTCAACCAACCACCGCATGGTCCCGTACGAGTCGTGGCTGGAACGCGATCACCTGGTCAGGATGGACTTCGCTCCGACTGTCGTCGGCGTCGCCTCCCAACCATTCAGAATCGATTTCAATCTGCCCGAGGGGCC
Organism: Arthrobacter sp. 2RAF6; assembly: GCF_052115205.1. Classification (NCBI taxonomy): domain Bacteria; kingdom Bacillati; phylum Actinomycetota; class Actinomycetes; order Micrococcales; family Micrococcaceae; genus Arthrobacter; species Arthrobacter sp. 2RAF6. Next base: position 77,080 of record NZ_JBFRGF010000011.1, on the reverse strand, counting down.
CCGGTGGCATGTCCCGGACTATTTCGTCCGCCTAGATGACGGATCTGCCCTTGTGGTCGATGTCCGCCCCGACAACAGGATCAAGGACCGGGACCGCACAGTCTTCGACGCGACAGATGCACTCTGCCAACTACTTGGCTGGCTCTACAAGCGTGTCGGTGAACTCCCCCGCGTCTATATGGCGAATCTGAGATGGCTCTCGGGCTACCGCCACTCCCGGTGCCTGGTGGCCAGCACAGCAGCTTCCATCACCGAATTCCTCAACGCAGCCCCTGTGCCCCGCACGATTGGTCAGGTGGCATCCGCCGTCGGCGATCCCGTCATCGTCTATCCGACCCTGTTTCACCTGATGTGGCGCGGCACCGTCACCGCGGAGCTCCATGAAGCCCCGCTGGGCCCCCATAGCACCCTTCGGATTGCAGAATAGCGATGAGTCCTATGGCAGACCCTACACTCCGGGTCGGCGGACACCTTGAACTCCACGGTCAGGCATACCGCCTGCTCAGCCTGAACGGAAACATCGCCGTCCTTACCGCCCCGGAGATGGCTCCCACCGCCGTCAACGTCCATGAACTCTTCGCCGATCCATCATTCAAACCCAGCACTCGGTCCGCTCCCGGCCGCCAGTCCCCTGCCTCGTCAGCGATCTTCGAGGCACTTCCGCCAGACGTTCAGCACCGGGCACGATGGCTGGAAGCACACATCACCGAAGTCATCGACGGCCTGCCCGTCGTGGCCGAACCGGGCTCCAGGCCACGCCCTGCCTACGACCCGGTCCTGCGTACACTGCGGCAGCGCGAACTGGCCAAGCACGAAGAGCTCATCGCCGACGGTGAGAGCCTGCCGTTCCGGTCCTTCCAACGGCTCCGCGCCGGCTACCAGCAGCGCGGCATCACAGCCCTCGTTGACCAGCGGCTCATGCGCCGCACACCGGTGGCCGGCCGAGTGGATTCCCGGGTCGTAGAGGTGCTGCTGCGGGTTCTGGAAGAGAACACGAACCGCTCTTCAGGGACCATGGACCGGCTCTTCCGGGAGGTGAAGAAGCGCGTCGCCGCCGAAAACGTGGATGAACCGGTCAGCTTTCCGTCGCTATCAACATTCCGGCGCCTGGTCGCCAGGCTACGGGAAGGCCGTCATGCGACGGGTTCGGCCCGGACCCGCAGGACCCTGGACCAGCAACCCGATGGGCCATTCGGAGCCGTGTACCCGGTGCGCCCCGGCGAGTTGATGCAAATAGATTCCACTCCCGTGGACATCGCTGTCGAACTCGGCCCGGAGACCGTCGGCAGGGTGGAACTGACAGCACTCGTAGATATCGCCACGCGCAGCATTTGCGCGGCGGTGCTGCGTCCCACCACCAAAGCCGTCGATGCGGCCCTGCTCCTGGCACGCTGCATGACACCGGAGTTAATGCGGCCCGGCTGGCCCGAGGCCGTGTCCATGGCCGCATCGGCACTGCCTTACCGGTCCATGCGCTCAGTCGACGAACGATTGGAGGGAGCCGCCGCGAAACCGGTGATCATGCCCGAAACCATTGTGTGTGACCACGGCAAGGCCTACCTGTCCGCCGCGTTTAAAAACGCCTGCCATTCCCTGGGCATCAGCCTTCAACCTGCACACCCGGACACTCCGACCGACAAGCCCGTCGTCGAACGGACCCTGCAGTCCGTTGGCACGTTATTCGCCCAGTACGTCACCGGCTATCTCGGCTCATCCATCGAACGGCGGGGTAAAAACGCCGAGCATGACGCCGTTTTCTCGGTCCCGGAGCTGCAGGACCTTCTGGATGAGTGGATCATCACCGGCTGGCAGAACCGCCCCCATGAGGGGCTGCGCGACCCCTTTACCCCGGACCGCGTCCTCACCCCCAACGAAAAGTACGCTGCTCTGCTCGCCATCACCGGATATGTTCCCGTGCCGCTGAGCGGCACCGACTACATCGAGCTGCTCCCGGCCCAAACCCGGGTCATCAACTCTTACGGCATCAAGATCCGACACCGCATCTACGATGCCAAGGAACTCAACCCGTACCGGGGCCAGGCCTCGGGGATAAAAGCCCTCAATCAACTTTGGGAAATCCACTACGACCCCTACGACATCACCCGCATCTGGATACGCAACCACCACGACGGCGGATGGATCACCGCCTACTGGCGGCATCTGAACGCCGCACCCCAGCCCTTCGGGGAAGCGATCTGGGAACGCGGACGCCAAATCGTCGCCGAACGCGGTGTGACCGGCCCCTCCCAAGCGACCATTGCGGCCGCAGTGGATGACCTGCTGGACAGGGCCTCACCGGCACCGAATAAGCGTCGGAAGTCGGCAAAAGACAAACGAACCGTTGCCCGGCAGGCCGCCACCACGGAACCCAGCTGGCCCCGCCCGCCAGCGAAGCAGACGCAAGAAATCAGCGACGAATCGACGGATCCCTATGACACCCCGGCTGATCACGACGATGCCGGGGAACTGGCGAAAATCATCCCGCTGAAGATCTACGATGCCCGGAAAGAGGCAGAAAAATGGTGGTAAACCCGGACCTTCCCACCTTCAGCCGTGCACCGACGACCACCCTGGAAGGGTGGCGCAGCTTCGTGAACAGCGAACCCATGGATATCGCCCTGCTCGCCGGCAGTGATCTGAACGCGCTCACCCCGGCGCGGCGTGAACTCTACGATGAGAAACGGGTCAGCTACCACTCCGAACTCGTCATCGTCCAGACCTCGACAGTTCGCGGCATCATCCACCAGGGACGGCTGCTGACCATGCTCAACCAGCGCGAAGTCAGCGCCCGGCGCGGCCTGATCGTCTCGGGCCCGTGGGCTTCGGGGAAAACGACGGCCATCAAACAACTCGGAAAGACCCACGAACTGCGGGTCAGGCTCCGCTACCCCGGCCAAAACCGTATCCCCGTCGTCTACATCACGACGCCGCCCAAAGGCTCCCCGCGGAAGCTGGCCAGTGAATTCGCCAATTTCCTTGGACTTCCCCAGCGCCCGCGGCACAACGTCACCGACATTGCCGACGCGGTCTGTAATGTCCTTACCGCTGCCCGGACCGACCTTGTTATCGTCGACGAAATTCATAACCTGAACCTGGCTACCAGCGCCGGTGAGGACATGTCGGACCATCTGAAATATTTCGCCGAGCACATGCCGGCCACCTTCATCTACGCCGGGATCAACGTGGAGAATTCAGGACTCTTCACCGGGCTGCGCGGCCGGCAGATCTCCGCCCGCTCCATTCTCACCAACACCGGCCCGTTCCCCTACGGTGATGAATGGAAATCCTTGGTTGCCTCCCTTGAGGAGGCACTCCGGCTCCACGACCATGACCAGGGCACGCTCACACGCGAGTCCAAATACCTGCATCATCGCACCGGGGGCGGGATCAGCAGCCTCTCGCATCTGATCCGGCAAGCCGCCATCAGCGCCATTCTCTTCCAGACCGAACGGATCGACCGGGAACTGCTGGATGCAACCATCCTCGATCACGCGGCCGAATCACTCGTCCCGCGGCCGGCCATCCACGCTTAACGGCTGCCATGACAACCCCGGCGACAAGGACAGAAGTAGTAGACGCTGCGGACCAGAGCCGGATGCGCCCCCTGCCCCTGAAGATCCACCCCCACCCGGACGAGACGACACGGTCCTTCCTCCACAGACTGGAAACAGCCAACGCGCTGCACCCGGGCCAGCTGCGAAAGACACTCCGCCGGGCCCGACGCCCATGGATCGAAACACTCGCCGCCTGGACGGGCGACAACCCGCAGGTGCTGTCACTGGCAATGCCCCAGCTCCGCCAACGCAACGAAACGGCCGTCCCGCGGTCCAAGCTGGTAGGCCGCCCGGACCGGACGATCCTCGGTACCGCCTGCCGGCATTGCGCCCTCGCCCGCGGGGCAGGCCGGTACGTTGAAATCTACACAACCCACGAACGCGTCATCTGCCCCCGCCACGGGCTATGGATCGGCGACGGCATCCAAGGCTTCACAGACCAACTACCCATCCTCGCCTGCCCCGACATTATTGCCGCCTGGCACCACCACAAGAACCTCATCACCCGGCACAGCCGCTCCCGAGTCCGCAAGGCCTTCCACATCTCCAGCGTCATTAACTGGCGCTGGTACGACCAGTTCCACCACTTCACCCATGCCATCGAGATCTACGATGCACTGGCTGCGGACCAGCCGCGCCACAGCCAAAGCCAGGCCATGGTCGCCGCATCGCTTTACCCGTCCATCGTCTCGCTGACCGCCACCATCGCATCCCCGTTCTGGGCCCGGATCGCGCACTCACGGCACCCAAACGCGTTCCTGGACAGAATCAGCGACGAAGTGACCGACGGCTGGCAGCCACGAGGTGCTTTCGACTCCCTGCGCCACTGGATGGACACGGATTGGCAACCGACCTTCAAAGGGGCAGACATCGTCGGCTCACCAGGTTCGACCCGGTACGGCCTCCGCCCGCGGCCGCTCCCCCAACTTACGGCCGAACGACACATGCAACAGGGCCTGAACTGCGGCAAGAGCCACTAACGTCGATCCAGTTCCAGCCGACCGCGAAGACCGCGCAGACCGCGCAGACGATCTTGTGTCCGACTCATTCAGCCCACCAGACCCCGGCAGCCGTTCACACCATTCACCGTCCATCGACAACTGAAATGAACAAAGACAAGGAGTCCGGTCGTCGCACTCCCAAATGATCCACCCATATATAGCGGACCGTCGGTCTTGTCATCGCCGGTGCCCGCGGTCATGATCGTTGTAACGGCGAACCGAGGAAGGACCGGCCATGGATCCCGAGGCCGACATGCGCAGCGACAGTCCCAGACTGAGAATGCTGTGCGGGGCCGGAATGATAGTCTTGGCGCTCGTTTCGGTCCTCGTCACCTGGCCTTACGTCCGGGAGACACCAGGGCTCAACCCCGTCAACCTGGTCGGACTGGGGATCATGGAAACGATAACCGTCGCGCTGGCCGTCATGGTCATGTCGGGGAGGGCCGGCCGGAAGAAAATCAGGCTGACCCTGACCCGGTCGCGCTGGAGAATCTACAACCTCATCGGGGTGGCCGCTGTTTTCCTCCCCTTGACCATCCTCGCACTCGGATCGCCCCGCATGCTCCCGGTCGTCGGCCTGGGCCCGCTCTTGGTGGCTTTAGGGCTGGCGCTCATCCTAGAACCGCCGCGCAGCAGCGCACCCGTCACGCCGCCGACGGCGGAACAAGTGGCGGCCTCGAGGAGGCTGCTGATGCCCCTGCTGGTCCTAGGGAGTGTGATGTTGGCCGCGAGTATTGTGCTCTGGCCCATCACCGGCACCATCGACCCCCTCATGCTCCTCCCCGTCGGGCTGTTCTTCCTGGTCATCGGCATCGCTCCGTGGATGAAAACAACCAAAGGGTTCCTGGTCTTGGTCCTCAGTCTGGGGATGATGGGGTTAGTCGGGGGCATTGTCCTCGGACTGGCAGCCGACGCGGTCTACGCCGCATTGCTCATCCCCGTCGGGGTGGTCTTTCTGATCTTCGGCATCGCCGTACAGATTGCGGCAGCGAAGCAGAGGAAGAACCATCAGGCCGCCAGGCATCCTGACACAGGCATCGTGCCGCCCTGACGGCTTGTCTGGGATTAGCGCCCCACGCAACGGCGGCACGGCGCCGGGTCTCAACGACGGCGCCGGTCGGATTCCCATATATAGGGACCTAACCACCAGCCAGACTCACCCTGACGAACAAGGATTAGCCGATTTGCGTCAACTGTAATGAACATTTGTGGCTGAGTTGGTTTCATTACAGTTGACGTACTGCTCCTCAAGCCTGCGATCTGCGCCAATTTAGATGACACAGGACACTAACAGCAGCTGCCTCAGAACACATCCTCCGGATCCACCGTGGACGTTGCGTACTCCGGGCGCCCGGCCGGCCGATAGCTCTGGATGGTGATGCCGCGGGACGTCGTCCGTGAGTTGACCAGGTCGAGCGCGAGGTCCGGACCGGATTCAGGAAACAACCGAATGCCCTGGCCGACGACCACGGGATAAGTGAGCAGATCGAGCTGGTCGACCAGGTCGTTGGCGAGTAGCCATCGGACCAGGACGCCGCTGCCCGGCACTAGCAGTTCGCCGTGGTGATGCGCCTTCAGCTCGCCGATGGCCGTGGCGAGGTCGCCGGCCAGGACCGTCGTGCCCGCCCATTGCGGGTCGGTAAGGCTCGTTGATGCCACGTACTTGGGCCGACTGTTCAGCGCGGCCGCGATCGGGTTCGTGCTGGGATTGATCATCGCTCCCCAATACGGGGCGAAGATCTCGTATGTCCGCCGGCCGAAGAGGAACGCTGCCGCCCCGTCATAGACCTGGCTGAGATAGTCCCCGGCTTCGGTGTCCAGAAGTGGTATTGCCCATCCCCCGCGCTCAAAGCCGCCTCTGCGATCTTCGTCCGCTCCGCCCAATCCCTGCATCACGCCGTCCACTGAGACGTTGGTCGTGGTCGTTAACCTCATGTCTTTTCACCCCGTCGAACAACGGCCGCGGACCCCTTCTGGATCCACGCTGCTTGCCCTCATTCTCCCAAGCCTTTACGCCCAAGGCGGGGTATCTGCGCCGAACGCTAAACATGGCCAAGGTGGTTCGGTCATGACGGCGCCTTCCGTGCGACGATATCCGGATGGAACAGACCCCTGATGTACTGCGTTATGCCGCCTTTACCGCCACGCCGGACGGAGGAAATCCGGCAGGAGTAGTCCTCGACGCAAGCGGCGTTGACGACGCCGGGATGCAGGCCATCGCGGCCGAGATCGGTTATGCGGAAACGGTCTTCGTCACCGAGAAGACCGTTGACGGGGACGCCCGCCGAAACCGCGTGCGGTACTCCTCCCCCATCGCCGAGGTACCGTTTTGCGGCCACGCCACTATCGCTTTGGCTGTCGCGCTGTCAGGGCGTGATGGTGCGGGAACCTTTGTGTTCGATACGGAGGTGGGGCCCGTGGTGATTGAGACGGCGGGCAACGGCGCTGCGGTCACGGCAAGCTTCACGAGCGTGGAACCCCGGGTCGCCGAGTTCCCTGACGGTGTTCTGGATTCCCTGCTCGGATTGCTCGGCGTGGGCCAAGGCGAGCTGCACCCGGGCTACCCTCCGATGGTTGCTTTTGCCGGGAACTGGCACCCCATTCTTGTATTCGCCGAACGGAGCACTTTTGACTCCTTCGCTTTCGACCCGGATGCCATGCGTGCGCTGATGGATGCCCAAGGCTGGGCCGGCACCGTCACGACGCTCCGTGAGATCGGTATCGGCGAGTTTGACTCGCGCAACCTATTCCCTGTGGGAACCATCACTGAAGATCCGGCGACCGGTTCGGCCGCCGCGGCTTTCGGCGGATACCTCCGGTCGCTTTCGCTCGTGGAGACCCCAAGCCGGGTGATTGTGCACCAAGGCAGCCACGTCGGCCGCGCGAGTGTCCTCACTGTCGACATTCCCCCGAAGGGCGGAATTGTCGTGAGTGGTGAAGCCGTGGAGATTGCCGATCCCTCGTAATCAGTCACGCCACGAAAAACACAGATAGTAAGGTAACCTTTTCAGTTTGCCTTACTATCTGGTAGCGTCATTGTTATGAACCCGCACCCGGATGCAGATGCGACGGGCATGCTCGAAGCTGCCGCCGAGCTCCGTGTCCTCATCGGCCAGTTGACCCGGCGGCTGCGTGAGCAGTCCCAAGTGGACAACCTGACGAATGCGCAAAAAGCCGTGCTGATCCACTTGGAGCGTGACGGCCGCGCCACGCCGTCCGCGCTGGCCCGCGCCGAGGGAATGCGTCCCCAGTCCATGGGAGCCATCATTTCCGCCCTTTCCAGCGCAGGACTCGTTGAGAGCGGCCCTGATCCTGCCGATGGCCGCCAGAGGATCCTGTCCCTCACAACCGAAGCCCGGGAGAGCATCAGCGCCAGCCGAGCGGCAAAGGCCGATTGGCTTTACCGCACCATCCAGTCCAAACTCACGCCGGACGAGCGGGGACGGTTGCCCGGCGCCATTCACCTACTCAAACGCCTTTTGGAGCCGTGACACACATGCCCATCACCACGTTGGACCCGCAGACCGCCCTGATTATTGTTGACCTTCAGCGGGGAATAGTTGCCTCTCCGAAAGCTCATCCACTTGAGCCAGTGGTTCGGAACTCCGCTGCACTCGCGGATGCCTTCCGCAGCCAGGGACTGCCCGTGGTGCTGGTCAACGTCACCGGCGGTGCGCCCGGCCGGACAGATCAAGGCAGCAGCGGGGGAAGGGAGTTCCCCGCCGATTTCGCCGAACTCCTGCCTGAACTGAACCAGCAACCAAGCGATCACCTGGTCACTAAGAAGACATGGGGTGCCTTCACCAACACCGGTCTCGGCGCACTCTTGGAAGACCTTGGTGTGACCCAAGTGGTGCTGACCGGTGTAGCCACCAGCATTGGTGTGGAATCCACCGCGCGAAGCGCCCACGAAGCCGGCCTTAACGTCACCCTCGCTCTCGACGCGATGACAGATCTGACGATGAACGCCCACGAAAACTCCGTCACGACGATCTTCCCCCGTCTGGGCGAGGGCGGAACGACGCAAGAAATCCTGGACGTGCTCGAAGCCACCCGGCCGTGACCGCGCCCGACGCTGCCCGGCCAGCGAGCCTGTCGGCGGACTCGGGCAATTCACCACTTGCTCCCCCACGGAACGCGGCCGGCGCCCCGGCTTCCGACCATGGGAATCTGTCTTCGAACCCGCTGGGATGGAGGTTCACGGCACCCCTGCTGCTTGGCTCCACCCTGAACCCGATCAACAGCTCGATGATCGCCACTGCGCTGGTGGGCATCGGGGCTGACTTTCACTCGAGTCCGGGCGCCACCGCCGAGCTCATATCCGTCCTGTACCTATGCAGCGCAGTAGCCCAACCGACCTTGGGCAAACTCTCTGTCCTCTTTGGGCCCAGGCGCGTGTTCCTCTCCGGCGTCGCCGTCCTTCTGCTGGCTGGGGTTGTAGGCGTGCTGGCTCCAAACCTGGGCGTGCTCCTCATCTCGCGGGCACTCATTGGCGTCGGGACTTCAGCGTGCTACCCGACGGCGATGGCGCTGGTCCGCAGGCGGGCCGACGAGTCCGGCATCGGCGTGCCGGGCCGCGTCCTGGGCAACTTTTCGATCGCAGCCCAGGTGACCGCCGTCGTCGGCTTGCCCCTTGGTGGAGTGCTGGCCGGCGCGTTCGGCTGGCGGGCCCTGTTCGCAGTCAACATTCCGCTGGCCCTGCTTGCCTTCACCTTCACTTTGCTCGGAGTGGCGAAAGACGCGCCCGTTCGCAAACAGGGCCTGGGTAGCCTGCTCACCATGCTGGACCTGCCGGGGATCGCCCTCTTTGCTGGTGCGATCATCTCGCTGCTGGTGTTCCTTTCGGCGCTCACGACGCCGGCCTGGTGGCTTGCCGTCCTCGCCGTGGTGCTGGCGGGGGTGCTGCTGTTGCGGGAACGCCATGCGCGCAGTCCGCTGATCGACGTCCGGATGCTGGGCAGGAACGGGCCGTTGCAGCGTACCTACCTGCGTTCGATCCTGGCGGCACTGGCAACGTACGCCTCGATGTACGGGGCCAGCCAGTGGATGGAACAAAGCATGGGACTGAATCCGGCGATGGTAGGGCTGGTTCTGATTCCGCTGAGCCTTCTGAGCATCGTCGTGGCGCGGGTCGTCTCGGGTCGGGCGTGGGTCCGTTGGCCGTTGATCCTTGCAGGCGTCGCGTTGACACTCTCCGCCGGCGTGATGCTGCTCGTGAACCACGGCTCCGGCGTCGCGCTGCTCATCGGGATGACCCTCCTGCTGGGCCTGACCAACGGTTTCAGCAGCTTCGCCAATCAGGCGGCGCTGTACCTGCAAACGACCGCCGCGGAGATTGCGGTTGCCTCGGGGTTGCTGCGGACGTCAATGTACCTGGGCGCGATCGGCTCCTCAAGCCTCATCGGCATATCTTTCGGGCCGTCTGCCACCGACGCGGGTTTCCACGCGCTGGCCTGGATTCTGCTCGCCATCGGTGCATCGATGGTGCTCCTGACGGCGTTTGACCGCAGCGTTCCGGCCGTCGCTGCGGAGCATTGAACGCGGAGCATTGAGCGCGGAGCATTGAAACGGCGCGATGATCAGAAGCGATGACGCTGGGGCGTGCGGGCTTGGCTCGGGGCGGAGCCTTCAAAGCCGGCAGTGAATAGCTGACCGAGTTCCCGGCGGGAGCGGAGGCCAAGCTTGGCCAGGACATTCCGAATATGGAAGTTCACAGTTGCCGGCGAAACAAATAGCTGGGCGGCGATTTGCTTATTGGTCATGCCGCGTTCGGCATAGAAGGCGATTTCCCGTTCCCGTCCGGTAAGGGACTCGAATGCCTGTAGGTACGGATTGCCGGGCCTGTCGCTCATCCCGTCGAGCAACTTCATCGCGCGGCTGAGGTACGGGGCGGCACCGAGTGCAAGGAAGATCCGTACGGCGCCCCTCAGTGCGGTACCACCGGCTTTCGTATTTCCAAGCGAGATGAGCAGCCGGCCAAGATCGAGGTGGGCAATACCTTGCGACAACGGGAAGCGTGATTCCTTCGCCGCGAGCCGGTAGAACTTGGCCGCCTGGCTTGAAAGTCCATACGCTTCGCTGACCCTGCCTTCCAACCAGTCCAGCGAGCCATACACTGGCCACCATCCGCGGCCGTTCATGTCCTTGCAGGCTTGTAACAACCTGTCCGCTTCCTCCGCCCGACCTAGTCCAGCCAAGGCGTCAATCCTGTAGCTGTGCATCGACGGCGTGGCCAAAGTGATCGTCTCGGATGCTTCCAACTGCTGTTGCCATTCAGCCAAGGAACGGGCCCGTTCGAGCCTTGCAAGGCCACTGAGTTCGACTCCAAAAGTGTCATATTCGCTGATTCGGACTTCTTCCGCGCGGCGCAACGCAGCGTCGTATGTTTCCGAACGGCCTTGCACTGCCTCGAGGACCGCGGACATTGAGAAGACAAGGGGGCGGGAGGAGACATCGCTGACATCCAGGGAGAGCAATTGCGCCGTGCGGATCACCGTCAGCATTTCCTGCACTCTTCCCAACAGGAAATAGCAGTATGCAAGCACGACCCTGGTGTGCCCGGTTGCCAGGCCCGCCCCGGTCGAGGCGGAGACCTCCATGGCCCTCTCCAGATCGACCGTGGCCTGCTCGATGCCACCAGTAACGCTGAGGAAGCCGGCTCTGCAGGTCAGCGCGTCGGCCAGGGCAGTACTGTCGTTCGCATCAGCGATCCGTGCGCTGAGCGACGCGAAAGCCTTCGAGATCAGCTCGGGATCCCGGGTACCGCTTGCGCCGATGAGGTTGAATCCATCGAATTGCAGGCCTAGATGCGTTCCTGACGGCAGGTGCCGAAGCCGGGGGTCGTGGACTGCCCCGTTGGTCTGGCCCAGATGCTCCAAGTATCGGTGCGCCTGGGCGACAGCGACGGCGGTGGAGGACTTATCGTCGGAGACCATCCGTGAGACGACTATCGCCAACGAAATGTGGGCCCGCAACAGGGCCTCGTCAGGGTGGTCCAGTTCTTTGGCGATCAGCTCCTCGGCAAATTGGCCGACACGGTCCAGGTCCGGCCTCATTTGGAGCAACTGCAGCAGCGCGAAGTCCCGCACTGCGCCGGGAAGCATGGATTGCACCTGAGGCAGAAGGTCCATCACTTCGGCAATGCAATGGTGGACGGACGCAACGAGACAGGCTTCGATGATGCAGTCGTCCCGGCGGCTTCCGCAGAACCTGTCTATCGCCGAGCGTAGGTATTGCAACGCGAGTTCCGGCTGGCCGTCGGCCAAAGCGTGGTCGACGCCGGAGGTCACCTCGGCAAAAAGTTCGGCCGTCCCGGGTTCCTGTACAAGCAATCGATGCTGCAAAGCAAGTCTCGGGTCATCGACTTCGCCTGCAATTGCGCGGTGGATGGAAGACAAGCGTTGGCTCTTGAGATTGTCCCGTACCCCGACTGCGAGCAGATCATGAAACGGGCGCAATTGCACGGTCTGCCCGGTCCGTGTGCCGCGGACCAGCCCGCTCGACAGTGCCGCCGCGACGTCCATTGGTTCATTCAAAGCGTCCCCAATCCGCTGCACGCGCTCTTGTTCAATCGGGTCGCGACTGACACACACAAGCTCGACGACGGATCGGGCAGGTCCAAGCTCCAATGCGTCGAGCATGGTGGCAAATGGATTGTTTCCGGGGGCGACATACGGTATCGCATCGGGCCAGGGGTCCCGGGCGGAATATTCCGGCCCGGCGGCATGCTCCATTGCGGCGTTGATCAACAAGGGAGTACCTCCGGTGCTCCCTCGAAGCCGTTCCGCAGTGCGCGCCGACATCGTCCGATCCCAGACTCGCGCCACGTAGTCCTGCACCTGTTCAGGACTCAGCGGTTCCAGGGTGACCCGTTTGATAATGCCCCAGGACAGGTCATCACTCACCATCCGATCGATGGCGGCGGTACCGGCTCCTGAGACGCCTGCCAAGACAACTGTGATCTTGTCGTCGGCGAGTCTCTGAAGCACGAACCGCAGGGCCCTGGCGGAGCGTTCATCTATCCATTGGGCATTGTCTATGACAATGCAACTTATGTTCTTGGGCCGGGAAGCTAGCGCAGACAATAGTTGGCGTGCGGCAATGACAGGATCTGAGAGGGGCTCGGCCTCGCGATGGCCTAGAGCTACAAGAAGCTTGTCAACAAAGGAGAGTGGAAGGGTACTTTCAAAAGCGTCCGCACTGCATGCCACTACGTTCGCCCGCTTCAGGGTATCCATGAGCTGCAAGCACCACGTCGTTTTTCCTATCCCCTGGATCCCGGTGAGCACAACAATCCCGCCGCTGTATTGGCGTGTGCGTTTCAATACAGCGGCGGGAGTGTCATCGTTTGATAGTCCGGGATGTACGACCGTGCGTGACGCCATGCCGCCATTTTATGGGCAAATCACCCTTTTCTTCCCTGTGGGCCGCGGGGTCCGCCAAGGTGTGGGGGTCGGCTCCAGAGCCGGAGGAACAAACCCAGGACGAGCGCGGCAACGGCCCCGAGTCCCAATTCGGCAAAGACGGGACCGTTGGACCCGGTGTACGCCAAGGTGCCGAACGACGCCGTCGACGCTGCGGGCAAGACCACGGTGGACGACGCCGTGCCCGCCACGCCGGGCACTGCTGCCGGAACCGTGGGCACGACCGGAGCCTTCACGGCAATTGAAGCGGGCGCTCCCGAAGCGGGCAGGAAATAGGCGTCGCCTGAGTAGTCCACTTTTATTTCGTGGTTCCCCGTGGACAGCGCCGGAAGGGGGACAGTGACCGAGCCGGAGACCAGGGTCACCGCGGGCAGACGGACCTGGTTGTCAACTGTCACAATGACGGTTCCGCCTGGCTGCACCGGGAGTGAACTGCTCGCGGCGACGTTTACCCGTACGTCCACGGTTCGGCCTTCCACGACGGAAGTTGACGATGGAACAAGAAGGACGGTCGCTTGGGCCCGCGCGGCGTTCACTTGGACCGTGACCGGTTCTGCGGGCCTGAAGTTGGTGTCGCCGTCGTAGCTGAGTTGAACTGTGCGGTTGCCCTCAACCCAGGGGATCGCGATTGTGAAGTCGCCTCGTGAATCCAGGAGTGCCGTTCCGAGGACGTTGCCGTTCAAAGTCAACGTCACGTGCCCCGTGGGCACAGCAGGAGAAGAAGCGCTTGAAGCAGTCGCGACCTTCGCGGTCACCGCGGTCGTGTCAGCAGACACCGTGCCCGTTATCGTAGGAGGCTTGCTCAGCAGGTCTGCGGAAACCGTCGTATTGACAAACCGCGTGGGGAGAGGCTGTACGAGTTGGGTCAAGGATGCCATGGAGGACTGGAATTTGTAGGAATCAGTGTTGCGTGGCCGGTAAGTGAAGGTGAGATCGTGGGAACCCGCGGGTAGGTCGATTGCGCTGATGTTGGCGGTCCCGGCGGCGTCGACAGGAGCTGTTGCAAGCTCCGTGCCGCTATTGTCCGTGACTGCAACCTCGCCGCTTGGAACCGCCATGCCAAGGTCGGAGTTGACGACTGTTGCGACGTAGCCGCCGGGAGTGCCGAAGATGGAAGGATTCGTCGTCGCGACGACGCTGGTCGTTGTTGCGTAGTCGGGGGTGTACCAGATGCTGACCCAGCCGCTACCCGCGTTGTAGCCCCTGATCACGTTGCTCGCGGTGGGGTCAACGTAGCTGCTGCCGCCGCCGCCACCACCGCCCCCGGCGCCACCTACGCGGCTGCCAAGAGCACCTGAACCACTTAGCCAACCGCCGCCGCCACCGCCTCCACCGCCGCCGCTGGACGAATTTCCGGCTCCACCACCGCCGGTTCCCGCTGCGCCGACAGGCCCGATAACTCCAGAGCCAGCGCCAGGTGCCCCGCCCGCACACCACCCGTCAGCTGACTGGCCATTCTGGTTGGCGGCACCGCCCGCACCGCCGTTGCAGTACACGAAGGCAGCTCCGTGGCCTGCACCTCCGCCCCCACCGGCGGCGACAACAAGCGGCGTCCCTTGCCCGTTGACTACGGCACTCGCGCCGCCGCCACCCCCACCAGCAGATCCAGCGAGGGAACCGGTACCACCTGACCCTCCGCGAATGAAACCCAGTCCCCCGCCGCCTGGGTTGTGTCGCGACCCTGTTCCCCCGCCAGGTATTGAAGCGTAAATCTTCAGGGTCTCGCCGGGCGTCACCTGCAGCGTGGCGCGAATGTCGGCCCCTGCTCCGCCGGGACCATCATTGCTCACAACAAAAGCGGTACCTGGAATATTGATTGGTCCGCCACCGCCGCCGGCGGAGCCCGTGGCCCGGACATCGATGGAGCGCACACCGGCCGGTACGATCCACGTGTCTCCATTGACGTTGGCGAAGTCTAGTTTGGTGGGAGTTGGATCCGGAGCGACGGAAAGAGCTGTTGGCGCAGCATGTGCAGGAGGAGCGCCGAGCCCTAGAGCTCCAACGGCACCCGCGAGCACGAACATGGACAATTGCACAGCCAACGGCTTGCGTACTGAAAGAGCCCTCATACCGGGAACAGTAAGTACAGGACGCTGCCAGCCCCTTCCACGGGATCAAATACTATTCACAACGAATAGGTGATTCCCCCTCAGCTGTTTGCTGAAACCGCCGTCCCCAGGCCAAGCGCCGTAAGGATCGCGGCAGAGGTCCGTTCGAGTGCTTTCGTCACAGATGGCCTCTTCAGCCAGAGAACGGCCTTGGTTGCCACTACGGACAGGACTGCGAGGTAAAGCATCGAAATTGCGAAGTCGATGACTCCGAGCATCATCGTCAGCCCAAGGGATGCTTCCCCGGGAGGAAGGAACTGGGGCACTACAGCGAGGAAAAACAGGCCAACTTTAGGATTGAGCATGCACGAAACAAGTCCCGCGAAGAAGCTTGAGCGCAGTTTGGGGACCGACCCGGGGAAGTCCTCTTCCTGGTGGGCTGGCTGCCCGCGCCGGCTGTGGATAAAGGCGCTGATCCCCAGGTAGATCAGATACAACCCACCAATGATCTTCACTACCCGGTAGGCCTCGGCCGACTGCTCCAGAAGGGCCGCCAATCCAACGCCGACAAGCCCTGCCCAAAAGATGCTGCCGAGTGAGGAACCGAGACCCGCTGAGAGGCCAGCCTTGACGTTTGACAGGCTGTACCTCAAGACGAGGAACGAGTCAGGGCCCGGAGTGAGGGCCAAAATCACGCACAATCCGACGAACGCCACGAGTGAACTCAGAGTCATGTTCCCATTGAATCATTGAGTGGTATCCGCACTGGGTGCCGCGGGCCTCACGGAAGCTACCCAGACCCCCCGGCTACAATAGGGCCGTCCGTATTTCCCCCGGAGAGGTAGTTCCCTTTTGGTCACTCGCCACGATGCACCCAGCCCGGAGCCGGGTCAGTCACCCCCTGTTGCCTACCCGGGCCAGGGAAAGCTGGCTGCCCGCAGCCGGCGGTTCAGCTTTCGCCGTTCGCCCCGTTGGTTCAAAATCACCAGCGCCGCAGTGGCTGTCTTGCTGATCGCAGTCATCGCGTTTGGAGGCTATTGGGTATGGCGCCTTCAGTCCAACATCTCGTCATCCGCACTCGGCGCCGGAGGCATCAGGACGGAAGGACCGGTGGACGACAGCAAGGACCGGCTTCAAATCCTTGTTCTGGGTACCGATACCAGGAGCGGGAAGAACGGGCAGTTCGGCACCACCGACCAGTCCTCGGGCTACGGCCAATCGGACGTCATGATGTTGTTGGATATTTCCGCGGACAACAACCATGTCAACGTCATCAGTTTCCCCCGGGACTTGTTGGTCGACGTTCCGGCTTGTACTGACAACAAAACCGGCAAGCAATACCCTGAACGGCAAAATGCCATGATCAACAGTGCGATGGCCGAGGCCGGCATCGGCTGCGCGGTTGATACCGTCAACAAGCTCACGGGTTTGGAGGTTGACCACTTCATGATGGCCGACTTCAACGCCGTGACCGAACTATCCAAGGCCGTCGGCGGCGTCGACGTCTGTGTGAGCACTGCGGTCAACGACCCCGATTCCGGATTGCATTTGCCCAAGGGCACTTCACAGGTGGAAGGCGACCAGGCCCTTGCATTCCTGCGCACCCGCCATGCATTTTCCGACGGCGGAGACCTGGGACGGATCAAGGCTCAGCAATCGTTCCTCGGTTCCCTTGTGCGGAAGCTCAAAGCGGACGGAACGCTCGGAAACCCCCAGAAGATGCTGGGCATCGCCGATACAGTCACGAAGAACCTCACCGTCGACAACGGACTCGCATCGGTTCCGGCACTGTTGACCATCGCGGGCAGGCTCAAGAACATCGACCCGGCCAAGGTCAACTTCATCACCGTGCCCAACGTCCCGGCCGCGTCCGATCCCAACCGGCTCGACCTCGACCAACCGGCGGCGGGCAACTTCTTTGCTGCCCTGACAAAGAGCCCCGACCTCAGCCAGCCCGCACCAAGCGCCGCGGCGTCCCCTGCTCCATCCACGGAAACTTCGAAAGCCGGATACGACAAGGCCCTTCAACCGATCACCATCGCCAATGGAACGGGCGTGACCGGCAGAAGCCAGGAGATCGGATCGATTCTCTCCGCCGGTGGATTCACGAAGCTGGCCAAGATCCAAGCCGATGCAAGGCCACAGACCATGGTCTACTACGGTGCCGGATTTGCCGACGTTGCCGCGGACGTCGCCACAATGTTCGGGTTGCCAGCGACGAGCGTGGAGCAGGTCGCCAGTGTCCAAGGAGTCCAGCTCTACGCCGGACAAGACTTCGCTAGCGGGGACAAGCCGACACTTCCCGCCCCCAAGCCCAACGATGTGGTTGCCCAGACCGCCCAGGACCAGACCTGCCAGGCAACCAACCCGGTCGGATAGCCGTAAGACAGAAGCGCCCTCCGACCCGCATTGCGCGGGACGGAGGGCGCTTTCCGTTTTTGTATTACTGGGGCTGCTCCCCCGAAACGTTGACCAGCCAGGCAATCCCGAACTTATCAGTCAGCATCCCGAAGATGTCCCCCCAGGGCGCCTTCTCCATCGGCACCGTGACCGTCCCGCCGTCGGCCAGTCCGTCCCAGTAGCCGCGAAGTTCTGCTTCGTCGTCGCCACTGAGCGAAACCGAGATGTTGTTTCCCGGGCTGTAATCCATGCTGTTGGGGGTGTCTGCGGCCATGAGCAGCAATCCGTTGTCTGTTTTGAGTGCCGAGTGCATGATCTTGTCGCTTTCGGCGGGGTCTTCGCTCGCGTGGAACTCCGCGAACGTGCTTTGGGTCAGCTCGCCGCCGAAGACCGATTGGTAGAAAGCCATGGCCTCCTTGGCGTTGTCCCGAAAGCTGATGTAGGGGTTGAGGTTCGTGGTCATTACATGGCTCCTCAGTGTTTGGGGGCAGCACGATCAGCTACCTTTTCGTCATGCTAACAGCGCCGGCCGGGACCATCTACAGCCGAATTTTTTCGTGCCCGACGGCGGCAGTCCTGGTTTTCAGGCTCGGCTTGCCTCGCGGCCGACGAGGCCCACTGTGTTGCCCTCGCTGTCCTTGATGAAGGCCATCCATTCCTCGGTTCCGGCCGGCCCGAGGCTCCCGTCGACGTGGCTCATGTTGGACCTCCGGGGGTTGGCATCGCTTCACGTGTCGTAGCCACGTCTTCCGCGGTACTCAACCTTGGTTCAAGAGGTGCGGGTTCAAGAGCCTCGCGGCATGCGTGGGACTTTCGGTTAGAGTTCGGCATCAGTGCGGGATAGTGTCGTTTCCATGCCTGCTGCAAAACCCGCCCTGCCCCGCACCGCCCTCATCGCCGGACTGGCCGACGCCGTTCTCATTCTTGTTTTCGCGGCAATCGGCCGCGACGCACACCAGCGGGCTGATGTGCTGACCGGGGTCTTTGCCACGGCCTGGCCGTTTCTTGCCGGTGCCACGATCGGATGGCTCGCTGTGAGGGCCTGGCGGGCACCCTTCCAGACCTGGCCGGCCGGCGTCGCCATATGGATTGGAACCGTGGCCGTGGGCATGCTTTTGCGTGCGGCTACCGGACAGACCGTGGTGCTCGCGTTCATCATTGTCGCCTTGATCAGCTTGGCGATCCTGCTGCTTGGCTACCGCGCCGTGCTCGCCCTCGTGGTGCGGCTCCGTCGACGGAGCCGCCAGTCCTAAGCACCCGCCGATGGACTAGGCTTGCTACGTCCAGTGCTGCACTTCGGAAAGGCTGCCCCCAGTGATCACCGCTTTCGTCCTGATCAAGACCGACGCTTCACGCATCCCGGAGACGGCCGAGGAGATCTCCGCCATCCAAGGGATCAGCGAGGTCTACTCCGTCACTGGGGAATGGGACCTTATTGCCGTGGCGCGTGTGGCGAAGCATGAGGAATTGGCGGACGTCATCGCCGACAAGCTCTCCAAGGTCCCGGCAGTGGTTCACACCACCACGCACATCGCCTTCCGCGCCTACTCGCAGCATGATCTGGACGCCGCGTTTTCGCTGGGCTTCGAGCAGTAACCGCCAGAATCCTGGCGTCATGCCTACCCTTGAGTGAGTCCCACCCAGGTGTCGAGGACCCGGATGGCCGCTCCGGAATCAATGGATTCCGCAGCCCGCAGCCAGGCCGACTTCATTCGCTCCAGGAACGGCCCGTCGGCGGCAGTGTCGAAGGCCACGAGGCCTGCTGCGGCGTTGAGCACTACGGCGTCCCGGACCGGGCCCGGCTTCCCGTCAAGTACTTCGCGCACGACGGCGGCATTCGCCTCGGCGTTGCCGCCTCGAAGATCGGCGACGGTCGCCGCGGCGATCCCAAGATCGGCCGGCGAGAACCGCTGCTCGGTGACTTGCCCGTTCCTGATTTCCCACACAGTGGACGGACCTGTGGTGGTGAGTTCATCGAGGCCATCTTCCCCGCGGAACACCAATCCGCGGCTCCCCCGGCGCGCCAGGACCCCGGCGATCAGCGGAGCCATGGTGGCGTTGGCAACCCCCACGGCTGAAGCCTGGACGTGGGCAGGGTTGGTCATCGGTCCCAGGAAGTTGAAGGCCGTGGGAATGCCAAGTTCCGCCCGCACGACACCGGTGTGCCGGAATGACGGGTGGAATACCTGGGCGAAACAGAAGGTGATCCCTGCCTCTTCGGCGTTGCGGGCCACGCGCTCGATCGGCAAGTCGAGCCTCACGCCTAAGGCTTCCAAGACGTCGGCGGAGCCCGACGACGACGATGCCGCCCGGTTTCCGTGCTTGACGACGCGCGCGCCCGCACCGGCTGCCACAAGGGCAGCCATCGTCGAGATGTTGACCGTGTTGAGTCGATCGCCGCCAGTGCCCACGATGTCAAGCTTTTCACCCGGAATGCTCACAGCTTTGGCGTTGGAGAGCATCGCCTCGACCAGTCCGGTGACTTCATCCACCGTTTCCCCTTTGGCGCGCAGGGCAACCAGGAAACCGGCAATCTGGGAAGGCGCGGCTTCCCCGGACATGATCGTGTTCATCGCCCATGCCGTGTTCTCGATGGAGAGGTCATGCCCGTTGATCAATGCGGAGATGAGTCCGGGCCACGAGTTGCTTGCCTGCTCTGCAGATGCCTGTGAAGTCACCACTTGATGCTAGCGATCCACCCAGCTCCGTGACCAATGCTAAGGACGCCGGGAACTTTTCCGCGCGAATTCGCGTGTTTGTAGAAAAAGTCTCCCCAAATGGCGGTTCGCATTGGGAAGTCCGGACTTTTACAGACATAATGTCCTTGTGACATCTGCGACCCATGCCCCCAGTACCCCGGCGCACCCGACGCTGAATCGCCCCAATTTGGTTTCCGTTGGAACCGTTGTGTGGCTTTCCAGTGAGTTGATGTTCTTCGCCGGTCTCTTCGCCATGTACTTCACGCTGCGCTCCACGTCAGGTGCGTTGTGGGCGGAAGAAACCGGCAAGCTCAACTTCCCGTTTGCGCTTGTAAACACGATCGTCCTTGTGTCAAGTTCCTTCACTTGCCAGATGGGCGTCTTCGCTGCCGAGCGACTTGAGCCGCGCCGCCGAGGTGGTGTGCTGCAGTTCACCCGCTGGGGCATGAACGAATGGTTCATCCTGACGTTCATCATGGGCGCCTTCTTCGTTGCCGGCCAGACCACCGAATACGCAATGCTTGTGTCCGAGCACGTTACGCTCTCGGCCAATGCCTACGGTTCCTCGTTCTACATGACAACCGGCTTCCACGGTCTTCACGTCATCGGCGGCCTCATCGCCTTCCTGTTCATCATTGGCCGTGCATACGCCGCCAAGAAGTTCGGACACTTTGAAGCGACCTCGGCAATCGTCACCTCGTACTATTGGCACTTCGTGGATGTTGTGTGGATCGGCCTCTTCCTGGTCATCTACGTACTGAAGTAGCCCGGCACCGACTCTTGTTCCACAAGAGGATGAATTTTAAAGAAGCGGCTCACGGAGCCGACGCAGGATCGAATAAAGGAACCACCACGTGAAGGCACTCTCGCAGAAGCGACGTCATCCACTGGCAGCCATTGCGCTGCTGCTGTTGGGACTCCTCGTCACTGGTGGGCTTTACGCCGTTGCCACAACGGTCAACCAGGCGAAGGCAGACACCACTACCTTCAGCGCCAGCGACGCCCAAGAGGGCGGCAAGCTCTTCGCCGCAAACTGCGCCACCTGCCACGGCATGGGCGCGAGCGGAACCAAGGACGCTCCGTCGCTTGTCGGCGTGGGTGCTGCTGCAGTTGACTTCCAGGTTGGCACCGGCCGTATGCCCATGCAGATGAACGGACCCCAGGCCCAGGAAAAGCCACGGCAGTTCAACGACCAGCAGACCCAGCAACTGGCGGCTTACGTCGCTTCGCTCGGCGCCGGTCCGGCCATTCCCGATGCATCGCTGCTCGACGAAAAGGGAGATGCCGCCAAGGGCGGCGAACTCTTCCGCGTGAACTGCGCGATGTGCCACAACGCTGCAGCCGCAGGCGGTGCCTTGACGCGTGGAAAGTTCGCTCCGGCACTGGCTGGCGTCTCGGGCCAGCACATCTACGAGGCCATGGCCACCGGTCCGCAGAACATGCCCGTCTTCAATGACGCCAACATCTCCCCTGAGGGCAAGCGCGACATCATCACCTTCCTGAAGACGATCGAAGCCAACGGCTCGCCTGGTGGAAACGACCTCGGAGGCCTGGGTCCGGTATCCGAAGGTCTCTTCGTCTGGGTTGCAGGCCTCGGCGTCATCATCGCCTTCACCATCTGGCTGACGTCGCGTACGTCCTAAGCCAGCGCACAACAAAAACTTCTGCTGTCCCCACAGCAGTTTTGAATTGAACATCAACCCGGTTACGGCCGGGACAACGAGAGAAGGATGAGGCGAATTATGGGCAACCATAGTGACGGCAGTCCGAACCACTCGGGCACCGTAGCTACGGCTGGTCAGAATGTTGTGGAGAAGTTCCAAGATCCTGGGCTTCCTCCGCACCGTTTGCGCCTGGCTGACACGGACCCGAGAGCCGCTAAGCGAGCCGAGCGGCAGGTGGCCATACTGTTTGGCATCTCCGTCATCGGCACGGTGATCTTCCTGGTGTCGTACTTTGCCATCGATCTTGGGCAAGACTCCACGATCGCAACGATCCGCACCCAAAACCTGTTGCTTGGCCTTGGCACCGCATTCGCGATGCTCGGCATCGGCACCGGCATCGTGCACTGGGCCAAGGCCCTCATGCCGGATCACGAGGTATCGGAAGAGCGCCACGCCATCCGCACCGAGGAAGACCGGCAGGCAGCCGTGCGAATCGTCGACGACATCGTCGAGGAAACCGGCATCAAGCGTCGCCCGCTGATCCGCAACACCCTTTTGGGTGCTGTGGCACTGGCACCCCTCCCGGCTTTGGCAGTATTCGGTGACCTTGGTCCCCGCCCGGACAACACGCTCGCACACACTATGTGGGCTCCCCAGGACGGCAAGCTCAAGCGCCTCACCCGTGACCCCGACGGAACTCCGATCAAGGCATCGGACGTCACCATCGGTTCTGCATTCCACGTGATCCCGGAAGGCCTCAACGAACTCCAGGAGGGCAAGCTCAACGCGAAGGCCAAGGCCGTCGTTTTGCTCATGCGCCTGAACCCGGATGACTTGACGATTTCCAAGGGCCGCGAAACCTGGAGCTACAACGGAATCGTTGCCTACTCCAAGATCTGCACCCACGTCGGTTGCCCCGTTGCTCTTTATGAGCAGCAAACGCACCACCTGCTGTGCCCGTGCCACCAGTCAACCTTCGACCTCACCAAGGAATGCAAGGTTATCTTCGGCCCCGCCAGCCGCCCGCTCCCCCAGCTGCCCATCGCGGTAGACGCTGAGGGCTACCTCGTAGCGACGAGCGATTTCAAAGAACCTGTAGGACCGAGTTACTGGGAGCGTGACGAGCATGAGCGCCTCATCAACAGCTGAAGTCCCCTTCGTACCCAAAACCAAGGTTGGCCGGATCACGGACTTCGTTGACGAGCGCGTCGGCGGATCCGGAATCCTGCGTGAATTCGGCCGGAAGGTCTTCCCCGACCACTGGTCCTTCATGTTCGGTGAGGTGGCGCTGTATTCCTTCGTCATTCTCCTCATGTCGGGTACCTTCCTGACGTTCTTCTTTGACCCGTCCATGGCTGAGACCCACTATGCGGGTTCATACACCCCGCTGACCAATGTCGAAATGTCCGTCGCGTACAGCTCGTCGCTGAACATTTCCTTCGACATCCGCGGCGGCTTGTTCTTCCGACAGGTCCACCACTGGGCGGCTTTGCTGTTCGTGGCATCGCTTGGTGTGCACATGCTCCGCGTCTTCTTCACGGGCGCTTTCCGCAAGCCGCGTGAAATGAACTGGGTGGTGGGCGGCGTCCTGCTCATCCTGGCCATGGCCGAAGGCTTCACGGGATATTCGCTTCCCGATGACCTGCTCTCCGGTAACGGCCTGCGAATCATCGACGGCGTCATCAAGTCCATCCCCGTGATCGGAACGTACATCTCGTTCTTCCTCTTCGGAGGCGAGTTCCCGGGCACAGCCATCATCGGCCGTCTGTACGTGCTGCACATCCTGCTCGTCCCGGCCATGATTCTGCTGATGATCGTCATCCACCTCTTCATGGTGGTTGTGCACAAGCACACGCAGTACCCCGGCCCGGGTCGCAACGACGGCAACGTCGTCGGTTACCCTCTGGGACCGGTTTACGCTGCAAAGGCCGGCGGCTTCTTCTTCATCGTGTTCGGTGTCGTCGCGCTCATGGCTGCGATGTTCACTATCAACCCGATCTGGAACTACGGGCCGTACGACCCCTCCCCCGTGTCGGCAGGTACCCAGCCTGACTGGTACATCGGCTTCGTCGATGGTGCCCTGCGACTCATGCCTGGCGTTGTCAACGACTTCCACTTCGAATACATCATCTTCGGCCACGTGCTGACGCTGAATGTGCTGCTGCCCGCGTTGGTTCCGGCAGGCATCATTTTCACGGTGCTGTTCATGTACCCGTGGATCGAACGCTGGGTCACCAAGGACAACCGTGAGCACCACGTGCTCGACCGTCCGCGTAACGCTCCTACCCGTACTGCCATTGGCGTCGCAGGCTTTACCTGGTACTGCGTCATGTGGGCCGCTGCCGGATCGGACCTCATCGCAACGCACTTCCACGTTGCCCTGAACGACGTCACATACTGGCTGCGCACTCTGTTCTTCATCGGCCCGATCATTGCATTCATGGTGACGAAGCGCGTGGCCCTTGCGCTGCAGCGCAAGGACCGTGAGATTGCCCTGCACGGCCGCGAAACGGGTCGCATCGTTCGCCTGCCGCATGGCGAGTTCATCGAGGTACACGCACCGCTGGACGACTATAAGCACTACAAGCTTGTGGGCTTCGAATCGCCTTCCCCGTTGCCGGCCGAGCCGAACGAGCACGGTGTGGTCACGCCGAAGGAGAAGCGCCGCGCGGCATTGTCCAAGTGGTTCTTCGAAGACCGTGTTGCTCCGGCAACGCCGGCCGAGCTTGAAGCCGCTCACGGACACGGCCACCATGAGGCCATCGAGTCCGGCGAAGAGCACAAGAGCCTTAGCCACTAGCTCCCGCAGATAGCACAGAGAAGGCCCCGTCCATGCGGACGGGGCCTTCTCTCGTTCTCCGGGCTTTCAGGCGGGCGCTTCTGGATGCTTTGAGCTAGTGGGTGCGGTACCCCGTGGATTGGCTTCGCGTGGACCGGACGCCCGGACGCTGCAACGGGACCCACAACTTGTACCTGTCGGCACGGTAGTAGGACACGGAGTAGTCCACCATGGCGCGGGCAACAAAGGCATGGCGCTGAATCTTGAGCAACGGAGTACCGACATCTACGTTCAATAACCGCGCCGTTGACGGCGAAGCTGCCGTTGCTTCGATCATGTCCTCTCCCCACTCCATCACCAGTCCGTACTTTTCGCTCAGCACGTTGTACAGGGAAGTGGGAGGTGCCTCGTCCAAAAGGCCTGGCACGCGATGGGCAGGAATGAAGTTCTCGTCCACGCTCATGGGTTCGTTGTCGGCGAGAAGGAGCCGTCTGAAGCGGACCAGAGGCGTCCCTTCCTCCAGTTGGAGTTCCCTCGCCAGGAAGGCACTCGCGGCGATTTGTTCAAAGCTCAGGACCTTGGCTGCCGGGACCATGCCGCGGCGTTGCATTTCCTCGCTGTACGACGTGAGCTTCACCTGAAGGTCCAGCTTCGGTTTGCGAACGAAAGTTCCCAATCCAACCACGCGTTCAATGACTTCCTCGCCGACGAGGGCGTCAATGGCCTGCCGCACCGTCATCCTGGCAAGTCCGAATCGTTCGGAGAGGTCCCGCTCCGAAGGCAACGCGGCCCCGGGCTTACAGGATTGGGAGATATAACTGCGCAGGATCTCGCGCAGTTGAACGTAGATAGGGGTACCGCTCTTGCGGTCGATCTCCCCCGCAATACGTGCTGCGTCAGTCGGCACGACGGTCTCCGGCCACGAAATCATTCATGAAATAAGCGTAGGCCAATCCACCGGCAGGTCTAGACCGGCTGAGCACTGCGAACGGTGCCGCCGTTAGGCAGCGCTACGCTTGTAGGGATCAAAATCGCAGTCGGCATCTGGCCGTCCGAGTCAAAGGAGCCGGTTTGCCCGAGCACAAAGCCATCGTCGCCGCAGAGATCGGCCTCCATGCACGGGCTGCTGCCGTGTTCGTGCGGGCTGTGACCGCCACGGGGTTTCCGGTGACGATCCGCAAGCCCGGCCAGCAAGCGGTGGATGCCCGGTCTTTGCTCGAGGTCATGGCCGAAGATTTCGGCCATGGGTGCGAAGTGGTGCTGTCCGTCTCCGGAGAAGCGCTACAAGCCGGTCGCACTCTTGATGAGGTAAACGATGCCTTGGCCGCGCTATCGGCCGTCCTGGAGGCCGTAGAAGGCCAGTGAACGGGCAAGCGCCCTGTTGACGCGCTTGGTGCGTTATCCAAATACGACCCGGATACAACGACGGCGGGCCCCACCAATAGGTGGGGCCCGCCGTCGTTTTTCAAGTACTTCTAGTGGGCGTGGTCTCCACGGCTGTATTCGAAGACCCAGCCGACCAAGGCAACCAGAGCCAGGCCAGCGGCGACAAACGTGATCCAGAAACCTACAGCCAGACCAAGGAAGCCACCGGCACAGGCCAAGCCGAGGACCAGCGGCCACCAGCTCCAGGGGCTGAAGTGTCCCTGCTCGCCGGCGCCTTCGTGGATCTCGGCGTCCGGACGGTCTTCCGGACGCATGCCGACTCGCTTGCCCGTGAAACCGAGGTAAGCGCCGATCATGCCTGCCAGGCCACCGACCAGGAGGATACCGAGGGTGCCCACCCACTCATTCCAGTGGTTCAGAAAACCATAGACCAGCGCCACCGGTACGAAGAAAAAGCTCCCGGCGCCAAAAATCCAAGATTCGATTTTCATTTCGCGTCCTTCTGATCGGCGTTGCCGAGCACTGTTGCTACCGGCTCAGGGCTCTGCGCAGTGTGGTGCTGAGCGAGTTCCGGATGGTGGAGGTCCAAAGCAGGACGTTCGGAACGAATGCGGGGAAGGGAGGTGAAGTTGTGCCGCGGCGGCGGGCAGGATGTAGCCCACTCCAGCGAAGCACCGAAGCCCCAGGGATCGTCCACTTCCACCTTTTTGTTGCTGCGCCACGTGATGTAGACGTTCCAGAAGAACGGCAGGAGCGAGGCGCCGAGCACGAAGGATGAAATCGTGGAGAACTGGTTCATCCAGGTGAAGCCGTCCTGCGGCAGGTAGTCAGCGTAACGCCGGGGCATGCCCTCTACGCCGAGCCAGTGCTGGATCAGGAACGTGCCGTGGAAACCCAGGAACAGAAGCCAGAAGTGGATCTTGCCGAGCCGTTCGTTGAGCATCTTGCCGGTCCACTTTGGCCACCAGAAGTAGAAGCCTGCGAACATCGCGAATACCACCGTGCCGAAGACCACGTAGTGGAAGTGCGCCACGACGAAGTACGAGTCCGAGACGTGGAAGTCCAGCGGCGGGGAAGCCAGGATGATGCCGGTCAGCCCGCCGAAAAGGAAGGTGACCAGGAAGCCGATGCTCCAGAGCATGGGCGTCTCGAAAGTAATCGAGCCCTGCCACAGGGTTCCGATCCAGTTGAAGAACTTCACGCCGGTGGGTACCGCGATCAGCATCGTCATGAAGGAGAAGAACGGCAGCAGCACCGATCCGGTGACATACATGTGGTGCGCCCAGACGGTCACCGACAGTGCGGCAATGGCGATGGTTGCGTAGACGAGGCCCTTGTAGCCGAAGATCGGCTTGCGGCTGAAGACCGGGAAAATCTCAGAGACGATGCCAAAGAACGGCAAGGCAATGATGTAAACCTCAGGGTGGCCGAAGAACCAGAACAAGTGCTGCCACAAGACAGCTCCGCCGTTCTCCGGGTCGAAGATGTGGGCACCGAAGCGGCGGTCCGCGCCGAGGGCGAAGAGCGCGGCCGCGAGCGGCGGGAACGCCATGAGAACCAGGATGGCTGTCACAAGGGTGTTCCAGGTGAAGATCGGCATGCGCCACATCGTCATGCCCGGAGCTCGCATGCAGATGATCGTGGTGATGAAGTTGACCGCACCCAGGATTGTTCCGAAACCGGACAGCGCCAGGCCGAAGACCCAAAGGTCACCACCGACGCCCGGGGTGAACGTCGTGTCCGACAACGGCGCGTAGGCGAACCAGCCAAAGGAGGCGGCACCCTGCGGGGTGATGAAGCCGGACACGGCGATGGTCGAGCCGAAAAGAAAGAACCAGAAGGCAAGTGCGTTCAGCCGCGGGAAGGCAACGTCCGGGGCACCGATCTGCAGCGGCATGACGACATTCGCGAAGCCCGCGAAGAGCGGCGTTGCGAACATCAGCAGCATCACGGTGCCGTGCATCGTGAAGAGCTGGTTGTACTGTTCCTTGGTCTGCAGGATCTGCATGCCAGGCTCGAACAGCTCCGCACGCATCAGCAGCGCCATGACGCCGCCCAGGCAGAAGAACACAAAGGACGCGATCAGGTACATGTACCCGATGGTCTTGTGGTCCGTGGAGGTGATCCAGTTGACGACGATGCGTCCCTTGGATTTCGGTACTACGGGAGCCTCGAGGACCCCGGCTGATTGAGTGTAAGTAGCCACGTCGCGTCCCTTAATTCTTTGCGTTCAGGTTCGGGTTGCGGTCGTACTTCGAATCGAGAAGACCGGTGTTGCCGCTCTGGCGAAGCTGATCCATGTGTGCCTGGAACTCGGCTTCGGAAACGACCTTCACGCGGAACAACATCTCAGAGTGGTATTCACCGCAAAGTTCGGCGCACTTGCCGTCATAGGTGCCCTCCTTGGTGGGGGTCAACCTGATGTAGTTGGTCTTGCCAGGAATCACGTCGCGCTTCTGCAGGAAGGCCGGAACCCAGAAAGAGTGGATGACGTCGCGGGAGTTGAGCTCGAGGTCAACCGACTTGTTCACGGGAAGGTACAGCGTCGGCAGCTGATTCAAGTCGATCGCGTCGCCCGTGAGGTGGGCCTGGACTCCCGCTTCGTGAAGGTCATCGGTGATGACCGAGCCCTTGACGTAGTTAAAGTCCCAAGCCCATTGCTTGCCGCGAACGTCGATGGTGACGTCGGCCGGCTTTGAGCGATCATCAATCGCCTGCTGGTCCTGATCGGTGAAGTAGAAGAACACCAGCACCATGAACAGCGGAATGGTCAAATAAAAGACCTCCAGAGGGAGGTTATAGCTAAGCTGCTTCGGGAAACCCGTGGTGCCCTTGCGGCGGCGGTAGGCGATGATGCACCAGACCAGCAGGCCCCAAGTAATAATGCCGACGGCGAGTGCGGCGATCCATGAGTTGACCCAGAGGTCCATGATCCGATCGGTGTTGCTGGTGGTGCCACGTTCCGTGGGCAACCAGCCTTTTTCTACCTCTGGTGAACATCCGGTCAAAACCAACGCGCCGGCTAGTGCCAAGCCAGTGATCGAGGTGATCTTTATGCGTCGGCTGCCGGTTCGGTTCTGCGAACTCACAGACGGCCCTTCCTCTTGTTGCTGCAGCCCGGCCGGCCGGAAGCCCACCGGGCACACTAAAGTTTTACTACCCGATGTAGAGCTTACCGCTACCGAGCGGTTTTCGCCGACATGCTGGCCCAGTGCGTCGGCCCGGGTTTAACCCGTGCCTGAACTGGGCCAACAGTCTGCGAATGCCCGGGCTAGTGGAACGAATCGCCGCAGGCGCAAGACCCGCCGGCGTTGGGGTTGTCGATGGTGAAGCCCTGCTTCGAGATCGTGTCCTCGAAGTCGATGCTGGCACCGCTCAGGTAAGGCACGCTCATCTTGTCGACAACCACTTCGACGCCGTCGTAGTCGCGGACGGCATCGCCGTCGAGCAGACGCTCGTCGAAGTAGAGCTGGTAGATCAGGCCCGAGCAGCCGCCCGGCTGAACAGCGACGCGGAGCCGCAAGTCCGTGCGGCCTTCTTGTTCGAGAAGGCTCCGGACTTTGCCTGCGGCGACATCGGTCAACTTGACCTCGTGCTCAGGAAGCTCGCCGCCTGCGAGCTGCGCTCCGGTGCTGTTTTCGTTGGTTGCAGTGCTCATTGGCCTACCTTCTTATGAAGCTCTTGGCGGCTGCGCCTTCGCGCTGCCTGCCCTTACCCAAATACGTGCGGGCTATAGCTACATGCTACGTCGAGCCGGCGCATAGCTATAACTCCTAACGTAACCGGCCGGACCCCTGCCTTGTTCCCGGTCGATGCAGATTGCTCAGAGGCCTTCCGTGTTCAAACGGGCGAGCATCAGTGCCTCAGCCAGCACAGCATTGCGGAAATCACCGATGTGAAGGGATTCGTTGGCGCTGTGGGCTCGTGAGTCCGGGTCCTCGACGCCGGTCACCAGGATCTGGACATCGGGATAGGTATCTGTCAGATCCGCGATGAACGGTATTGATCCACCGATCCCCATTTCGACGGCGGGCACACCCCAGGCCTCACCCAGCGCCCACATGGCGATCCGGGCCGCAGCCGATGACGTATCGGTGGAGAAGGCGTTGCCCCGTTCCCCCGGCACAAACGTCACCTTTGCTCCGAAGGGTGCGTTCGCCTCCAGATGCCTTCCCACTGCGTCCATGGCGGCATCGGGATCCTGCCCGGGAGCCAATCGCAGGCTGAACTTTGCCCGCGCGGCGGGGAGCAGCGTGTTGGATGCGACGTCGACTGCGGGTGCGTCGATGCCGATGATGGAGAGCGCGGGCTTGGTCCAGAGCCTCGAGGCGATGCTGCCGCTGCCTGCGAGCCGTACGCCGTCGAGCACGGAGGCATCGGCGCGGTACTGTTCCTCGTCAACGTCCTCTACTACGTCGTCCCTGGCGACCAAGCCCTCGATGGCCACGTTGCCGTCGTCGTCGTGCAGGGTGGCGATGAGGCGGGACAGAAGGGTCGGCGCATCCAGCACGGGACCACCGAACATGCCGGAGTGCACGGCGTGATCCAGGACCCGCACTTCGAAGGTGCCGTCCACCAAGCCGCGGAGACTGGTTGTCAGAGCGGGAACGCCGACTTTCCAGTTGCTTGAATCCGCAACAACGATGACGTTCGCTTCGAGGAGCTCGCGGTGGGTTTCGAGGAAAGTGCGGAACGTCGGCGAACCGGCTTCTTCTTCGCCCTCGAAGAACAAGGTGACACCAAGTCCGAAATCGTCTCCCAATACCTGGGTTACGGCGGCATAGGAAGCCAGATGGGCCATGATTCCCGCTTTGTCGTCGGCTGCGCCACGGCCGTAAAGGCGGCCATCGCGTTCCTCGGCCACAAAGGGCTCGGTGTCCCACAAGGTCACGTCGCCCGGCGGTTGCACATCGTGGTGCGCGTAGAGCAGGATCGTTGCTTTGCCCGGCGCGGCAACGCGGCGAGCAACGATGGCAGGGCCTCCGAGGGTCCCGTCGGCCTTGTCGCAGCGCAGGATCTGTACGTCGCGGAAGCCCGACCCGCGGATCAGCGCCGCGACAGCCTCGGCGCTGCGCTCCAGTTCCGCGGGGTCAAAGCTGGGCCAGGCGATCCCCGGGATGGCGACCAGGGCTTTCAAACGGGCCATGGTCTCGTCGAAAGAAGCATCGATCGAGGACTTGAGCGCATCAACATTGATCGTGCCGGAGCCGCCGGAAAAGGTCTGCGGGATCTCCGCATTCATTGAAGTCATGGCGAAAACACTACCGCCGGGAGTGGCGCTGGGGAACCGGACCTGGCGGCGTGGCGGGCTCATTCGCAAGGCGGCACGTCACGTCGACTTTGGCGCGGTTCCTGCGGGGTATTCTGTAGTGGTGTTTGGACGTAAAAAGGATGAGCCGAGCGCTCAAGACCAAGTAGACCAGCTTGCCGCCGATGCCGCCGTGAAAGGCGCTGGCAAGGGCGCTCCCACGCCCAAGCGCAAGGAACAGGAAGCGGCCCGCAAGCGACCCCTCGTGCCGACGGACCGCAAGGCCTCGAAGGAAGCCGAACGCGTTGCCGTGCAGGATCAGCGCCAGAAAATGCGCCAGGCCCTGGACACCGGGGACGAAAAGTACCTCCCGCTGCGGGACAAGGGACCCCAGAAGCGTTTTGCGCGCGACTATGTCGATGCCCGTTTCAGCCTGGGTGAGTACTTGATGTTCGGTGCCCTGCTTTTCGTGGTCATCTCCTTCATCATTCCCTCAGGAAGCGACGCCCTGAGCTACATCCTGATCGGCTTCTGGGTCATGTTCCTCGCGGTCTTCGCGGATGTGTTCGTGCTCTCCCGCAAGTTGCGCAAGGGCTTGACGCGGAAGTTCGGCGATGTCGAGCGAGGCACCGTCTGGTACGGCAGCATGCGTTCCCTGCAATTCCGTCGCCTGCGCCTGCCGAAGCCGCAAGTGCAGCGAGGCCAGTACCCCGCTTAAGGCCCCCTACCCGCGAGGACAAGAGCCCGACGAATCAAAAAGACCCTGGAACCGCTGTTCCAGGGTCTTTTTGCTTGACCGCACTTGGTGGTCCAGGTGCTCGTCTCCCTGCTTAGCGGCGACGCTTAACTGCGACGTTTGGCCAAGGCCTTGTTGATGCCCGCAGCCCAGAACGGACCTTCGTAGAGGAATGCCGTGTAGCCCTGCACGAGGGTTGCGCCGGCGTCGAGCCGCTCCTGGACGTCGGCCGCGGACTGCACACCGCCGACCGCGATGAGCACCAGGCCCTCCCCCACCGCAGCCTTCAGCCGGCGCAGTACCTCGAGCGAACGCTCCTTGAGCGGTGCGCCGGAGAGTCCGCCGGCGCCGCACGCGTCCACTTTGGCCGGGTCGGAAACCAGGCCTTCCCGGCCGATGGTGGTGTTGGTCGCAATGATCCCGTCGAGCTTGAGGTCCAAGGCGAGGCGGGCGACGTCGTCGATGTCTTCGTCGCCCAGATCCGGTGCGATCTTGACGAGCAGCGGCACATGGCGGCCGGCGGATTCGTCTGCGGCATCTCCGACGGCGCGCAGGAGGGGGCGAAGCGTTTCGACGTTCTGGAGCAGGCGCAGTCCCGGAGTGTTGGGCGAGCTGACATTGACTACCAGGTAGTCGGCGGCGGGTGCCAGGTTGCGGGCGCTGACCAAATAGTCCTCAACTGCGTCGTCGAGCTCAACAACCTTGGTCTTGCCGATGTTGACTCCGATCACGGGACGAACGCCTGAATGCGTCCGCTGCAGTGCCGCCCGCGCAGCCTTGAGCCGCGGGGCCACGGCCGTTGCGCCGTCGTTGTTGAAGCCCATGCGGTTGATCACGGCCTTGTCCTCGATCAGGCGGAAAAGCCGTGGCTTCTCATTGCCGGGCTGAGCCTGGCCGGTGATCGTACCCACTTCCACATGGCCGAAGCCCAGCTCAGCGAGGGCCTCGATTCCGTGGCCCTCTTTGTCGAAGCCCGCCGCAAGGCCAAAGGGCGACGGGAACGTCAGCCCGAAAGCCTCCGTGCGCAGGGAGGGGTGCGGAGCGGTGATTTTGGCCAGAACGTGTCCTGCGCCTGAGCGGTGTGCGAAGCGGATCGCCTGGAAGCCGATCTTGTGGGCTTTTTCGGCATCCATCCAGGAGAAGGCCAACTTGAAGAATGTGGGGTAAACGCGCATGGTCCTAGTTTTCCGGTTTACGGGTCGCGCACCAAACCAGCGCGGTTACCGGACGGTAGCATGTACGAATGCCGAGCAATCCGCGTGAGGGAGTTCACTCCAAGGCAATCATTGAAGTCGATGTGGTCGTCATTGGGGCGGGACTGTCGGGACTGGTCGCCGCCGCCCAAGCCTACGCCGAAGGCAAACGGGTTGTTGTCCTGGACCAGGAACCGCCCGCCTCCGTGGGCGGCCAGGCACATTGGTCCTTCGGTGGCTTGTTTTTGGTCAATTCTCCCGAGCAGCGGAGGCTGGGCGTCAAGGACAGCCCCGAGCTCGCCTTGAGTGACTGGCTGGCGTCCGCGGCCTTTGACCGGCCGGAAGACTTCTGGGCCCGCCGTTGGGCCGAAGCGTACGTAGATTTTGCCGCCGGCGAGAAACGCCGCTGGCTGAGCTCCCTTGGCGTGCGGCTCTTTCCCTTGGTTCAGTGGGCAGAAAGGGGCGGCTATGGTCCCCAAGGCCACGGCAACACGGTCCCGCGGTTCCACGTCACGTGGGGCACGGGACCCGGCGTCGTGCAACCGTTCCTGGCAAAAGTCAACGAAGGCGTGGCCCGCGGAAGGATATCCCTCCACTTCCGGCATCGCGCTACCGCGATAACGACGACGGCGGGCAGCGTCACCGGGGTCGGCGGCGAGATCCTTGAGGCGTCCGGAGCCGGACGCGGCGAAGCGTCGTCGCGGACCGTCGTCGGGGACTTTGAGGCGACCGCGGGAGCGGTCATCATCACCACCGGCGGAATTGGTGGAAATCATGCAATGGTGCGGAAGCAATGGCCCGACGGTAGTGCGCCGGAACACATGCTGAGCGGCGTACCCGCATCCGTCGATGGCGAGTTCCTTGCTGCCGCCGCGGCCGCCGGCGGAAGGCTCATCAACGGTGACCGCATGTGGCACTACCCCGAAGGCATCCACAACCACTCCCCTGTGTGGCCCTTGCACGGCATCCGCATCCTGCCCGGTCCATCGTCACTGTGGATTGACGCGAATGGACGGCAACTGCCCGCTCCGCTCTTTCCGGGCTTCGACTCGCTGGGCGCCCTCCGGCATATCCTCGCGAGCGGATACGGTCATTCGTGGTTCGTGTGCAACCGGACCATCGCGCTGAAAGAATTCGCCTTGTCAGGTTCAGAGCAGAACCCGGATCTCACAGGCAAGGACATACGGCTCCTTGTTTCCAGGCTCAATCCCGGCAGCGAATCCCCGTTGCGGATCTTCCTGGACCGCGGCGTGGATTTCCTGGAAGCCGCAACGGCCGTGGAGCTCGCCGCGAAAATGAACGCGCTGACGGGTTCAGCGCTGATCGATTCCGCCCAGCTCGATGCACTCATCCGCGATCGGGACCTGCAAGTGGCGAGCGGGCTGGGCAAGGACCCGCAGCTCGCCGCAATCCGGGCGGCCCGGCGTTTCGCCACCGACAAGATCATGCGTGTGGCCCCTCCGCGCCGGTTCACCGACCCGAAGCACGGCCCACTCCTTGCTGTCCGGCTCTCGGTCTTGACGCGCAAGAGCCTCGGCGGACTTCAAACAGACCTTCGTTCACGAGTCCTTGACGGTTCCGGAGTTCCCGTGCCGGGCCTGTATGCGGCGGGCGAGGCTGCCGGCTTCGGCGGAGGAGGAATCCATGGCTACCGGGCATTGGAAGGGACGTTCCTTGGCGGGTGCCTGTTCTCCGGACGCGTAGCCGGGCACGATGCCGCGGCGAGTGTCTAAGCTGTTCCCATGGACTGGCAGACCGATATCCTCGGTGCGGACTTCGAAAGTTGCGCATTCGAGGCGGCTGGACCTGACGGAGTTGTCCGGCGTGCGACGCTCGTCCGTCATGTCCCGCGGCAGGGCGCCGGCGGCCCGGGTGATTCACCCCCGCCGGCCAACCGTTCGGTGCTCTTCCTCCACGGCTGGAGCGACTACTTTTTCAACGTCGCCCTGGCAGAGTTTTGGACCGAACAAGGCTTCCATTTCTACGCGTTGGACATGCACAACCATGGCCGCAGCCTGCAATCGGACAGGCCCGGCGGTTACGTTGAGCACCTGAACGACTACGACGCCGAAATCGGCAAGGCCATCGAGATGATCCGTTCCGCGGACCAGCGTGGTCAGGAGCCCGGCTCTTTGACCCTCATGGGGCATTCCACCGGGGGCCTTGTTGCGGCTTTGTGGGTCAGCAGCCATCCCGGCTCCGTCCAATACCTCGTCCTCAATAGCCCCTGGCTTGAAATGCACGGAAGCTCCGTGGTCCGCCGCGCAGCCCAGACCATGGTGAAGCCGCTCGCACGGTTCCGGCCCACGACAATCCTGCGCCTGCCCGAACGCGGCTTCTATTTCCGCAGCATCAGCAGCTCGGCCGAGGGCGAATGGCTCCTCGATCCAAAATTGCGCCCACCCTTGGCCTTCCCTATGCGGGCTGGCTGGCTCAGTGCGGTTCTCAGCGGCCACACGAGGGTGGCCCACGGGCTGAGAATAGACATCCCGATCCTGGTGCTGATCTCTGGAGCTAGCGCCAACGGCATGGTCTGGCAGGAGTCGATGAGGCGTTCGGACGCTGTGCTGGACGTCAACACCATGGCCGTCCGCGCCATGACCCTTGGCCGGACCGTCACCCTGGAACGGGTCGACGGCGGCCTCCACGATGTGTTCCTGTCGGCCGGTCCGGTGCGCGCCGATGCCTACGACAGGCTGGCGCGTTGGATTCACGGGTACATCACCAATGGGCCAGGGACTGTACCTCCGGCAGGCCACGAGCTTGGACAAGCGGGGGGAACGCCATGACCACGGAACTGGGGTTGCCGGTCTGGCAACGGGACTTTCTGGGCGGTGGTTTCGAGGCCTTGGAGCTCGAACTTCCACCGGACGAGGAGGGACCGGTCTGCGCCACCCTCGTCCGACACGTCCGGCCGGTGGCCGCACCGTCAGTGCCGCACGGGCTCCTGGATGCGCTGACGGCATTCACTCGACGCCGGCGCCGGCGCGACGTTCCCGTCACCCAGGGGCCACCGAGGGTTGTGCTGTATCTCCACGGCTGGGCAGACTACTTCATGCAGACGGAACTGGCCGAGTTCCTGGGCGCCTCGGGCTTCCATTTCTATGCGCTTGACCTGCGCAAGTTCGGGCGGAGCCTGCGGCCGGGCCAGACACCCGGCTACACCACAGACCTGACGGTCTATGACGAAGACCTCGACGCCGCCCTGCAGGCCATCCAGCAGGATGTTGCCGAGATGACGGGTAGCGCGGACGCACCTACCGTCCACCTCCTGGCCCATTCGCTGGGCGGCCTGATCGCGGCGCTGTGGGCTGACCGGAATCCGGGCCGCATTGCCACGCTGACGTTGAATTCGCCGTGGTTGGAGCTCCAGGGCAGCAGCCTGATCCGCAGCATCGCGATGCACGTGGTGGAGCCGTTTGCGCGCACCGACCCCAAGCGTCCTTTCCGCTTCCCGGAGATGCCGGCCTACTGGGAAAGCGTGAGCAACCTGGCCCACGGCGAATGGACCCTTGATGCGGAATGGAGGCCGCGGGCTTCCTTCCCGATCCGCGCAGGGTGGACCAAGGCAGTCCTCGCGGGCCACGCCGCCGTCGAACGCAAACTCAATATCGATGCCCCGGTGCTCGTGCTGCTTTCCGGCCGGACCCGGATCCAGGCCGAGTGGACCGCGGAGCTCATGCGCGTCGACGCCGTGATCGACGTCGAGCAGACTGCCCGCCGGGCCCTGGGCCTCGGGCGCCGGACGGCGGTATTCCGCTATCCAGGCGCACTCCACGATGTGTTCCTGTCACGGCGTACCGTCCGGCAGCAGGCCTACCGGGACGTAGCCATCTGGTTGGCTTCCTATCCGGACTGAGCGGTTTCACAGCACGCTTGTGCTAATTTGCTGCCGCGGTCAGCGGGGTGCTGCAGCGTCTACCGCGCCTCCGTAGCGGCGGTCCCTCTTGGCGTAGATCTCGACGGCGTCCCACAAAGTCCGGCGGTCGACGTCGGGCCACAGGGTATCCATGAAGACGAATTCCGCGTAGGCGGATTGCCACAAGAGGAAGTTCGAAAGGCGCTGCTCACCGGAGCTTCGCAGGAACAGGTCCACATCCGGAAGATCCGGTTCATCGAGGTACTTCTGGATGGTCTTCTCGTTGACGGAGCCGGGCTTCAGGCGGCCATCAGCGACATCCTGGGCGATCGCGGCCACGGCATCGGCGATTTCAGCGCGGCCGCCGTAGTTAACACACATGGTCAAAGTGCACGTGTCGTTGCCGCGTGTGTACTCTTCGGCTTCCTCCAACTCCTTGATGACAGAACCCCAGAGCTTGGGGCGCCGTCCTGCCCAGCGGATCCGCACTCCCCATTCATCGAGCTGGTTGCGTTGCCGACGTAGCACGTCCTTGTTAAATCCCATGAGGAAGCGCACTTCTTCAGGAGAGCGGCGCCAGTTTTCGGTGGAGAAAGCGTAGACACTGACGTACTTGATGCCCAGTTCGATCGCACCCGCCATCACATCCAGCAGGGCCGGCTCTCCAGCCTTGTGACCCTCGATGCGCGGGAGTCCCCGTTGGTTCGCCCAGCGGCCGTTGCCGTCCATGACGATGGCCACGTGCCGCGGTATCAGTTCCGCAGGGATGGCCGGCGGCCTGGCGCCCGAGGGATGCTGGTAGGGGGCCCTCACCGGGGTGGTCCGCGCCGTTGCCGTCTTCTTTTTTCCCAGTGCCACTTTCAGCTTCGCTCCACATGTTTGAGGGACTTCAATGCTCGTTCAAGGTGCCATTGCAGGTAGCTCGCCACCAATCCGGCGGCCTCGCGGCGATGCAAGGAGTCGGACGTGTCCGCAGTAGCCCAGTCCCCCGTCAGCAGCGCGCCCAGCAAGACGACGGTCTCGGGTGCCGGCGCCGGCGAACCGGGCGGGCGGCAGTCGTTGCAGATCATTCCGCCCAAGGGAGCGGAGAAAGCTGTGTGCGGACCGCGCGCCCCGCAGCGGGCGCAATCCGTGAAACTGGGCGCCCAACCGCCGGTTGCCAAAGCGCGGAGCAGGTAGGAGTCAAGAATGAGTTCCGGCGGGTGGTCGGAACGGCTCAACGCGGCAAGAGCCCCGACAAGCAGGTTGTATTGGGCGGTTCCGGAATCGGCGTCGGCGTCCGTCAGCTTTTCTGCCGTTTCCGTCATGGCGGCAGCGACGGTGTACCGGGAGTAATCGGCAGCGATCGAACTCCCATAGGCTCCCTTGGCGACAGCCTGGGTGACGATGTCCAGGGTGCGGCCTGAAACGAGTTGGAGGTCAGCTACCATGAACGGCTCCAGCCGGGCGCCGAACCGGCTACTGGTACGCCGTACGCCCTTGGCAACGGCCCTTACTTGTCCGTGGTGCTTTGTCAGCAAAGTGATGATGCGGTCCGCTTCGCCCAGCTTGTGGGTGCGCAACACCACGGCATCGTCCCGATAGGACCGCGCTGCAAACGACGAAGGATTGGCCACAGTTAATCTTCGCACCACGCCGGGCCCTCTCGGGTCCGGCGAAGCCGCGCGGCGCCGTGTTGACGACGCCGCACGGCAAATGGTTATGCCCGGACAGCCCTGATGGCGCGGTTGACGGCAGAGATGACTGCCTTGAGCGCCGCGGTGCTCGTGTTGGGATCGATTCCGACACCCCAGAGAACCCGCTCGCCAACGGCGCATTCCACATAAGCCGCGGCGGTGGCGCTGCCGCCTTCGGACAGGGCATGTTCCGTGTAGTCCAGGACGCGGACGTCCACGCCGTCTTGGCGCAAGATGTCCAGCATCGCCGCGATCGGTCCGTTGCCCGTGCCAGTTCGCTGGACTACAGTGCCGTCAACACGCAGGGCCGCATGCAGGGTAAGCTCGCCGGACTCATCGGTTTCGGTGCGGATGGAACCCAGTGAATAGCGTCCCCACTGGCCATCTGCCGTGCTGGCCGGCAGGTACTCGTCCTGGAACATGGCCCACAGCTGGGCGCCGCTGACCTCGCCGCCCACGGTGTCGGTGCGGTGCTGGATGACGCCGGAGAATTCGATTTGTGCCCGGCGCGGCAGGTCCAGGCTGTGCTCGTTCTTGAGCAGGTACGCCACACCGCCCTTGCCCGACTGCGAGTTGACGCGGATGACGGCCTCATAGCTGCGGCCAAGGTCCTTGGGATCGATCGGCAGGTACGGAACCTGCCACGTGAAGTCGTCCACGGCCTTGCCGGCCGCGGCAGCGTCCCTCTCGAGGGCTTCGAAACCCTTCTTGATGGCGTCCTGGTGTGA
This sequence comes from Arthrobacter sp. 2RAF6, assembly GCF_052115205.1. Classification (NCBI taxonomy): domain Bacteria; kingdom Bacillati; phylum Actinomycetota; class Actinomycetes; order Micrococcales; family Micrococcaceae; genus Arthrobacter; species Arthrobacter sp. 2RAF6. The sequence continues at coordinate 37,686 of NZ_JBFRGF010000011.1, read as the reverse complement.
ACCGGAGAACGCCGTGAACACCAGATCTCCGCCGTACGGGGAACGCTCCGGAACAGGCAACTGGTTGCAGTACTCCACGGTCCTGCGGACTTCGTCGATGTCCGAGAAGTCGATCATCGGGTCGACGCCTTGGACGAACATGTTCAGGCCCAGGGTGACGAGGTCCACGTTGCCGGTACGCTCGCCGTTGCCGAACAAGCAGCCTTCGATGCGGTCGGCACCGGCCAGGTAGCCCAACTCCGCGGCGGCAACGCCCGTCCCGCGATCGTTGTGCGGGTGGAGGGAGATGATGATGCCGTCACGGGGATGCAGGTTCCGGTGCATCCATTCGATGGAGTCGGCGTAGACATTCGGTGTGGCCATTTCCACAGTGGCGGGCAGGTTGATGATGACCTGCTTGTCCGCGGATGCTTCGAAAACGTCGGCGATTGCGTTGCAAACACGCGCTGCGTACTCGAGCTCGGTTCCGGTGAAGGACTCCGGCGAGTACTCGTACGTGATGTGGGTGTCCGCGAGGGTTTCCTCGTACTTCTTGCACAAGCGGGCACCCTGGAGGGCGATGTCCAGGATGCCGTCTTCGTCCTGGTTGAACACGACGCGGCGCTGCAGGACCGATGTGGAGTTGTACAGGTGGACGATGGCCTGCTTTGCGCCGACGAGGGATTCGTAAGTGCGCTCGATCAGGTGTTCACGCGCTTGGGTCAGGACCTGGATGGAGACGTCGTCCGGAATGTGGCCGCCTTCGATGAGCTGCCGTACGAAGTCGAAGTCGGTCTGCGACGCGGACGGGAAGCCGACTTCGATTTCCTTGTAGCCCATCTTGACCAGCAGCTGGAACATTTTCAGCTTGCGGGCCGGACTCATGGGGTCGATCAGGGCTTGGTTGCCGTCACGGAGGTCCACTGCGCACCAGCGCGGAGCCTTGGTGATGACCTTGTCCGGCCAAGTGCGGTCCGGCAGCTCGACACTGATCTGGTCCTGGAAAGGCAGGTACCGATGAATGGGCATTCCGGAGGGCTTTTGTGCGTTGCGCATGACTTGGGGCCTTTTCTCTTAATCTTTGATGGAAGATTGGCCGGGCATAGCTAACTCCGCAGCGAGGGTTGGCCTAGCGAATGATCGCCTTCGAGGCCCCGCCGCGGCAGCTAAGGAGAAGCATTCCTGCACGCACCATTTCACAGTAACACGGGTGCGTATGATGACAATGCAATACCAGAAGCAACGTCCACTATGCAGACGCGGGAACGGTGGTGAGCCGGTTCCGCTCGTCGTCCGAAGGAGTTCTTGTGCCACAGTCGGGGATCACACTGTCCAACATCGATGAAAGCGTCAGGCCGCAGGACGACCTTTACGAGCACGTCAACGGGGCGTGGCTGAAGTCGACGGTCATCCCTGACGACCGCCCGCTTGAGGGAACGTTCACCGCGCTGCGGGACGGCGCTGAACTGGCGGTCAAAGCGATCATCGAGGAAGCTGCCGCAAAGGGCGAGGACGCCAGTGGCATCGAACGCAAAGTAGGCGATCTCTACAACAGCTTCATGGACGAGGAAGCCACCGAGGCCAAGGGCATGGAGCCTATCCGCGCCCGGCTCGGGGAAGTCTTTGCCACGGCTTCGCCGGCCGAAGTGGTCGCCCTGACCGGGCGGCTGTTCCGCTCGGATGTTTCCGGCCTCTTCTCGATCTATCCCGCTCCCGACGCCGGGAATCCGGACCGGATCCTGTTGTATATCGGTCAGGGTGGTCTGGGCCTTCCCGACGAGTCCTACTACCGGGATGAGAAGTTCGAAGGCATTGTCAGCGCATATGCGAAATACGTCGCCAAACTCTTCGGCCTGGCGGGCATTTCCGACGCCGACGATGCCGCCGCGCGCGTTGTCGCCCTTGAAAAAGCCCTTGCCTCGCATCACTGGGACAATGTCACCCTTCGCGATCCGCAGAAGACCTACAACCTCAAGACCGCCGAGGAGGGCCGTGAATTGTTCCCGCACCTTGACGCGTGGTTCGATTCGGCCCGGATTGAAGCAGACAAGTTCACCGAGCTGGTGGTAAGTACTCCTGATTTCTTCACCGGTGCGTCTGCCCTCGTGGAGTCCGAGTCCCTTGACGCCTGGCAGGCGTGGCTGGCCTTGCGCGTGCTCAATGCCGCAGCCCCCTATCTTTCGTCGGCATTCGTGGACGCAAACTTCGATTTCTACGGGACCACCCTGAGTGGCACTCCGCAGAACAAGGACCGCTGGAAGCGCGGAGTCGCCGTCGTCGAAGCCGCCCTTGGGGAGGCTGTAGGCCAGATCTACGTGGAGCGCCACTTCCCCGAAGGTCACAAGGCCAGGATGCAGACACTGGTTGCCAAACTGATCGAGGCTTACCGCAAGAGCATTACGGCGCTCGACTGGATGGGCGAGGACACCAAGGCTGAAGCGCTGAAAAAGCTTGAGGCCTTCCGGCCCAAGATTGGTTTCCCGGACAAATGGATCGACTATTCCGCCGTCGACATTGACCCGACTGATCTTCTGGGGAACGTCGAGCGGGCGCACAACGCCGACGTCGACCGTCACCTCGATGAGGTCGGCAAGCCGGTCGATCTCGACAAGTGGCTCATGACCCCGCAGACCGTCAACGCGTACTACCACCCGATGCTGAACGAGATTGTCTTCCCCGCTGCGATCCTGCAGCCGCCCTTCTTCACGGCAGAGGCTGATGACGCGGTCAACTACGGGGGCATCGGCGCCATCATCGGCCACGAAATCGGCCACGGCTTCGACGACCAAGGGTCCCAGTTCGACGGAAGTGGAGCGCTGCGGAATTGGTGGAGCGAGGAAGACCGCAAGGCCTTCGAAGGACTGGCGGCGAAGCTCGTGGCCCAGTTCGACGCCCTTGCCCCGTATGCCGCTCCTGAGCACAAGGTCAACGGGAAGCTCACGCTCGGCGAAAACATCGGCGATCTGGGCGGCCTGACAATCGCCTACAAGGCTTACCTCCTGAGCCTTGACGGAGCTGAGCCGCCCGTCCTCGAAGGCCTGACCGGCCAGCAGCGCTTCTTCATGTCCTGGGCTGCCGGCTGGCGCCAGGTCATCCGTCCCGAGGAAGCCATCCGGCGCGTCGCAACGGACCCGCACTCCCCCAACGAGTTCCGGACCAACGCCATTGCCAAGAACCTGGATTCGTTCCATGAGGCGTTCGCGGTGGAAGCCGGGGATGGAATGTGGCTGTCGCCCGAGGACCGCGTCAGTATCTGGTAGGCAGCGAGGGTGTTTCCTGTGCTGCTACTTCGCGATGAGTACGGGGTTGACAGCTTGGCATTTCACGTCGCCTGCGGTCTGCTTGACGACGTCGGACGGGACGGAAGCGACGCCATACTTGGTCCCGGAATCGAAGTCACGGCCGATATAGACCTGGACTCCCACAATGCCGTTGGATGGTTCGACTTGCGAGGCCGGGATCCCCAGGAGATTCGCGACATCCGGCGCGACGTCGGCGTAGCCGGGCCCGTAATAGACAACGGTCTTGGGCACGGCGGCGGCAAGGAAGTGTGCGGCTTTCGTGAATCCGCCGCCAACCAGGGCGGCGGCGATCTCCTGGCCGCGGGAGGCGATGCCTGTTCCGTCTGCAACGGTCACTGGCTGTAGGGCCTTGTCATAGGCGGGGACAGCAGGAGCGCTGGGCGCCGGCGCAGCACTGCTGGACGGGGCGCCAGACGCGGCGGGTGAGGGAGCGGCCGTAGCCCCCGGGGTGGTCAGGTCCAGGTTGGCGCGCATGGCGGCGAACAGTTGGGAGGCCTGGGGTTGAACCAATTCGAGCCTGTTGGGATCAACGGCGGCGGGCTGAGTGGGAACCGAGACGAATGCGACCTTGGACAAGTCAACGTCCTTGAGGCGGCTCCCGATGGTCAGGAGCGACTGTACGGACGCCAGGCCGTCATCCACGGTCAGGTTCTTTGTCACGGCATCCGCGATGGACAGCAGAGCCTGCGGATTGCCCAGCGTGCCGTCAGACTTGATCTTCCGGGTCAGCGAGGAGAGGAAACCCTGCTGCGCCTGGATGCGGCCGAGGTCACTTCCGTCGCCAAAACCGTGGCGGGTCCGGAGGAAGGCCAGGGCCTGTTCCCCCTGGACACTCGATGTTCCCTTGGGGAGCCGGAGTCCGGAATCGGGGTCGTGGACGGCGTCGCTCACGCACACGTTAACCCCGCCTACGGCGTTGGACAGCTCCTTGACGGCGTTGAAGTCGGCCATCATGAAGTGGTCGATTTGCAGCCCACTGAGCTTATTTACTGTGTCCACGGCGCAACCGATCCCGGCTTCTGCCATCGCCGAGTTGATCATGACGTTTGAGTGGGGTTGATACACGGTATTGGTCTTGGGATCAGTGCATGCCGGGACGTCCACCAGGAGATCGCGGGGAAAGCTGGTGAGGCTCACCCTCTTGTTGTCCGCCGAAATGTCCAGCAGCATCATGACATCCGACTGGCCATAGCCGGCGGAGTCCTGGGTTGAACCGTATTGCGAGTTCTTCCCGTCCCGGGTGTCGGACCCGAGGATGAGGATCTGCAGGCGGTCCGTGGCATCGTTGGCCGCGGCTTCGGTTCTCGTGGCGCCCGCCGACAACGGTGCTTTGCTGATGTTCGCCTGCAAGCGGATAACCCAGTAAGCGGCGAAGGCGATACCGCCGAGCAACAGTACCGACACCGTCACGGCAGTGACCTTGAGCCAGAGCGGGAGCCCCTTGGGAGCATTCATGTGGCGGGGGGTGCCGGGGGCTTCCCCGTGGCGTGCAGTGCCGGGGGCACCAACGGTGCCGGGCTTCTGTACGCGTGCATCGCGACGTCGCACTGCGCGCTCAACCTTTCCTCGGAAAATGGGATTCGGACCATTTTACGGGCCCAATCTGGGAAATTCCCCAGCGGCTAAAATCCCAGTTTCACGAGTTGCTTCGGATCGCGCTGCCAGTCCTTGGCCACTTTCACGTGCAGGTCGAGGTAGATCTTGGTTCCCAGGAGGGCCTCGATACCCTTGCGGGCGTTCGTTCCGACCTCGCGCAGCCGGCTTCCGGCCTTGCCGATGATGATGGCCTTCTGGGAGGGGCGCTCGACGTACAGGTTGACCCGCACGTCGAGGAGCGGGTTGTCTTCGGAGCGCCCTTCGCGGGGCAGGATTTCCTCCACCACCACCGCCAGGGAGTGGGGCAGCTCGTCGCGGACGCCTTCCAAAGCTGCTTCCCGGATAAGTTCGGCGACCATGACGGCCTCCGGTTCATCGGTGAGTTCACCGTCCGGGTAGAGAGGCGGCGAAGGGGGCATGTGGCCGATGAGGACGTCGGCGACCGTACTGACCTGGAAGCCGTCGGTCGCGGAAACCGGAACGATATCTGCCCAGCCCTGTTCGCCGAGGACCTCGCGGCCCAACGCGGCTACGGCCAGGAGTTGCTCGGTCAGGGCCTGGCGGTCCACCAGGTCGGTCTTGGTGACAAGTGCGATGATCGGCTTGCGTCCGACGGCGGCGAGTTGGGCCGCAATGTACTTGTCGCCCGGTCCGATCTTCTCGTTGGCGGGCAGGCAAAAACCAATGGCGTCGACTTCGGAGAGGGTGTCCGCGACGAGATCGTTGAGCCTCCTGCCAAGAAGGGTGCGCGGGCGGTGAAGGCCCGGAGTGTCCACGAGGATGAGTTGGGCGTCCTCCCGATGGACAATGCCGCGGATCGTGTGCCGCGTGGTCTGCGGCTTTGCCGAAGTGATGGCCACCTTCTGGCCAACCAAAGCGTTGGTGAGGGTGGACTTGCCGGCATTCGGACGGCCTACAAGAACCGAGAAACCTGCGTGGAAGCCGCCGAAGTCCTGATCGGCGTCGAACTTCTTATTGTGCTTGCTCACGTGGAACTCCCTGTTGCGTTGTGTCGGCCTCGTCGAGAAGGTCTTCAAGGTCAGTGTCTTCTTTTGGAATGGCTGCCGCAATGATATGGCTGACCCGGTTTCGCCGGCCTTCCAGCCTATCGGCTTTCAAGGAGATCCCATCCACCTCCACCGCACTGCCCACGATCGGCACCTTGCCCAGGGTTTTGGCCAGGAGGCCACCCACCGTGTCCACTTCGTCGTCGTCGAGGTCAATGTCGAAAAGTTCGCCGAGGTCATCGATGCTCATCCGTGAACTGACGCGATACGTGCCACCACCCAGGTCGGTGACTTCCGCATCGTTGGAGTCGTACTCATCGACGATCTCCCCCACGATTTCCTCAATGAGGTCCTCCAGCGTCACCAGTCCGGCGGTGCCGCCGTATTCGTCAATGACTACAGCCACGTGCGTGGACTCTTGCTGTAGCTCGCTCAGGAGGTCGCTGACAGGCTTTGATTCGGGAACGAAACGTGCCTCGCGGGCTATGGCATCAATATCCTGGCGCACTGATGGCTGTTCCGGGCGGTGCAATGCGGCGGCAACGTCCTTCAAATAGAGAATGCCGCGGATTTGATCCGCGTTCTCGCCGATAACGGGGATCCTTGAGTACCCGGAGCGCAGGAACAGGGCCATGGCCTGTTCCAGGCTGGATCCGGACTCGATGCTTACAATGTCCGTTCGAGGGACCATCACCGAGCGCACCAGGGTGTCGCCGAAATCGAAGACCGACTGGATGAGTTCGGCCTCGCTGTCCTCGATCATGTCCGATTCCGTGGCCCTGTCGACGAGTTCACGGAATTCTTCCTCGCTGAAGAATGCTTCATCGCCGCTGGGCGCACCGGGTGCCACTACGCTGCCGATCCTCACGAGCCATCCGGGAATGGGACCCAGGATCCAGCACAGGAACCTGATGAGCGGGGCCGAGTAGCGAACAACGCCGCCTGAGTGGGCGCGTCCGAGTTGACGGGGGGAGACGCCCACCAAAACGAAACCAATGACGGCCATGATGCCCGTCGCCGCCAAACCGGCAAGCCAGACATTCTCGAGGAGGCTATGCATGACGACGGCGACGGCCACAGCTGCCGCCATCTCGAACCAGACCCGCCAGAATCGCAGCGCGCGAATGTGCGCAACAGGCTGGGCGAGGATATCGCGAAGCGAATTCCCCCGGCTTCTGACGACGGCTTGCTCCGCGTCGTGTCGCGGCAGGAAGGTGAAGGCAGCCTCAGCCGCGGTCAGCAGCGCGACGAAACTGAGGAACACCAACGCCATCCCGACCAGGATGAGCGAGGTCACAGCATGGTCTCCATGGGGGCGTCCTTGCCAAGGAACGCGGACAGCAGCTCACGCTGCAGGCCGAACATCTCTTCCTTTTCCTCCGGTTCGGCGTGGTCGAAACCGAGCAGGTGGAGGATTCCGTGCGTGCAGAGCAGGAGCATTTCATCCTGCGTTGAATGACCTGCGTTGCGCGCTTGTACTTCGGCCACCTGCGGGCAGATGGCGATGTCGCCCAGCATGCCCTGCGGAGTCGGCTTACCCGGTGTCCCCGGCGTCAATTCATCCATCGGGACAGACAGGACATCGGTAGCGCCGGGTTCGTCCATGAGCTCTATGTGGAGCTTTTCCATGGCAGGTTCATCCACCAGGAGGATGGAAAGTTCGGCCTGGGGGTGAATGTAGAGCCGCTCGAAGATGAAGCGTGAAAGCGTCACCAATTGTGCCTCGTCCACCTGGACGCCGGACTCGTTGTTGACCTCGATGCTCATCTGTGTTCTCCCCGTTTGTCGTGGATCGGCGTGTGCTGGGCACGCACCCGGTGCTTTTCATCCCATGTGCTGTACGCGGACACAATGTCGGCGACGAGCCGGTGCCTGACGACGTCGGAAGCGTCCAACATCGTGAAGTTCACGCCGTCGATCCCGCTGAGGATTTCCTGGACAATGCGCAGACCGGAGGTGGCGCCGAAGGGCAGATCCACCTGGGTGATATCCCCAGTGACAACCATCTTGGAGCCGAAGCCCAGGCGGGTCAGGAACATCTTCATCTGTTCCGCGGTGGTGTTCTGGGCCTCATCGAGGATGATGAACGCATCATTGAGCGTGCGGCCGCGCATGTACGCAAGCGGCGCTACCTCAATGGTCCCCGCAGCCATGAGGCGCGGGATGGATTCCGGGTCCATCATGTCATGCAAGGCGTCGTACAAAGGACGCAGATACGGGTCGATCTTGTCGCTCAACGTTCCCGGCAGGAAGCCGAGGCGCTCTCCCGCCTCGACGGCAGGCCGTGTGAGGATGATGCGGCTGACTTCCTTGAGCTGCAGTGCCTGAACGGCTTTGGCCATCGCGAGGTACGTCTTGCCGGTGCCTGCAGGGCCGATCCCGAAGATGACCGTGTTGTCGTCGATGGCGTCGACATAGTTCTTCTGGTTCAGCGTCTTGGGGCGGATGGTGCGCCCGCGGCTCGAAAGAATGTTGTGGGTCAGGACTTCCACGGGGTTTTGCAGCGACTGGCTGCGCAACAAGGACACAAGCTGTTGCAGCACGTCCGGGGTGATGACCGTCCCCTTGCCGACCAGGCCGCGGACTTCTTCCAGAAGCCGCATGATCCGGGGAACATCGCGTGACGGTCCGCTGAAGGAGAGCTCGTTGCCGCGCACATGAAAGTCGACGCCGGGGAACTGGGCTTCGATGTAGCGCAACGCCTCGTCATGGCTGCCAAGGGTCTGAACCATCTGATCCGAGTTGTCGAAGATGACAACTTCCGTCCGGGCGCCCGGGACAGAGTGTGGGAACTCGGCCGGACCTGTGTCAACGCTGCCGGCCTTGGGCCGCCCGTTCAATGATTCTGTCATAGTGCTGGCCTAGCGGCCTGTGCTCCTCCGGCTTGGTGATGTCCATCGATTTTCTCCGATGTCCGTCTGCTGGATGGGCGCAGGATAGCGGGCCTCGGATTGCTTTCAATCCTACGCCAGCCAGTCTCAGGGGTGGTTCCAGACCGTGCCCGGCGGTGCTGCGGACGGGCGATCGGTGCGGCTTTGGTATCAACTCGGCATCGACCTCGTATCAATCGCATTGCAGTTGCCCACCGGGGTATCGAAACGCCAGCCGGGGCCGTTGGGACTATGACAAGCTGATTCATGGGCAAAAAATGCCCCTGTGCCCGGCCGCCGGGCGCATGACTCCCCCGCACACCACAGCGGCCGAACACGAGCAGGAATCCACCATCACCAGGCCAGCCGGGATTTCGCACGGCACACGCATCCGGACACGTTCCGCCATGCTTGTGACCGCCCTGACGGCTGCCTTGTTCCTGTCGGGTTGCATTGCCGATCGCACGGGACAGGGATCCACGACGCCGGTCCCCAGCCCGACAGTTGCCTTGCAGACGGCCCCGGACAGCAATGCTCCGCTCGAAACAACCCAGGCCTCAAACAAGATCCCCGTGTATTGGATCGGGCGCAGCGATACGGACACCTTCCTGTACCGCGAATTCCGTGACAACCCAGGCAATGAGAACCCCATCACCACGGCCCTGCGGATCATGATGTCCCAGAAGCCGTTTGATCACGATTTCTTCACTCCGTGGCAGAACCCAGGCAGTCTGGCGACCTCGATTTCCGGTAAGAACGTGGTCACGGTCGATGTTTCCCGCGATGCGTTCAATTCAAATCTCGATGCCGGGATGGCACAGCGGGCGGTCCAGGAACTCGTCTACACCGCTACCGCTGCGGCCGCGAGCTCGGGCCTGATCGATTCCGGACAGCAGATCAAGGTGACCATCCTGGTGGACGGGCACACGGACTACATGGCATTCGGACAGGTCAAACTAGGCGATCCGATGGTCCGCGACGCATCCATGGTGGCACCGGTGTGGATCATTGACCCGCAGGAGGATCTGACTTTGCCGGCCGGTCCGGTCAAGTTCAACGGCCGAAGCACGGATCCCTCGAAGAAACTGCATTGGCAAATCCTTCGCGAGAACTCAAACGGCGACAAGTCCTCCTACCTCGCCGGACAGACCACCGCTTCGACGGTTCCCGGACAAGGCGGAACCTTCAGCCTCACAGTGGGACTCGGAGCGGGCCGCTATGAATTGCGGGTTTCCTTGCTGGGAGCCAACGACGCCGACGTCGCGACGGATACCCGTAGTTTCACCGTTCGCTGAGGACGTCGCTAATCAAGGACGTGCGCTGCGGGCTACCAGCGCCCCAGGATGTCGCTGGCCAGCACGACGGCGGCAGGACCTGCCGTGGACGAGCGGAGCACGTGGTGGCCCAAGAGCGCGGTGACGGCGCCGACGTCGCTGAGCTTGGTCACTTCGCGCGGTGAAATTCCACCCTCCGGGCCGACGATGAGCAGGACTTCCCGTTCAACTCCGGGATCCGCCGTAGAAACACCGCCCTGCCAGTTCTCCAGGACATCCCGCAGCGGGCGTTTCGCGTCCTCGTGCAGGATGATCGCCAGGTCGGCCGCGGCAACCGCCGCAGCCAGGCCGGAGCCGTCGACGGCGGTACGCACCTCGGGAATCCACGCGCGCCGCGCTTGCTTGGCGGCTGCGGTGGCCACGGATTGCCACTTCGCGTGGGCTTTGGCAGCCCGGTCACCCTTCCAACGGACGATCGAACGTTCCGCCTGCCAGGGTACGACGGCGTCGATCCCGAGTTCCGTTGCCGTCTCAACTGCAAGCTCGTCACGGTCGCCCTTCGCGAGGGCCTGGACCAACACGAGCCGCACGGTTGGCTGGTGCTCCTCATCGACAGCGGAGGCAAGGACTGTCAAGGTTCCCTGCCCGGACTCCGTCACGGTGCCCGTGAGCCGTCTACCGGCACCGTCGGCGATATCGACGGCTTCGCCGATTTCCAGGCGCTTGACGGTGACAGCATGCCTGGCTTCGGCGCCGTCGAGCACGAAAGAGTCACCAGGGCCGAGCCCGTCAAGCGTTCCGGCTGCTGTGAAGAATACGGGGTTGCTCACCGCTACAGGTTACCGAGCTTGTCCCGCAGCTTCGCGAACATACCGCCACTGGCCACAAGCTTGCCTTCGGTGAACTGCTCTCCGCGCAATTTTGCCAGTTGGCGAAGCAGGTCTTCCTGCACGGCGTCGAGCTTGCCGGGGGTCTCAACGTGCAGGTGCACCTTGAGGTCTCCCCTGCCGTAGCCGCGGAGATGGGTGACGCCGAGTCCACGCAGGGTGATGACTTCGCCGGACTGCGTACCTGACTTGACGTCGATCTCCTGGGGACCGTCGAAAGTCTCAAGCTGCAGCTCGGTACCCAGTGCCGCGGCAGTCATGGGAACGCTCAGCGTGGCGTGAAGGTCGTCGCCTTCGCGGATGTAGGTGGAATCGTTGTTGACCCGGATCTCCACATAGAGGTCACCGGGAGGACCGCCCGCGGGACCTGCCTCGCCTTGCGACGAAAGCTGGATGCGGGTCCCGGTAGCGACGCCGCCAGGCACCTTGACGGTCAGCGAACGGCGGCTGCGGATGCGGCCCTGGCCGTTGCACTCATTGCAGGGATCCTTGATGATCGAGCCGAAACCTTCGCACGATCCACATGGTGCGGCGGTCATGACCTGGCCGAGAATCGAGCGGACGGCCCGCTGGACCTGGCCCGAGCCGCCACAGATGTCGCAGCGTTCCGGGTGGGTGCCCGGACGGCAGCATGAGCCTTCGCACGTGGGACAGATGACAGCGGTGTCCACCTCAAGCTTTTTGTTGACACCGAACACCGCCTCGCGCAAGTCGATGCGGACACTGATCAGGGCGTCCTGGCCGCGGCGCATTCGGGATGCGGGGCCCTGCATCCCGCCGCCGCCTCCGCCGAAGAAGGTGTCGAAGATGTCCTGGAATGCGAATCCCTGGCCCGCGTAGCCTCCGCCGAAACCGTTGTCGGTCCCGTTCTCGTTGCCGGTGGCATCGTAGACGCGGCGCTTCTGGGGGTCGGAGAGGACCTCGTAAGCGTGGGTCACCGCCTTGAATTCCTCGGCAGCGCCGGCCCCGGGGTTCACATCGGGGTGCAGCTTGCGTGCGAGCTTGCGGTAGGCCTTCTTGATCTCCTCGCCGGCTGCTTCCGGCGAGACGCCCAGAACGTCATAGTGACTGCTCAAAGTCGGTATCTCTTCCTTTTTTACGGTTCCACTGCTTTTCTTGCGAGGCGGTTTCCGGCCGAGGCCGTCAGCCGCCCAGAATGCGGGAAAGGTAGCGTGCGACGGCACGGACGGCCGCCATGGTGTTGGGATAATCCATGCGGGTGGGTCCAAGAATGCCGATCTTGGCACTGCTGCCCGGACCGTAGCCCGTGGCAACCACCGAAGCCTCGGAGAGGCCGTCATAGGGGTTTTCACGTCCGATGCTCACCGTGACGCCCCGGGGGTCCTCAGCCATGTCCGACAACAGCCGCAACATGACCACCTGCTCCTCGAGTGCCTCGAGGACCGGACCGATGCTCAGCGGGAAGTCCACGTTGGAGCGGGCCAGGTTTGCCGTGCCTGCCATGACCATGCGTTCGTCGCGGCTCCGCTCGGCAAGCCTTTCCAGGCCGTGGGCAAGGGCGCCGGCAAGGTTCCGAAGCGCCGGCGGGCACAAGGCAACCACCGAGGGCAGGACTTGTGGCATGAGGTCGAGCTGGGAGCCGGCAATGCTTCCAAGGAATCGCGCGCGCAAGGCCATGAGCTCTTCGTCAGTGGCGTCTGTCGCTGCCTGCACAACGCCTTGTTCCACTTTGCCCGAATCGGCGATCAACACCACCAAGACCTGGCGCGGTGCCAAAAGGACAAACTCAATGTGCCGGACGCGCGCGCGGCTCAGGTGCGGATACTGTACGACGGCGACCTGGTTGGTCAGTTGGGAGAGGAGCCGGACGGTTCGCTCAAGGATGTCCTCGACGTCGTCGGGCCCCTCAAGCAACGAGTGGATGGCCCGGCGCTCGGCGGCCGAAAGCGGCTTGACCTCGGAAATACGGTCGACGAACAAGCGGTAGCCCTTGTCGGTGGGAATGCGGCCCGCACTCGTGTGTGGTGCTGCAATGAGGCCCTCTTCTTCCAAGAGGGCCATGTCATTGCGGATGGTCGCGCTCGACACTCCCAGATGGTGCCGTTCGACCAAAGCTTTGGAGCCGACTGGCTCGCGGGAGTGAACGTAGTCCTCCACGATGGCGCGTAACACTTCAAGCTTGCGTGGTTCGCTCACTGCCCACCTCCATTCAACAGCCAGTACTGGACGATCAAGTACTCAAACGATCGAGTTCTCAACAATCCGGTAGTTCAACAGTTAGCACTCAACATGCCCAAGTGCTAACAAGTCTAGTATGAGCCACCTCGTTGTTAGCATTGGTACCGCTCGCGGCGAACATGATTCCCGCGCGGTCCTGGGGAATGCCACGGACCGTGACCGATCCCCTAGCGCAAAGTGGTGTGAAGACCGTGTCTTACGACAATTGGGGCCCGCAAGACCTCTCCTCGCCGGCCAAACGGCAACTGCCAGAGGTGCCCGTCGAACGAGGGATGGTTCTCGAGGACGTGCAGTCCGGTTGGGTAGGGGCCGTGACCAGGGTGGAGAAGTCCGGAGGCATGCACATTGTGGTGCTTGAGGATCGGCGGGGAAAGGCCAAGTCATTCCGGCTCGGATTCGGATTCCTGCTGGAGGGACAAGCAGTGAAGCTCCTGCCGCCGGCGCCACGCGCGGCGGCCGTCAAGGGCGCGGCGCAAGCAGGCAGGACGGCATCGGGATCCGTCCGGGTGGCCGGCCAGCGGGCCCAAGTCGCCAAGGCTAGCCGGATCTGGGTGGAAGGCAAGCACGACGCAGAACTTGTGGAAAAGGTGTGGGGAGATGATCTCCGGGTGGAGGGCATCGTCGTCGAGCCCTTGCACGGCGTGGACGATCTCAAGGCGGCCATAGCCGGGTTCTCCCCCGGCCCGGGCCGCCGGCTCGGGATCCTGGTGGACCACTTGGTGCCGGATTCGAAGGAGTCGCGGATTGCCGCCGACGCCATGACGCTGCCGGGCGCCGCGGGAAACGTCCTGATCGTAGGACACCCCTATGTGGACGTCTGGCAGGCAATCCGGCCCAAGGTGTTGGGGATCGGGCAATGGCCAACCATCGCGCGCGGCACGGATTGGAAGACCGGAATCCTGAGGTCGTTCGGCTGGCCGCATGAGACGGCCGAAGACGTGGGACTTGGCTGGCAGAAGCTTCTGGGCGCCGTCCACAGCTATGCCGATTTGGAGGCCTCTTTGCTGGGGCGCGTGGAGGAAGTGATCGATTTCCTGACCGAGCAGTGATGATTACCTGCCCGGGGCCCCGGAGTTGGTCGGCTGATCGCGTGCCGAGCAAGTATTCTGGGACAGCAACACTGCACCGATAGATACTCTAAGGAAGATACTGTGGCGGACAACGCTCCTGACGATCGGGATGGCACCTCGGGCCAGTCCCAGTACCACGGCGTTCCTGCCAACGCGCTGCCCTTGACTGCCTCGGAAGACCGGCAGTGGGCAACCCTGGCGCACTTCGGCGGGATCCTTGGCTGCGTGCCTTCGCTTCTGATCTACCTGATCTTCCGCGAACGTGGCCCGTTCACGGCACAGGAATCCAAGGAAGCGCTGAACTTCACTTTGCCTCCGACGATTGCCGCAGTGCTCGCCAACATCCTCGTCCTGCTTCCGGTGGTGGGAAACCTGTTCGCGGTTCTGGCCACCGCGATCTGGGTCGCAGTGACCTGCTTCTCGGTGTCAGCCGGAATCCGCGTCAACCACGGACAGCCGCACCGCTACCGCTTCAACCTGCGCTGGATCAAATAGCCGCTCTTCGCGGGTGCCTATGCCGGTTCCCGCGCCGGACGTTAGCGCCTGCCGCTAGCGTCGGCCCTAGTCCGGAAGGATCCGGCGGACCACGGCATCCGCGAGTAGCCGGCCCTTGAGTGTCAGGACCAGCCGTCCTTGGAAGGCCGCTCCAGGCTCAACCAGGCCGTCGGCGATGAGGCCCGCGACGGCGTGGCGGCCCACCTTGTCGAGGGCATCGACCTGAAGCCCGGTGCCAAGGCGCGCCTCGAGCATGATCCGTTCCACTTCCCGGGTTCCGGCGTCGAGCGTTTCGCGCCCAGCGGCCGGCGACACGCCGCTACCGAGCCTGTTGGCATAGGCTGTGGGGTGTTTGACGTTCCACCAGCGGACGCCGCCCATGTGGGAATGCGCACCGGGTCCGATGCCCCACCAATCGTCTCCACGCCAGTAGGCAAGGTTGTGTTTGCACGCCTGTTCGGGTGTGCGGGACCAATTGCTGACCTCATACCAGTCCAGCCCGGCGGCGCTGATCAGCTGATCGGCGAGTTCGTATTTGGCGGCGTGGTCGTCGTCGTCGATTCCGGGAACTTCGCCGCGCCGGATCTGTGCCGCCAGCTTGGTGCCTTCTTCCACGATCAGCGCATAGGCGCTGATGTGATCCGGCCCGTAGGACAAGGCAGTCTCCAGGGAGGTCTGCCAATCGGCCATCGACTCTCCGGGAGTGCCGTAGATGAGGTCGAGGCTCACGGCTAGGCCGGCATCGCGCGCCCACTGGACCACCAAGGGGACCCTGCTGGGAGTGTGCGTACGGTCCAGGACCTTGAGTACGTGAGGGACCGCCGACTGCATGCCAAAGGAAATCCGCGTAAAGCCGGCGTCCGCGAGCAGCTGGAGGGACTCCGGCGTCACAGAGTCCGGGTTCGCTTCAGTCGTGACTTCGGCTCCTGCTTCCAGGCCCCAGTGCCCGACGGCGGCCGTCAGGATGCGCGCGAGATCTTCAGCAGGCAGCAGGGTCGGTGTGCCACCGCCGAAGAACACCGTGCTCAGGGGCCGCTGCGGCAGCCCGGAGGCTTCCATGGCCTGGACGGCGAACTCCACTTCCGAAATGGCAGTAGACGCATAGGCGTCCTGGGAGGCGCCGCCGCCAAGCTCGGTGGCGGTGTAGGTGTTGAAATCGCAGTATCCGCAACGCACGGCACAGAAAGGTATGTGGACGTACAGTCCAAACTTGCGTGAACCGACGCCGTCGAGCACCTGCGGCGGCAAGAGGCCGTCCGCAGGTGCCGGATCCCCGAGGGGAAGAACGCTAGGCACGGATTTCCCCTTGTGCCCGTCCTGTGCGCGCCGCTACAGCGCGCGCCTGTCCCGATGTGTTCCGGGCGAACAGCGCCATTACTTCTTGGCCTTGTCCTTGGATTCGTCGGTGGTCAGGGCTGCGATGAACGCTTCCTGTGGAACTTCCACACGGCCCACCATCTTCATGCGCTTCTTGCCTTCCTTCTGCTTTTCCAGAAGTTTGCGCTTACGGGTGATGTCACCGCCGTAGCACTTGGCAAGGACGTCCTTGCGGATGGCGCGGATGCTCTCACGGGCAATGATCCGCGAGCCGATGGCAGCCTGGATGGGCACTTCGAATTGCTGGCGCGGAATGAGCTCGCGCAGCTTGCCAGTCATCATGACGCCATAGGCGTAGGCCTTGTCGCGGTGGGTGATGGCGCTGAAGGCGTCAACCTGCTCACCCTGGAGCATGATGTCCACCTTGACCAGGTCGGCAACCTGCTCGCCGTCGGCCTTCCAGTCCAGCGAACCGTAGCCGCGGGTCTTGGACTTGAGGATGTCGAAGAAGTCGAAGACGATCTCGGCCAGCGGCAGTCGATACCGGATTTCCACGCGATCCTCGGAGAGGTAGTCCATGCCGCCCATGACGCCGCGGCGGCTCTGGCACAGCTCCATGATGGCGCCCACAAACTCATTGGGCGCCAGGATGGTGGCGGACACCATCGGTTCGCGGACCTCAGCGATCTTGCCGGTGGGGTATTCGCTCGGGTTGGTGACGTGCAGGACCCGCTTGTCCTCGAGCGTGACCTCGTACTCAACGTTGGGAGCGGTGGAGATGAGGTCGAGGTTGTACTCGCGCTCAAGGCGCTCACGGGTGATTTCCAGGTGCAGCAAGCCAAGGAAGCCCACGCGGAAACCGAACCCCAGGGCGGCAGACGTCTCGGGTTCGTAGACGAGCGCTGCGTCGTTGAGCATCAGCTTCTCGAGGGCATCCCGGAGCACGGGATAGTCCGTGCCGTCCAAGGGATACAAGCCGGAGAAGACCATGGGCTTGGCGTCGGCATAACCGGCGAGGGAATGCGAAGCGGGCTTGGCCAGGTTGGTCACGGTGTCGCCGACCTTCGACTGGCGGACGTCCTTCACGCCGGTGATCAAGTAGCCTACTTCGCCGACGCCCAGCCCTTTGGAGGGAGTAGGTTCCGGAGAGCTGACGCCGATTTCCAGGAGCTCGTGGGTTGCACGGGTGGACATCATCTGGATCCGCTCGCGCGGGTGCAGCATGCCGTCCACGACGCGGACATAGGTGACCACGCCGCGATATGTGTCATACACGGAGTCGAAGATCATGGCGCGGGCCGGTGCGTCGGGGTCGCCGACAGGGGCTGGAAGATCGCGGACGATCTTGTCCAACAGGGCCTCCACACCGACACCGGTCTTGCCGGACACCCGCAGCACGTCCTCGGGGTCGCCGCCGATCAGGTTGGCGAGCTCGGCCGCGTACTTTTCGGGCTGGGCGGCCGGGAGGTCGATCTTGTTGAGCACCGGAATGATGGTCAGGTTGTTTTCCATCGCCAGGTAGAGGTTGGCCAGGGTCTGGGCCTCGATGCCTTGCGCGGCGTCCACCAAGAGGACTGCACCTTCACAGGCCGCGAGGGAACGGGAAACCTCATAGGTGAAGTCAACGTGGCCGGGGGTATCGATCATGTTCAGGGCGTAGCTGGTGCCGTCAAGTTCCCAGGGCATGCGGACAGCCTGGGACTTGATAGTGATGCCACGTTCGCGTTCGATATCCATGCGGTCCAGATACTGGGCCTTCATGTCGCGGGACTTAACGACGCCGGTGTACTGCAACATGCGGTCGGCCAAGGTGGACTTACCGTGGTCGATGTGGGCGATGATGCAGAAGTTCCGGATGATGGCCGGATCTGTCGCGGCGGGCACCGGTGCGGTGCGGGCCATGGGAGACACGCAGGGTCCTTACTGTCGATACTCACACGGCCGGACTCCGGACTGGTCTGGACCATTCCGGCCGATGCCGCATATCTGAACTAATAGTCTCCCATGAACCTGACGCCGGTTGTGCACTGTGATCGGCGCTGTTGCAATGTGGGCGACGAGTGTGGGCGACGCGGTACGGCAAGGGAAAGTACGGTGGTTCCATGGCATCGGACACACATTTGCTTGGCAGACTCCTCAAAGGCTCCCTGGGCTACCTTCGACGGATCATCGGAGCCCCGGCTACCGCACGCCCTGGCCAGGCCCAGAAAGGCGGGGCAGCGGCGAAGGCGAGCCGGACCCGGAGCGCAAGCACCGGCGTCGGGCAGCTTTCCCGCCCATATCCGGGCGACTTCCGGGGCACGGTGTCTCCGCGGTATTCCCCCGATCCCGACGGCAAGCCGGACCCCGGAGAGATCGTGTGGTCCTGGATCCCTTACGAAGAGGACTATTCCCAGGGCAAGGATCGGCCGGTTCTTTTGATAGGGCACGACGGCGGGTGGCTGCTGGGGCTGATGCTGACCAGCAAAGACCACGACAATGGCCACCGTGCAGACGATTACGTCGACATCGGCACTGGCGCCTGGGACCCCCAGGGCCGGCCCAGTGAGGTCAAGGTAGACCGGGTGGTCCGCGTCAATCCGGCGGACGTCCGGCGCGAGGGTGCCGTCCTCGACAAGCGCACTTTCCAACTGGTGGCGAATCGGCTCAGTGGACAACACGACTCGGCGTAGACGCCAAATCCCCGGAAAAGCGCCGAGTCTGATAATATTTATGGCTGTGTGTCCGTGCAGGTCGACGGCCACTCATGGTTGGCTGCCATAGGCATCCCCACGCCGCTCAGTCGATGGCCAACCTGAAAACCCTCTAGACCATTTCCGCATTAAAAAGAGAGTTCACACACGTGGCTAATATCAAGTCCCAGAAGAAGCGCATCCTCACCAACGAGAAGGCTCGCCTGCGTAACAACGCTGTCAAGTCTGAGCTGAAGACGGCCATCCGCGCCGTTGCCACCGCCGTTGAGTCCACGGACAAGGATGCCGCTGCAAAGGCTCTTGTTGCTGCCGGCCGTAAGCTGGATAAGGCTGTCAGCAAGGGCGTTATTCACAAGAACAACGCTGCAAACCGCAAGTCGGCGATCTCCAAAAAGGTCAACGCACTCTAAGGTTTATCCAGTTCGACTGAGCTGAACGTGAGGCCGGCACCCCTGGGTGCCGGCCTCAGGTATTTAAGGCGGAGCTGCCTGAGACGAGCAGGACGGAGTTTACGATGGCGACGATGGCGAAGAGAATCGCAAGGCGCCCGTTCGGGGCGACAAGCACCATCTTGGCAGCCGCAATGTAGATGGCCCCTGCGATAGTGCCGAACAGAATACGCACCCAGGCTTGACCGAGGAGACCGAGCGCTTCGGGCTGCAAAAACAGTCCCATGACGAGGACGGTGGCCATGAACGGGATTTGGCCTAGAAGAACCCAAAACCAGCTGGCTCCAAGGGTGGGGCCATGTCCTTTGACGATGCCCTTGTATATGAGCCTCAGTACGAGGGCTTGCAGAAACGATGCCAGAGTACTCCAGATGATGACGCCAACGCGAAGGAAGGTGACGAGCACCTCTTGGCTCGAAAACTGGTTGTGTTCGGCATTTTCCGTGACCAGCCGTTCAACGCTCGGTCCCACCGCGAATTGGGCAGCAGCAGTGTATGCGAGCAGGAGGCAGATGATCCAGACTGGGTTGATTTTCTTCGGGCTCTGCGATGCGGGATGACCTGACGTTTTTGGGCTCGCGGAGGTCATGACTTACCTTTCCAGTAGTGCGTGTTCGGCCCACTCGGCAAGGGCCGCCAGGAGGTAGAAGGTGGCTGAGGTGATGAGGACTTCACGCATCTTTTGAGCCATGTGACGCCAAGTGCGTTCTCCTCTGATCATTCCGAGAAGTGTTGGCCAGAACAGGCGTGCCCCTTGGATTGTGAGTGCCCACGCTACGATCTCGAGCGGAATGTGGACTGCGGTAAGCGCAACGGTCTGGTGGAGGCCAATCGCCGCGGTACTTGCGACCATGCCCATCCCTAGCCAAATGCCGTTGAGGATCATCATGACCATCGCACCGTAGTGGCTCAGAAAAAGTGCGAGAACGGCCAAGGAAGCGTTGTGCAGAAGTATTCCTGGCGCGCTAGTCGAGGTCACGTCACTGCTACTGCCCCACGTGAAGAGAGAAGCAAGACCGATCCCGCAGGCTATGGCGATCAGAATTTTCAAGAAATCGGTGCCCAGATATGGGAAGCGGGAACGCAAGATACCCCCAAAGGCTTTGATAGGAGTGCGAACGGTATTGGTGAGACGATTGCTCATTTTCGCGCTCCCGTTGGGCGCAGTTCGACCGTATCCTTTTGGCGGACCGCGAGGTCGTAGTCGGTCCAGTGGTCATCCTCGTGGGTAGCCACGAGGACCAGTTGGCTTTTTCCTACGGCGAGCATTGACTGGCGTGCAACTAAAGAGCCTTGCTGGTCCAATCCGTTAAGAGGCTCGTCGAGAAGTAGGATATCGACGTTCCTGAGTGCCAAAGCTACTGTCAGGACAAGTCGCTGGCGCTGTCCGAGGGATAGCTCTGCAACCTTGGTCGGCATCATCTGTTCCGTCAGAAGATGATGCCCGTCATCTTCCGGCATCTCCGACGGGCCAATCAGCGGCCTGACCATATCCAAATGTTCTTCGACCGTGAGGTAGTCGAGGGTAAGAAAGTCCGTGTCTAGATAGACCGCCCTGAAGTCCTTTCTCCACCGCGCGATTTCAGTGCACGACGTCGAGAGCATGCCACCGAGGAGCTTGAGCAGGGTCGTTTTGCCACATCCATTCGGCCCTCGAAGCGCAACAACGCCTCGGTCCGGAAGATCTACACAGGCATGGTCAAAGATGACGTGGGATCCAAAGGCATGATCCACGCGAGCTAGAGATTTCAGGTGTCCTCCACTTCGGTGGCTGATAGTTCACGCAGCCACGCAGGTGCGTCGTTGAGAACCAGGACCGTCAAGAGACCAGCCACGAGAGTCAGTGCGCCAGACGCGATGCCAAGCCAGGGACCTTGTGTTGCTTGCGGTGCAGCGGTGCCGAGAATGCCTGAGAACACTACGGCGAGGCCAGCGCAAAGCGCTGCGCCTAAGCCTGCCTTGGATTTCTGCGCCAATTTCGAGATATGCGAGGCCGGCATGACGGCCGTCCGACGCTGGACGATCAATGCGTCGATGCTTATCTCAAGACCAACGAGAGCAACAAGCAAGACCGCCTCTTGGGTGTACTTTCCTAAGAGGAAGAATACACATAACACAAAGGTCATTGGCGCAGTCACTACGATCGCAGTTACCAGGCTGCGGATAATGAGTGGCTTTACCCAGGAGGGTCTCAGTCTTACTAGGAATAGGGCATAGCCCAAGGTTTCGGGTGAAAATAGCCGCGCGAAGGATGACCGATACAGAACTAAACCCGAGAAGAAGACAGCAAGAGCAATAAACGGCGCCGTCCACGGCCACGCTGTCATTTCCATGACGGACAAGGACAAGCCTGACAAGAGAAAAATGCATGCTGCCTTAATTGATAAATCAGTCAGCAACCCTCGGCCACGCAGGGCGCGGGGATGAGCGGTGACCCTGTATAGAGCAGGGGTGGAAGCGGCTGTAAGAACTGTGCCGGCCAGGATCAACAACAACTTGTAAGCCAACCCAGAGCCGAATCTCTCATCGATATCGAACGACGATGCATTCGTAAATAGAACAATTAGGCTGCACGCCGATAAGGCAACACTCAAAACAACGAGCACCCGGATCGCCGTTCTCTTCAGGGGCGCCACAACAAGAAATGATGAGATAATGAGGGCCCCGACAGCAAATAGATTATTGCCCTCGTGCCACCGCAGGTTCTGAGTAATGAACATGCCGGCAAGACCAAGATCCATAAGGACCAAACCTGCGCGCATCCCCACCTCCAGGGGTGCCGACACTATGTTCCAGCTACGGTGGGATTTCCTGTAGCGACGCCTGGTTTGTAAAAGTGCCATTGCTAACAGCACCGTCACGATGCTCACTACGTCAGGAGTGCTGAGCGGAATTCCCAACGAAGCTAACCCAGCCGGCTGAGGCGTCCACACTATTCCGACACTGATGATTAGCAATGTCAACAAATGCCCAAGGATCAGTGCATTGTCAATTGCGGAGGCGTGCGATGAAAAACCTAAACTCATCAGAAGGTTCTGGAGCCGATGGGACCTTCGCCGAAAATCGTTAGTGAAGGTTGCTTTGCACCCGGAGAGGACCACAGCGTATACAGGAGGACGCCTTTGGGTGACGTTAGGTGAGTTCATTGTGGCCCTCTCATGGGCTAGTACGTAAGTGTCAGCGTTTTACCATGCAACGAACTGCTTCAGCGCCCACTTCTTGGCCAGACCAAAAACTAGCCCAGCCACTGCCGCTCCAATACCGAAAGACGCCACGACTGCTGCAGCGGCCGCTGCCCAAGAAAGAGCATTGAGCGCAAAGTAAAGGTTCGTCGCCAGGGCAGAAGAGATGCCAGTGCAAAGCTGACGCCTCCAATTTTCGCCATCTTGCCTGGGAATGAGCCGTTGGTGCGGTTCCGACTCTCAACGGGAGTTGACATGAATGTTCCTTTCATACGGTGAGTTTCGTAGTCACACATGGAAAGTGATTGATGGCATGGGCGACCAAGATGGCTTGCTCGCCCACCGACTCGGCCTTGTCCCCAAAGCAAAGTCACACGTCCGGCATCTCATAGGGCTGACACATCGGGCGCGGCATCCGGAGGAAGGACTCCCCCACGGAGAAATCTAAGGTCAAAAGGACCGGCTAGGTGGCCGTTAGCCTGAATTTGAGTGGTGATTGCCACGAAATTGAGTAGAGATTGCCCCGAAATTGAGTGCTAGCCCGAGCGTTCTTCGTGCCGCGGGCGGCACGAAGAACGCCCGCGGCAGTCCGATGACTTTCCTGTGGACTGGCGGGATCTGCCTGGCGAGGAACACGCGGCGCCGGACCGAGTTGGCTAGCCTCCGGGCACCAGTCCTCTAGCGGCCCCGGGCCGCGTTGGCGATGACGGTGACGGCGTGCTCTACCGCATACACCGGATCCCGCGAGAGGCCCTTTACCTGGGCGTCCGCTTCAGCCGTGACCTGGATGGAACGGATCAGGCCTTCGGGAGTCCAACGGCGAACGTCCCGCTGGGCCTGTTCTACGAGCCATGGCTGCATGCCAAGCTGCTTGGCGATCTGTGCCGACGATCCCTGGGCGCCGGCAACCTTGGCCAGGGTGCGGAGCTTCGCGGCAAGGGCGGCAACCAGCGGCACCGGGTCAACTCCGGTGGCGAGGGCATGCCGGAGGCTGGACAGGGCCTGGGGCCCGTTGCCGGCCATGGCGGCGTCCGCAACTTTGAATGCCGTGGCTTCCACGCGGCCGCCGTAGTAGCGCTCCACTGTGGCTGCGTCTACCGCGGTAGTGGCGTCCGCGATGAGCTGGTTGCATGCCGCAGCGAGTTCGGAGAGGCTGGCGCCGACTGCATTGACGAGGGCCTGGACAGCTTCCGATTCGATGCGGCGGCCGCCCACCTTGAATTCCGAGACGACGAATGCTGTTTTCTCGGCGTCCTTCTTCAAGGGCTGGCAGTCCACCACCGGCCATCCGGAGGACTTGATGGTGTCCAGGAGCTTCTTTCCGCGCACCCCGCCACCGTGCCGAAGGACCAACACGACGTCGTTTTCCGGTTGGGCTACGTATTTCAAGGCATCGGCAAGGAAGGCATCGGTCATCGATTCGAGTCCCTCGATCTCGATGAGTTTGGCCTCGTCGAACAGCGACGGCGTGACCGCCATTGCGAGGGAACCGGTCTCGTAGCTTCCGGCATTGAGCCTGCTGATTTCCACTTCCGGTGCCGCCGCCCGCACCTGCGAGCGGATCCGATCCATGGCACGGATTCCGAGGTACTCCTCTGGGCCGGTGATAAGCACTACGGCGGACGGGGTAACGTCCCGCCAGCTGGCGGTGTTCGCCGCGGAGGTTTTAGCCTTGGAGACCTGGGCAGCAGCCAATGTTGCTTCCTTCCAGAAGGGTTTTGCTTCAGTCCCAGTCTCCCACGTGCAGTGTCCAGGGCAGGGATCCTCAAACCCGCGGCCCGCCTACCGGGCCGCGGCGGGCCCCCGGACGGCCCGCGGTCCAGCAGCGGCGGATGGCCGACTCCCCGGCGGCCATGAGGAGCACCAGCCGGCGGTGCAACGACAGTACGGCCGAGCCCGCCCACGTTGGATGCAGGATCAGCCACACCATCAGGATGGTGACAACGGACCACAGGACCATGGTCGCGATTCCCGTGGGACCTTCCGGCCACGGCATTGCCGCTCCCGGAAGTCCTGCGAAGAACCTGGCGATTGCCGCCACCGATGCTTATACCAAGTGAAGGATCCAGGATGAGCAGGCCAGTCACGGCCAGGCAGAGAAAACCCAGGCTCCGGCCCCGCCGGCCGCCACTCAGCGCGCTGAGGCCGATAGCACCCATGACCGCCGCCCTCAGGACGCTCGCGTCCGGCCCCACCATCATGACAAAGGCCGCCAAGCCACCAAGGGCCATGATTGCCGCGACGCCCCTGGCAAGCCCTTCCAATTACCTTCACTAGCGTGCGTTTTCCTTCTGGCGCTATGAATTCGCTCATACATCCAGGCAGGGGCTTTCAGGTTATGGGGAAATGCCAATGCGTGTCTCGCACTGACGCAACTGCCGAAACCCATACGGTGCAGACACGGATCAGATCGCGTAGCGTTGCCGGGGCCGGAGCTTACCGCAATCCAAAGCCTCATGTCGGTGTGCTGCTGGCGAGGAGCCTCCCACCGGAAGCACTGTCCGGCGTCTTGGTAAGCCCATCGAGAAGGAGGACGTTCGGGATGCCAGGGTTCAGGGCGTGGCATAAGGCATATAGTGAGCCGGCCGTTCCGAGCATGAGTCCTCTGACTGTGGTGATTCCGCGCGGGAGCCCGCTGCGCGGCTGCGAGCCGTGGATGCGGGTGATCGCCCGGTTCCGGAAATCGTCGAGGCCGATGTCGGCTCCTGTGTGTGCTGCGATCGATTGTGCAGCGAGCAGGTTGCCGAGGCTGCCGTGGCACAGTGAGTCGTCCAGTGGAAGCTCATCTCGGGTCGTCTCCCGGGCGCCGATGATTGCGAGGTCCAAAAGTTCTGGTGTGCCGAGGAGCGCGGCCGCGGAGGCACGCGCCATCGCGATGCCCGAAGTGCCGTGGCACCAATGTGTCGGGTACATCTCGCCCAAGGCGAGCGACTCGGGCCGGGCGTCAAGCCATCGCTGCTTGGCTGGACCGAACATTGTGTCGTCGAAGTGCAGTGCTTTCGTGGCGACGCCGGCGATGCGGTCGTCGCCAAGTGCCGCGGCCGTTCGGGCCAGGGCCCAGCCGATCCCGGTTGCTCCGTGGGAGAAGCCGCCAAGCTTTGCTTTGGCTGTCCCGGTCTCCCACGCCAGCTGGCCGTCGTCGATGACGACGCTGTGGTCGATCAGATGGGATGCGATGGTTTGCAGGGTCTTGCGGCCTTGTGGGGTGCCGGCTTCGGGCATCGCCGAGATCACCGCGCATGCGCCGGCGGCCCCGGCCATGATGTCGAAGTAGCTGTCATCGCCGACTACCGTCTCCATCTGCATGATCGCGCTGGTTCGGAGATCCTCGTAGCGGTTCCCGCCCAGGATCGCGTCGTAATGGGAGATCGCGTAAAGAAGGCCCGCGGCGCCGCTGTATGCGCCGATGGGCAGCGTCACCTTTCCGTCGGCCCAGTCGTCGAGGATCGATGCGACGGCGTGTGCCGTTCGGTGCGCGAGGTCGTCGAGGCCGAGATCGGGGACGAGACTGTGGGCATACGTTGTGGCGAAGCAGATTCCAGCGAGCCCGTCGTAGAGCGTCGGGCCGATAGGTCGATACTCGAGCCCGCTGCTGTCACTGCTGCTGCAGACGCTGATCCATGTTGCGTCGCGGTCGCCCAGTATCGCTGAATCGACCAGAACTCCGGCCTGCTCGCGGGCAAGGGCGGGGATCCCGGTCTCGTCTTGTGCAAAGTGGGCTGCGCTCTGTTCCCGTGGCGTGTCAGGTGTGGTGGTTTGCGGTGCGGCGGCGAGGATCGACTCGTCAATCAGGCGGAGAGACTCGCGCATGAGCTCGGGGTTCAGAGCGTTCAGCCGCTCGGCGACATCTTGGATCGTGGTTTTCTCGAAGTAGTCCGGGACCAGTTCGCTCCCACCAGCGAACAGGCCGCGCTGATTCATGCGGGCAGTGAAGAGGGGGATGTCGAGCTGCCAGAGCGATTCTTCCTCGGCGCCGATGAGGGTCGCATCGCCGGGATGATCGTTGATTCGCGTCCAGAGGCTGCGCAGGAGGTGGTCGCGATCGATGCCGCTGTGGAGCCGGCCGGGCTGCCTCATCTCGGTCAGCAACAGTGAAGGGGTCGAGGACCTGGTGGGCGGTCGCGTACTTGGTTGTTTGCTGGAGCCCGCCTGTTGCGACGCTGACGTCGATGCTGGTGCCTTCTCCGGCTGTGAGCTGGACCGGGAGGATTCCGGCTCCCAGCACCGACGCATTTAAACGCTGGATCGCCTTCTGCGCTGCGACCGCGCTGGCGGCCGTGTGGCTCCGGTTCTGGACGAGTGTTTCGAGGTCTATCGGCACCGGTCCACGGGCCGAGGCGATGACGTTCTCAAAGTGCAGGTCGGATGCGCCGAGGATGTGGGCGACGGCCAGTAATGAGCCGAGCCGACGCAGATATGTCCTCCGGTCCAGTGCACCCGAGGGATCATGATCGATGAACTCGACCCAGCCGTACCTGTCCCGGACCAGTGCCGACGGAGCAAAAAGGCGCGCACCCACGGGGAGCGCTTCGTTGAGGACATCGACAACCCCGCGGTAGACGGCGAAGACGCCGCAGTCGCGGGACTTGTAGACCAGCCTTTGACCGTGCGCGAATCGGAGGACTGCCACGGACTGGCCTCCATCGTGGCTGTCGCCCGAGCCGAGGTCCGCTCCCTGCAGAGAGCCGGCGCCGTGCTGTAGCAGTCCACTGGCGGACAGTGCTTCCTCGTCGTCGATGAGCCGTCCGAGAACCCGCTCGACCTGCGTCCGCCAGTTCGCGATGCAGACGGTGAGATCGCGCGCCAAGACAGGGTACTTCGCGTAAAAGCCCATGCGTGAGCTTGGCTCTGAGAGCGTCGTATTCAGCCGGTCATAGGCACCTGCGGAGGAATCTCGGGCGAGCTCGGAGAGCAGGCAGCGCAGCGATAGTGTCGCGAGCTGCCCGGCCAGCCCGTCGAGAAGGCTTGTCCGCGCGATATCGCCAAGCCAAGGCTAGCGGTCAAGATGCTCGCCCTGCGCGCCGACGACATCGAACAGCAGCCCCGGAACGGGAAGTCCTCCCAGGAGGTCCCTTCGACGACGAGCCCTCCGTCTCCGGGCACGTAGGTTCGGGCGGCCGACCCCGGAGGCAGGAGCCATCCATGGACGTCGGCGAGCCAACCCAACGCTCCGCGCTGTGGAGTCCAAGGCACACCTGAGAGGAGATCCCCCAGGTCTTCCGCGTCCAGCGAGTGTTCATCCAGGTAGCACCCGAACGCCTCTGGCTCGATCAGGGCCCGGCTTCGCCAGTCGTTGACTGCTACGGGACCGTGATCTGAACGTCGATGGCCATGGGGAATGCGTTCGTGGAGGGAACTTGCCTGGGCCAGCGAAACCATATCGTTCCGGGAGAGCATCGGGGAACCAGCCTTTCTTGTAGACAACAACGGACGGCTCAGGCATCGAAACCTGAACCGTCCGTCGAAGAGGCGCTATCGGCACGCGCAGATGAACGTGCCGCATTCGATGGTGAGCGTACAGATCCAGCCGCTGCTGGCCATGTAGGGGCTCACGATCCGTTCGAACTCAGAGTCGATCTGCGCCTGCAGCGACGGAGTACTGCCGTCAGTCGCGCGGGCATCGACGTCCCACTGCGGGCTGACGATTGCTCCGAGTTCCTGCTGTTCAAGGGTGTTGGTCATGTTCTTTCCTCCTTTCTGCGAATCGTGGGCGGTCGCACGTTGTGCGGGGGTCAGGGGAAGGATTCCTCTCGTCGAATGAAGGCTTCTGTTTGATTCCTTCGTCCTTCGATCCGAGATCCTCGAGATGCTCTCAGCCTAGGAACGCGAGTTGGGGCCCACATCATGCTTCCTGGGGATCTTTGCCGTGGCCCTCCCACCATGAGTGCAGGTGGCTCCACTGCTGGTATTGGAACCTTGGAAGGAGGTCTCGCAGCCAGGGGCGGCATCTGCCCGCAGCGCGATCGCGCGCCATTAGAATGAACCCATGTCACAACTTGGGGGGACATGGCGGCGCACCGATGCACTCGTCGCCGGCTGCGGCGTTTTCGTGTGTGCGGGGATGGGGTTTATAGGCCAGCCGGACTGGCTCTGGTCATCTGCGATGGCTGTATTCCTCGTTCTGCGAAGGTCCGCGCCAGTGGTGTTCGCAGTCCTTGCGACGGCGATCTCCGTCGCTCACTTCGTGGTTGACACAGGGCTGCTGCTGCCCGGTGATCTCATTCTTTTGGTAGCCGTTTACTCAGTTGCAGTGCACGCGTCGGAGAGACTGCGCAGCGCAGGGCTGCTCCTTGGCGCAGTCTTCGTTGCCGTGCTTGTGTCTAGCGCTCAGGACGCACGCGATCTTCTTTCAATCGTGCTGCCGGCAGCTCTGGTCTCGGTCAGCGTCATCGCCGCGTGGGCTGTCGGCCTTCTCGAACGGCGCAAGGTGGGTGCGCTTCGCGACCTGGAGCAGCGTCGCATCCTCGTTGAGCGCGACGCCGAGGTTCGTTCGCGGCTCGCCGTGTTCGAAGAGCGAGAGCGCATCAGTGATGACATGCATGACGTCCTTGCGCACACGCTCACCGGCGTGGTCGTGCAGGCGGAAAGTGGCCGAGTCATAGCCCCGAACCGGGAAATGGCGGCGCTGTTCGCCAATATCTCATCCACCAGCCGCGCAGCTCTCCAGGAAGTCCGCGGCCTGCTCTCCCCGGATGCGGGGCCAGACACGCATCAGACCCCCGGCATCGAGGAACTCGAGGACCTCATCGCGAGTTTCGCGCCGGTTGGTCTGAAAGTCGATCTGACGCAAACGGGGAACGTATCCTCCCTCACCCCTGGAATGAGCCTTGCCGTCTACCGGGTCATCCAGGAATCGCTGACGAACGCACTTCGTCACGGAGCCGCGAGCACCGCACGGCTGAATCTGGCCTGGACGGCGGAGGAGCTGACGGTCTCCATCGTTAATCCTCTGGACGAGTCCGCACGGCACGAGCCCTTGGAAGAACATCGCGGCCTCGGAGGCATCCGTCGGCGCTGCGAGCTCCACGGAGGACGGGCACAGATTGCCGCCGGCCATGACTTCACGGTGGCTACAGCTTGGCCACTGACGTCCAGGAACAGCCAACCGTGAACGGC
Source organism: Arthrobacter sp. 2RAF6 (assembly GCF_052115205.1). Taxonomy (NCBI): domain Bacteria; kingdom Bacillati; phylum Actinomycetota; class Actinomycetes; order Micrococcales; family Micrococcaceae; genus Arthrobacter; species Arthrobacter sp. 2RAF6. The sequence continues at coordinate 8,250 of NZ_JBFRGF010000011.1, read as the reverse complement.
TCCCCTCGCTCGATCACCGTTCTCATCGTCGACGACCAGTCGCTCCTCCGCGACGGGTTCACCCGGATTGTGAACTCACAGCCGGACATGACAACGGTCGGAGTCGCTGCGGAAGGCAAAGAGGCGATCACCCGGGCCCGCGAGCTGCATCCCGACGTGGTGCTCATGGACATCCGAATGCCTGTGCTCGACGGAATCGAGGCAACACGGACCATCATCTCAGACGCAGTCAGCCCGGGCACTCGTATTCTCGGGCTGACCACCTACGACGCCGACACCTACGCCATCCGCATCCTCAAGGCCGGAGCGATCGGATTCATCCTGAAGGACAGCACCGCCGACCAACTCGTCGACGCCATCCGTTCCGCACACAGCGGCACGTTCACCGCCTCGGTCAGCACCACCCGTCGCCTGATCGACAGGCTCACCGACGGCCCGGCTGCACCGCCGCCCAATTCCTTTGCCCTGAGCGGTCTTACCAACCGAGAAATGGTCGTGTTCGAACACGTCGTCTCCGGCGCTTCCAATCCCGAGATCGCCCGGGAGCTCTGCATCGCCGAGGTCACCGTCAAGACCCACGTCGGAAATATCCTGGCCAAGCTCGACGTCCGTGGCCGCGTCCAACTGGTGATCTGGGCCCACAGGCAAGGGCTGGCGGACCGGCGCTCCCGCGGCGAGGCCAATGGCAGAGTCCCCGGCGCCTGACCGAGCACTCCCGCTTCCTCCTGCGAAGGTAGGAGCAGAAGTTCACTCCACGGGACGATCCGCATTCTGAGTCGCAAGGGGATGATGAGAATCATGTTTCTGCTGCCTGAAACGAGACTTCGATGAATAGTGTCATCGCGACAAGGGACCTGACCAAACGCTTCAAGCAACACACGGCTGTTGATGGGCTTGACCTGGTCGTGCCGCAAGGTGCCGTCTACGGATTCCTTGGCCCCAACGGATCGGGGAAGTCCACGACCATGAAGATGCTCCTCGGCCTCACTCAGCCGACAAAGGGCGAGATCGATCTGTTCGGACAGCCGCTCACGCCTGCCTCGCGAAGGGAGATGCTACCCTCCATTGGCTCCATGATCGAGGCTCCGCCGGGCTATGGGCATCTCACGGGTGCTGAGAACATGCGGATCGTCCGGGACATGCTGGATCTGGTCGACGCACAGACCGACCGAGCCCTGTCCACTGTGCGTCTGACCGAGCACAAGGACAAGCTCGTGAGGAACTACTCCCTTGGGATGAAACAGCGCCTCGGCATTGCGATGGCACTCGCCCGCGACCCCGCGCTGCTCGTGCTCGACGAGCCGACAAACGGACTGGACCCGGCCGGCATCGAGGAGATCCGCACTCTGCTCATCGACCTTGCGGGCCAGGGCATTACCGTGATGGTCTCCAGCCACCTGCTCGACGAAATCGACAAGATGGCCACGGTACTGGGCATCCTCGCCAACGGCAGGATGATCTTCCAGGGCACTCGCGAGCAGCTGTTCAACGAGTCCATCCCCGACCTGATCATCGAAACCACCGATCCCGTCGCCGCGATCGGCCTCGTCGACGGCGCAATACCAGTGCCCGAGGGCATCCGGCTCGGCGGGATCGAAAAGGAGCAGACAGCCCATCTGGTCAAACGCCTGGCGAGAGCGGATGTGCCCATCCACGGGGTCCGCCGCGTCCAGCAGAGCCTGGAAGACGTGTTCATGGACCTCACCGGCCGCGGGGGCCTGTTGTGACCTGCTTCGTGCTTCTGGAATTCCGGAAGATGCGCAGGCTCCGTACGATCCCGCTCCTGCTCGTGCTCGTCGCGGCCGTGGCCTCCCTCAGCTCGGCTTCCCTGTTCTCAGATGGCACGCGCGAGACGCTTAGTGATGCAGCAGGACGTCCTTGGGCGGCGCTGCTGCTCAGCTACACCATGATGGCGGCAATGACCTCTCCGATCCTCGCCTCGGTACTCGCCAGCAGACAGACCGACATCGAGCACTCAGGTGCAGGCTGGACTCTCGCCGCCGCCGCCGGACACTCGCCAGGCGCGCTCTGCAGGGCGAAACTCGCAGCACTGGCCCTGCTGCTGATGCCTGCGATCGGGCTGCAGACGCTGCTAGTCCTGGGCGCCGGCATGCTCGCAGGCATCACCGTCCCGCTCGACCCAGGCCCCTGGATGGCCTACACCACGCTGCTGTTCCTGGTCGACGCTGCCTTCTGTGCGCTACACATCTGGCTCGCCGCGAGTGTGGAGAACCAACTGATCAGTGTCGGCGTCGGCATGCTCGGTGCGTTCCTGGCTGTATTCTCACTTCTCATCCCCTCGGCCGCCAGCAGGTTGATCCCCTGGGGCTACTACGCCGTTATTTCCCATGCCGGCCAGTCGGACGGTGGGGTGAGCTACGTGACCGCACCCTACGGCTGGATCCTCGGGTTCCTCGTCCTCGTCGGGGCCGCCTTTATTCTGGCCACACGACGCCTCGACTGCGCCGAAAGGTAATACACGTGTTCCACGCAGAACTGATCAAGCTCAGGCGATCCAGCACCTGGATCATCGCCCTCGTCCTGCCCCTGCTCGCCGTTGTCACCGGAACCATCAATCTCGCCAACAACACGGAGGCCCTAGATGCCGGCTGGGCTTCGTTCACCTCCCAGGTCGTCCTGTTCTACGGACTGCTGTTCTATTCGATGGGAGTCAGCTTGCTTGCAGCCACAGTCTGGCGCATCGAACACCGCGGTACGAATTGGAACCTCCTGCTCACTACCACCGCTCGGCCCCTCCGACTCGTGCTGGCCAAACTCACCGTGATCCTCGTGCCTGTCGCCGTGATGCAGGTTGTTCTCGTCAGCGGCACAGCAGTCTCAGGGCTGTTCGTGCTTCACCTCGACGGCGCTTTCCCATGGCAGTTCGCGCTGGTCGGTGTTATCGCAATCGTCGCAGCGCTTCCCCTCATCGCGGCTCAGTCCCTGCTGTCCATGCTCGTGAAGTCTTTCGCTGCCCCGATCGCACTGTGTCTGCTGGGCTGCGTCATCGGAGTCGCCGCCGTCACCTCCACCGCACTTCGCCCACTCGGCTACATGCTCCCGCAGGCAATCAACACACGCGCGCTCAACCTCGGCTCCACTGCAATCGCGGAGTCCGGAGGACTCACCATCGCCGACACCATCCCCATAGTGGCGACCAGCCTCGGCATAGCCGCCGTGATCTTGGCACTCGCGGTCGGCACGATCCGGGTATTCAAACTACGCTGACGCCCAGGGTTCGGCGAGGTCTCCCGGCACTTCCCTCGGGTTCGTCTCTCGTTGAGCTCACCGCAGGCCGGCTACGACGGAAGACCCAACGGTGGCCGTAGATTTCATCTTGACCAACGCCGACTTCCTGCCGAGCACTCCCGGATCTGTGCCCGGTCCTCTGAACAGAAAGCACTCCTATGGCCTTAAAGAAGCCCTATCACATCCACCGCCAAATGCACTTGGGAGATTTCCTCGATGAACTGGCAGCGCAAGGGTCCCTGGAATGGACCTGGGAGTATGACCAAGAGAATCACAAAGCCTTGTTCCACATCACAGAACCCGGGAAACAAAGGAAGCGCTACTTCATCAAGTCCGCCGAAGACATTGCCTCACGCCTCGCCTACCAGAAGGGCATTGCGTGGTTGCCCGTCCCACACCCTGGTAACGAGGATCGCTACCAGCAGACACAAGAAAAGATCGCCGCCCTCCGGTCGGCGGGAACACTTCCCCCGGCCGCGCAAGGCTCAAAGGAACGCAGCCCTTTCATCGAGCGGGTCGGTATCGTCGCGAAATACTCCGGAGTCTGCCCGATCTGCGGTTCACAAACGGTTCCAGGCGATCGGCTCTTCAAACTGCCGGCTGACCGGCGCTCGGCCCGGAACCCCTGGGTATGCGCCGGCTGTCGGTACCCGGAAAATCGGACAGAACCGACTCTTGAGGACGTCTTCATCAAACTCAACCACCGGAATAACACCGGGCGCACTCCTGGTCTCAACCGACACGACGTGGCACACCTGTTGTCCTTGCACGACAAACTCGCCCCGGAGACCGCCGCGGATCTCAGAGACATGCCTGGATCAATCAAACTCTGGAATGCCTATACCGAAAATGTATCCGCGAATCTCAGCCGCGCAGAACTCTTGGACCTCCTTGAAGAGTTCGTTCGGCCCGGGTTGATTAGACGAGTGGGCCGGAACCGCTACCTTCCTGTCGTTTCGTTCCCAGACGACCAAGACATTCCGGGCCGGTAAAATGGGCCTTGGACACTCGTTGCCAAGCTATAGTCGCGTATATTTCACTTTCTAGTCCGCACGCCACGAGCTGAACGCCCAGTCCCGGAACACCGCGGTCATCAAGGAACTCCGTCCAGGCCTTGAGGGCCTGTGCGCAGGTAAGCCATGACTTCGGCGGCGGCGCCCGCTGACCGGGAACTCTCGAAGCCAGCGGTGCATCGCCCCCGTCGGCCGCGGGCCATCAGCATCTTCGATGCAGAAATCATCGTCGATGAGGACGGGCATGGCATCCCGGATCAGCGGTCTGTTGGAAAGCCCCCAGCCTTCCCATCCAACGGAACTGAAGGAATGCAGGAACACGGGACAAACCTGACATGAGGCACAAGCCGGAGCAACGAATAAAGGCGGTACAAAAGGCAAACAAACGCCCCTGCGAGACACGGCCAAACCGCAAAGCTAACGCCCTCTGCTCCCACCTGACCCAGGAACTCCAGTCCCAGCTCGATGCCCTCGCCGCGCACGGCATCCCGCGCGAAAAGATCTTCGCCGAGAAGATCTCCACCCGCGCCAGTGCGATGAGCGGCATCGAGGCCTCCCCGACGTGGGCCACGCGGACTGCTCATGAGCATTGCGTACGCGTTCGAGGACGGTGGATTCGTCATCTCCAGGGAGATCGAAGTCTTCAGCGGACCGGCGTCCTTGTGCTCGTGCGACCACGAACAGCTCGAATCCCCGTTCTATGACCCTTGCTGCCGAGGCCGGGGTCCCTCCGACAACGAGAATTCGCGTCACGCACCGCTCCCAATCTGTCGAACCACTTTGAGGACGTCCTCGACGTGGCTGCCCGGGTCTTGGCCCGGCTCGATGACGGCAACTACGATCCCGCCATCAACCAACAACGTGATCCGACGGTAGAGCTCGTCTCCCTCGAATTCGAAGGTGCTCAAACCGAGAGTCCCTCGGAGCGCGAAGTCCTGATCGCTCACTATGGGGTAGGGCAGATGTAGGCGAGATGCTGCCTCGGATTGGTAGGCCGTGTTCTGCACAGAACAACCGATGACCTCCCAGCCGAGAACCGCGAAATCGTCACGCAGATCCCGGAACGAGCAGGCTTCAGCCGTGCACCCCTTCGCGCCTGGAATCGCCGCCCATAAACAGAATCGGTCAATCGGTACTTTCCCGACTACCGGGCCCCCGGACGGCCCGCGGTCCAGCGGCGGCGGATGGCCGACTCTCCGGCGGCCATGAGGAGCACCAGCCGGCGGTGCAACGACAGTACGGCCGAGCCCGCCCACGTTGGATGCAGGATCAGCCACACCATCAGGATGGTGACAACGGACCATAGGACCATGGTCGCGATTCCCGTGGGACCTTCCGGCCACGGCATTGCCGCTCCCGGAAGTCCTGCGAAGAACCTGGCGATTCCCGCCACCGTTTCCGCGCTGGCCCCGGCAGCGGCGATGGGAACAAGCGAAAGCCAAGGAAGCAGCGGAACGAGGGGAACTGCAATGGTTCCCAGGATCGTCACGGGTGCGACAAACGGAGCAACTGCGATATTAGTCAGCAGTGCGTAGCTGGAGAACTGCGGCTGCAAGGCCACGATCACCGGGCTGCACAGAAGCTGCGCGGCCAAGGGGACGGCAACGGCGGAAGCCAGCGACGACGGGACCCACGCTGGCGCCCAGGAAGCGATGGGCCGCGCCAACAGGACAATTCCCAGGGTGGCGAGGACCGACAAGAGAAATCCGATGCTTATACCAAGTGAAGGATCCAGGATGAGCAGGCCAGTCACGGCCAGGCAGAGAAAACCCAGGCTCCGCCCCCGCCGGCCGCCACTCAGCGCGGTGAGGCCGATAGCACCCATGACCGCCGCCCTCAGGACGCTCGCGTCCGGCCCCACCATCATGACAAAGGCCGCCAAGCCACCAAGGGCCATGATTGCCGCGACTCCCCTGGCAAGCCTGAAGCTCCTGGCGAGGAGCACCAGACCCCCAAGAATAAGGCTGCAATTTGCGCCGCTGACCGCAGTGAGGTGGGTGGTGCTGGTGGTCTTCATCGCCTCTTCCAGGCTTTCGTCCACGCCGGTGGTGTCGCCCGTGACCATTCCAGGCAGGAGTCCGGCGGCGTCGCCCCTCAACCACTCGGCGGCCGAGGCGAATTGTATTTTCAGCTGCGCTGGACCTTGGGAAATGTTGCCGTGTGCCTCCGGCTTGTTCTGTGTGTCCGGCTTGTGCCGTGAGTCCGGCCGCATGGGAGGGGTCGCGGCCGCAAGAACACCGGCCTCGATTTGTCCCGGTTTTGCCTGCTTTAGCTTTCCGGCGGTTCTTACCTCCTGTCCCGTGACTACCTGGTCCCAGCCTTCGCCTCCGGTCAGCAGAATTCGCGTGCGGGAACGGGTGAGCATGCCGTCGGACGCAATATCGATTACTTCGGCGGGTACGGCCCACCGTCCCGATCCACGTGAGTCCGTGCCTAGTTCGCGAGGATCACCCACGATCAACACGTGGATGACAACCGAGTCGCGCGCCGCGGCAGCGTCGGCAACCGGACCGTCCTGGCGCGGAACGGCTTCCGCTGCGGCGTGGGCGGCCACGGACGCTCCGAACAAGCAAGCGACTGCCAAGGTAGCGGGAAACGTCCTCAGGCTTCGAGGGGCCACGGCCCGAACTGTGAAAAGAAGACACGCGGCGACGACCAAAGCCACGCACACAACTCCCGTCCACAGCGCAGGTAGATAGGCGGCCGCAACGGAAACAGCCCACGTGAGGATAGCAGACGGGACCAATCGAAGGTCTACGCGGCCCGGGCCCACCTTGACTCCACGCACCTTAAACCGTCACCAATGGCAGAAGGGACTCCATCATCTTGGGGCCAACACCATCCACTGCATCGAGGTCCTCCACGGAAGCGAACGGGCCGTGTTGCTGCCGCCATTCGACGATGCGCTTGGCCAGGATGGGGCCGACCTTCGGCAAGGTATCGAGTTCTTCAACGGTTGCGGTGTTGAGATTGACTTTGCCGCCGGCAGAAGTCCCGGCTCCTGTGCTACCGGCTGTCGGAGTACTGCCAACTGGCCCCACAAGCTGTGACGGAGCCGCCTCCCCCATCCGCGGAACGTGGATCTTCGCCGAGTCCTCCACCAAGGCGGCAAGGTTGAGGCTGTCCAGCTGGGCTCCTGCATCCGCACCACCAGCAGCGGAGATCGCATCAAATACCCGCGCACCGGAGGGCACTCTGACAATCCCGGGATTCTTCACCGCACCGGCAACGTGGATTGTAAGTAGCTGGGCTCCATCGTGAGGTTCCGGAGCCTCGTTGACACCGCCTGTTCTACTTCTCGTACCCGCTTCTGGAGTTCCTCCCGCATGTGAACTTCGGACGAGCGGCTCAATCGTCGGCTGCCCGGACCAGGACTGCCAGAAGAACCAAACCACCAGCAACAAACAAGGCAAAGCCAACAACAGGGCTACGCGCCATGGTGTGCGCCACCGTAGCCGCGATGGAGATCCTGCCTCTTCGGACAAGTCTTCGGTGCCTGACGGCTCCCCCGAATCGGCCACACCCGAGCCGGATATCATCAAGGTCTGCAATGGAAGCAAAGGTTCCGATTTGTTGTCGTGGCTCGGCTGCGCGACAGCCTCGTGGTCCGTCTGTGGTGCAAGACGAACAGCGAATCGGAGCCGAGCAGCACTCGCAGCATCGTCCGCGGGGGAGGCTCGGTTCCTGCGTGGCATATCCACGAGCCTAGAACGTCCGAGCCTGCGGCAGCAGCCCGGAACGGCGCTATGTGGACAGGGCCGCCGCAGAGCGCCTGTGGAGGATCAGTGGGTGCAGGACACGGCCCATTTCGGGGTCATATCTGGAAGTAGTGGTTTCTGCGGGGTTTCCGGTGTGGGTCGGTGTGGGGTGGCGGGATGAACCAGGGGATCTGGTTGCGGACCTGGATGTGCCAGTCTTCCTTGTGGATCAGGTGGTGGTGATGGCTGCAGAGCAACGTCCCGTTGGCGGTGCTGGTGGGTCCGCCCCG